>NC_014844.1:302425-604851 GCF_000176915.2 Pseudodesulfovibrio aespoeensis Aspo-2
CGGCAAGCCGTTCGCGGACAAGCTGACCAAGGAGCATTCCCTGGAGTTTCTGTTCCGGCTGGCCGAGCAGCACGCCACGGTCTGCCTGCCCGGTGGCGGGTTCGCCGGACCGGACTGGTCCCTGCGTGTGGCCCTGGCCAACATCGACGAGCAGGCGTGCGCCTCGGTCGGGCGCAGTGTTCTTGCCGTGCTCGACGGGTACAAACAAGAACTCGGCGGGTAGCCCGGTCCGGGCGCGGCACGGGGTGTGGAGTGGTTGTCCTCGCCGGAGGGTCCGGCGAGGGCGACCGGTCCGCGCCGGTCTGCCGGGATTCCCGGCAATTTGGGCTTGACCTCGGCCCGGATTCAGGACTAGGCAACCTCCATGAACGAAACACTCTGGATCGCCTTTGCCATCGTGGACCTGTGCATGGTCCTGGCCGTATACCGCTTTTTTGGCCGTGTGGGGCTGTTTGGCCTCATCGTCTTCAACCTGCTCCTGTGCAATATCCAGGTGCTTAAAACAGTTGAGCTTTTCGGCCTGACCACGACCCTTGGCAACGTGCTCTACGCCAGCGTCTTCCTGTCCACTGATCTCCTGAGCGAGTTCCACGGCAGGAAGGAGGCGCGCAAGGGCGTGCTGCTCGGTTTTGTGGCCCTGGTCATGATGGTGGCCTACATGCAGATCGCCCTGGCCTTCCAGCCTGCGGGCGACGACTTTGCCCAGCCGCATCTGGCTGCGCTCTTCGGCTTCATGCCGCGAATCGCCTTGGCCAGCATGGCCGCCTACCTCGTCTCGCAGATGCACGACGTCTGGGCCTTTCACGCCATCCGCGAGCGCACGGGCGAGCGGATGCTCTGGCTGCGCAACAACGCCTCGACCATGGTCAGCCAGCTGCTCGACTCGGCCATCTTCTGCACCATCGCCTTCTGGGGCCTGTTCCCCATCAACGTGTTCTGGGAGATCATGCTCTCCACCTATGTCATCAAGGTGGCCGTGGCCGCTCTGGACACCCCGTTCATCTACCTGGCCCGGCGCATGTTCCGGCGCGACGCCGAGGACGATGGCGGGCAGGAGGAAACGGGCGGGGAGATCTGGCAGGCCGCGCACAAGCAGTGATCCGCCATCCGGGCCGACCCGGACCCCGCCGCACACGCATCAACCCCCTGCGCACATGAGGTGCGCAGGGGGTTGATGCGTGTGCGGCTGTCGGGCATGCAGCCTGTCAGCGCGCCGATTTCTTCCTGAGCAGCGGTTTGTCGATGCCGAACTTGGCCAGCACGGCGCGCATGTTCTCGGTGGAGGCTGCCGTGCCCTGGTGGAACACCTGGACCCGGTGCCAAGTGGCTCCGCTGACCTCGCCCGATTCCACGCCAGTCTTCAGCCCGGCTCCGGCCAGCTTGGTGGCCAGCCCCTGGGCCATGTCCTTCTGCCTGAAGGACGCCACCTGATAGATATAGTCGAACACGGGGTCGCCGCCCTGGCTCGTCGTGGGTGCCGGAGCAGCCGGAGTCGGGGTCGGTTGGACCGGGGCCGATTGCGTCTGGGCCGATTGCGTTGCGGGCTGCGTTGCGGGCTGCGTTGCCTGGGCCTGCTGCGCCGGAGCCTGCGCCGGGGGCGTTTGGGCTACGGGCTTGAGGGTCATTTCCATGGGGTGGGTGTCCATGATTTTGTCCGGCGACGCCTTGAGGCGTTCCGGATATTCCAGTTCCACGGCCTGGAGAATGGTCGGTTTTTCCGCTTCCGCAGCCAACTGGCCGTGTTCGCTCCGGGGCATGAACTGGCCCAGCGGCGGGACATCGGTTTCAGGTCTGTAGCCGCGCCCGATGAGGATGCCCATGACAAAGAAGAAGGTCAGGGCAAGGATGCCCGCGCCCACGGCACTGATCATGCCCGGAAGGGTCAGGGAAAAATCCCAGGTCCTGTCCGGTCTGTTCAGTTTGGGTATCCTGACCTTGGGCGGTGTGGTGCTGGTGTCGGACATTTGATCCTCGCTACATGGATTCCGGGGCGCTCACGCCGAGCAGCCCGAGGCCGTCCCTGACCACGCCGGCCACGCAGCCCAGCAGCATGAGCCGGGCCGAGGCCACGGCAGGGTCGGCGGAGAGCACATGACAATTGGTATAGTATCTGTGCAGCGTCGAGGCAAGCTCTTGGAGGTAGGTGCTGATCAGGTGCGGGCTCTGGGTCCGGGCCGCAGACTCCACATAGTCCGGGTACTGGTCGAGCAGCCGCAGCACGTCCAGGTCGTACTCGGTGTCGAGCAGGGCCAGGGCGGCCTTGTCCGGTCCGGCAGGGGCCACGCCCGCCTCGGCGGCCTTGGCGTTGAGCGAGCAGATGCGCGCGTGGGCGTACTGCACATAGAAGACCGGGTTGTCCATGGTCTTCTGCTTGACCAGCTCCAGGTCGAAATCGAGCCGCGAGTCGGACTTGCGCGACAGGAACATGAACCGGGCCGCGTCCGCGCCCACCTCGTCCACCACGTCCTTCAACGTCTCGAACTCGCCCGCCCTGGTGGACATGGCCACCGGCTCGCCATCGCGCAGCAGGTTGACGAGGTTGACCAGAATGACGTGCAGCCCGCCCTTCTTGCCCAGGGCCTCGCAGGCGGCCATCATGCGCGGCACATAGCCGTGATGGTCCGCGCCCCAGATGTCCACCACCAGATCAAAGCCGCGCTTGAACTTGTGGTCGTGGTAGGCGATGTCCGAGGCGAAATACGTGGTGTCCCCGCTCGATTTGCGCAGCACCCGGTCCTTGTCGTCGCCGAACTGGGTCGAGCGGAACCAGAACGCGCCGTCCTGCTCGAATCCGAGCCCGCTCTCGCGCAGGTCGGCAAAGGTTTCGTCCACCAGCCCGTCGGCCACCAGGCTCTTCTCCGAAAACCAGACATCGTGGCGCACGCCAAAGGCCCGCAGGTCTTCCCGGATGCCGTCCAGGATGTCGTTCATGCCGCGGTCCTGGCATATCTCCACGGCGTCCTTTTCGTCCATGTCCAGAATGCCCGGATTGGCGGCCAGCACGTCGCGGGCGATGCCGATGATGTAGTCGCCCCGGTAGTAGTCCTCGGGCTCGGCCACGTCGCGGCCCGACAGCGCCTTGAGCCGGTACCAGATGGACGAGCCGAGGATGCGCATCTGGCGGCCCGCGTCATTGACATAATACTCGGCCTCAACCTCGTACCCGGCCTTTTCCATGATCCGCACCAGCGAGTCGCCCAGGGCCGCGCCCCGGCCATGGCCGATGTGCAGCGGCCCGGTGGGGTTGGCCGAAACATATTCCACCTGCACCCGGACGCCCTTGCCCAGGTCGGACGCGCCATACCCCTGGCCCGCCTCGCGCACCACGCCAATGGTCTCATGCCAGAAACCGGGCGCAAAGGTGAAGTTGAGAAAGCCCGGACCGGCGATGTCCACCCTGGCGATGCGCGGGTCGTCGGCCATGGCCGCCGCAATCTCCTCGGCTATGGCGCGAGGCGGCTTGCCCGCCTGCTTGGCCAGCATCATGGCCACGTTGACCGACATGTCGCCGAACTGCCTGTCCTTGGGCGGCTCGATCACGCCCTTGTCCGGCCACTCCCAACCCCTGTCGGCCAGCACTTTTCGCAACGCGGTCTCAAGATGTATCTTCGCTCTCATGGCTCCATATTCTCCTTAAAAAAGCTCGTGGAGCCCGCTCTAGCACGTTTTCCCCCGCAATCCAAGCGGATATGGGGGAGGGCGGCGGGTGGGTGGGTGAGCTGGTGGGAAAGCCGGGGGAAGGGAGGGAAAAACCTTTTGGAAAAAGGTTTTTCCCTCCCTTCCCCCGGACCCCCATCCCTCCCTTTTCCAAAACGTTTTGGGGCTACGCCGCCTGGAAGGGCAAGGGAAGAGGCAGGGCTTGATGGCGGCGTAGAGGGTCGCACGTCCGCACGGGCCGTGCGTCTTTTTTTCAGTATAAAAAGAGGGTCGTCTTTCCGCATATCCACGCCCTCTCCGCCGCTGTCCGGCTCTCGGCTCTCCCAACCTCGCCTTGCGGCGGAGCGCCAAAAAGTTCTGGAAGGGGGAGTCCAGAGGGGGGAACCTCTTCCAAGAGGTTCCCCCCTCTGGCCGCCGGAGGCGCGAAAAAATCAGGATCGATATTGGGGCAGGGTTTTCCTGAGTGCATGGGGGAGGCGGTTGACCAGCCATGTCTCGATGCGTTTTTGGTGGCGGTGGTAGAGAAGTCCGGCGGCGATGACGAGCAGGCCGAGGCCGCTCAGGGCGAATGAGAAGCCCAGGGTGCTCTGGAAGACATCCTGCGCGAGGTGGCTGAGATACCCGGCAACGCCCATGGCGCCGAAAATGATGAAGACGCGGCGTTGCAGCAGCACCGAGACGCCCATCAGGCCGAGGTTGATCAGGCAGTAGACGAACTTGCCGAGTTCGCTGTCGCTGTCCGTGAACGTCAGCCCGCCCCAGAAGGCGCACATGCCGAAGAAATAGCCCCAGAAGGCGTAGTCCTCGCGGGTGCGCCGGTCAACGGCGTAGGACGCGGCGAGCATGACTAGGCCGAACCACAGGGAAACGATCCGCCGCTGCTCCCAGGAGAAGTCCGGGCCGTAGAGGATGCTCGCGAGATCCATGGACATGAACCAGGCGCAAAAGGCGATGGGCAGGGTGATGAACGGGAACCGGTAGAAACGGAGAGCCAGCAGCCCGGCGGCCATGGTGGCGATTTCCATGACGGCCCAGCCGCCTTTGATCCAATGGTAGAAGTCCCGGTACGCGCCGGGATGTTCGAATATCCATAGCCCGGACATTTCCTGCGCGCCGTAGACCGCCATGGGGGTCATGCAGACCGCCGCAGTGACCAGAATCCCGCCCGGAATGCGGTGCCCCCTGCGCCACAGGGCGCTACCGGCCAGGAGATAGACGGCGGCGTAGACCAGGGCCACGGCCAGATGGCCGCCCCCGCCCAGGTCGCCCCAGGCCCGGCCGACATACAGGGTCATGGCCGCGATGACGATCAGGCCACCGAGATAGTACAGGACATTGGTAAAGCTCAGCGAAGGCCGGTGCTCGTAGCGTTTCTCCAGGGCGGCGACCAGGGTGTCGCGGGTCTCGCCGGAGATGACGGCCGCGGCAACGGCCCAGTCCAGATCCTGCGTGGAAAATTTCATGTTGTCGCCTCGGGTTGGGGGTGTGTGGCATGTCTGTATGCAATGCCAGGAGGCGATGTCAACCGCCCGCCTACAGCACCGCCTGCAAGGTCCACAGGGCGGCCATGCCTGCGCCGATGGTGGCCAGGGTGTTGCGTGTCTTCCAGGCCACGAGCATGGCGACCAGGGCCGCGCCGGTGCGGGCCGGGTCGGCCAGGGGGGTGGTGCCGGTCTTGCCGAAGAGCACGGCGGGCAGCACCAGGGCCGGGAGCACCGAGGCCGGGATGAACCGGAGCATCCGGTGGGCGGCCTGGGGCAGGGGGATGCGCTCCATGAGCAGGATGAAGGAGAGCCGGATAAGGTAGGTGCCAAGTCCCAGGATGGGAACAACGACCCAATAGGTGGACATGTCGATCACGGGTGGGCCTCCTGCTTGACGGATGCCCGGTCGCGGCGGCGTTCGGCGAGGTATCCGGCGGCGATGCCTGTGGCCGAGGCCAGGATCAGGCCGAGGTTGAAGGGCAGTCTTGCGGCCAGACAGGCCGTGGCCCCGGCGGCAATGGCCGCGATCAGGGCCGGGCGGTCCCTGACAGCGGGGATGACCAGGGCGATGAAGGTCAGGGGGATGGAGAAATCCAGGCTCCACCCGGCAGGGATGAGCGCGCCAAGGTACGCGCCCAACGCGGTGCAGGCGTTGAACCCGGTCCACATGACCAGCCCGGCGCCCACGTAGTAGGCGAACCTGCTCGATGGTGCGCCATCCGGCGCGGCAAAGCGCGTGATGGACACGGCGTAGGCCTGATCCGTGAGCAGGTAGGCCCCGGCGCTCCGGGCCAGGGCCGGGGTGGCGGTCAGGTGCGGGGCGATGGACGCCGAGTACATGAGCATGCGCAGGTTGACCACCAGCCCGGTCAGGATGACCACGGCCACGGATGCCTGATCGGCCATGAGCTGGATGGTGGCCAGCTGGCTCGCCCCGGCAAAGACGATGAGCGACAGCCCCATGGCCCCCCATTCGGGCATGCCCGCGCCCACGCAGGCCGCCCCGCAGATGAGGCCAAACGGGATGACGCCCAGCAGCAGCGGGCTCACGTCGCGCGCGCCGCGCAGGGCGGAATTTTGGGTTGGTGTCATGGTGCCTCCTGACCAACCGGCTACATTGACACAATTTTCCGGTCAATGTATTAATTGTCACCATGACAATGTGGCACCCATCCCTGGATCGAGAAGGCCCGCGCTATCTGGCCATTGCCGACGCCATCGAGCGGGATGTCCGGCTGGGCAGCCTCGCGTCCGGTGCGCGCCTGCCCACCCACCGCGAGCTGGCCGACACCCTGGGCGTGACCGTGGGCACCGTGACCCGTGGCTACGGCGAGGCGGCCCGGCGCGGCCTGCTGCGCGGCGAGACCGGGCGCGGCACCTATGTGGGTGGTGAGCCGGGCCAGCCTTTTCTCTGTCACCGCGAGGACGAGCTGCCCGGCGTGGTGGACCTGAGCATGACCCTGCCCCTTGAAACGTTGAGCCCGAATCTGGCCGTGACGCTGCGGGATGTCGCCGCTGATCCGGACTGCCAGCGGCTGCTCGAATACTATCCCTCCTGCGGTCGTCGGGCCGACAGGCAGGCCGGAGCCGATTGGCTGCGCCGCTACGGGCTGGATGTCGGGGTTGAGACTGTGTCCGTGACCGTGGGCGGGCAGAACGCGCTGGCCGTGGTCCTCTCGGCCATGTTCCGGCCCGGCGACGTTCTGGCCGTGGAGGGGATCACCTATCCGCTGGTCAAGACCCTGGCGCGCCGTTTTCATCTGCGGTTGGTGCCGGTGGAGCAGGACCGTCTGGGCATGCTGCCCGAGGCTCTGGACGAGGCGTGCCGCGCCCAGCCGGTGCGCGGGGTCTATCTCATGCCCGGTTGCCAGAACCCGACTGCCGCGCGCATGCCCGAATACCGCCGCCACGAACTGGCCGGGGTGGCCCGGCGCAGGGACATGACCATCATCGAGGACGACGCCTACGGGCTGGTGGCCGGTCCCGGCCCTGCCCCGCTGGCCGCCCTGGCCCCGGAGCGGACTTTTTTCATCGCCTCCCTGTCCAAGGCTGTGGCGGGCGGGCTGCGCGTGGCCTATCTGGCCTCGCCCGAGCCCCAGGTGCGGGGTGTGGAGCGGGCCATCTCGGACATGGTCTGGATGACCCCGCCACTCATGGCCGAGGTGGCCCGGCGCTGGATCGACGACGGCACCGCGGACCGCACCCTGGCCGCCAAACGGGCCGAGGCTGCCCGGCGGTGCTCAATGACCCGCGACATGCTTTCCGGGCTGGACATATCGTTGCAAAACACGGGATACTTCGCCTGGCTCAGGCTGCCCGAGCCTTGGACCTCCGGCGATTTCACGAGGGTGGCCGGGGAGAGCGGGGTGCTGGTCACCCCGGACGAGGCATTCGTGGTTGGCCGCGGCTCCCTGCCTCACGCGGTCCGGCTCTCGGTCAGCGGGGCGGCGGATGCCGACAGACTGCGCCATGCGCTGGGCGTCATCAGGGAAATCATTCATGAGCAACGGAGTGTAAAATGATTGGAAAGACTGCTAGGTATATTCTCGTAATAATGGCTTTTTCATTGTTTTTGTCCGGTGTCGTGCCTACAGGTGACGCCGTGGCCGAACCCGGCAACATCGCGGGCTCCTATGCCGTGTCCGGGTGGAATCCCGGCAGCGACACGACCGGGCCGCCGCAGTATCAGGGCATTGCCGAGCTGACCGCCTGGGGCGACGCCTGGAAGTATCGCGGGTTCATGGACGGCACCGCCTATGTGGGCGTGGGCGTCTTTGACCCGCTGGCCAAAGTTCTGAGCCTGTCGTTCCGCAGCGAGGATGGCTCTGAATCCGGCGTGACCACGCTCAGAATGGTCGGCGACAGGTTTTCCGGGCACTGGGTGTTTGCGGGCGTGGGCAACGGCATATTGGGCGCGGAAACCTGGACCCGGAAGCCGTAGCCGTGAAGACCAGGGAAGCTTACCGCTGCGCGTCCTGCGGGGCGCAGTCGCCGCGCTGGCAGGGGCAGTGTCCGTCGTGCCGGGAGTGGAACACCCTTGAGGCCGTGACCGTGGCCCGCAAGACTGTGGGCCCGTCGGGCGCGGCATCGGCCCAGGACACGCCCCGACTGCTGGAGGACCTGGAGGCCGAGGATCTGGCCGCGCGCACCTCGGGCATGGAGTCGCTCGACGCGCTGCTGGGCAGCGGGCTGGTGCCGGGCGCGGCCATTCTGCTGGGCGGCGAGCCGGGCATCGGCAAGTCGACCCTGCTCCTGCAACTGGCGGGCAGTCAGGCCCGGCTGGGCCGCACGGCGGTCTATCTTTCAGGCGAGGAATCCCTGCCCCAGCTCAAGAGCCGGGCCGAGCGGCTCGGCCTGCTCGGGCCGGGGCTCCTGGCCATCGCCACCACCAGGGTCGAGGACGCCCTGGCCGTGCTCGACGGGCCCGAGCCGCCCGAACTGCTCATCGTGGACTCGGTCCAGACCCTGGCCTCGCCCCTGGCCGAGGGCATCCCCGGCTCGGTGGGACAGGTGCGCGCCGTGTCCGGCGAGCTGGTGGAAAAGACCAAGAAGACCGGGACCACCCTGATCCTGGTGGGCCATGTGACCAAGGACGGCCAGATCGCCGGGCCCAAGCTCCTGGAGCACATGGTGGACACGGTCCTGTACCTGGAAGGGGACCGCAAGCATTTCTCGCGCATCCTGCGGGTGCTCAAGAACCGGTTCGGCCCCAGCGACGAGCTGGTGGTCTTTACCATGAACGAGCGCGGGCTGGAGGTGGTCGAGGACCCGGCCACGTTTTTTCTGGGCGCGCGCGACCCCAGCCTGTCGGGCACGGCCATGGCCCTGGCTGTGGACGGTCAGCGCCCCTTTGCCGTGGAGGTCCAGGCCCTGGTCTCCAAATCCTTCCTGTCCATCCCGCGCCGCACGGCCCTGGGCTTTGACACCAACCGGCTCAACCTGCTCCTGGCCGTGCTTGAAAAGCGGCTGCGCCTCAACCTCGGCGGCTACGACATCTACGCCAAGATCACCGGCGGGCTGGCCTCGCGCGATCCGGGCCTGGATCTGGCCGTGGTCTCGGCCATCCTGTCGTCCTTCTACGACCGCCCCCTGCCGGAGATGGCCGTGTTCTGGGGCGAGATCGACCTGAACGGTCAGGTGCGGCCCGTGGCCGCCCACGAGGTGCGCCTCAAGCAGGCCGGGCGGCTGGGCCACGGCCCGGTCTGCCACGCCGCGGCCTGCCCGACCCTGGCCGATCTGCAACGGCTGCTGTTCGGCAGGCGGGAATAGCAGGCGCAGCCGGGCGTTTTTTTGCGAGGGCGGACAGGGAGACGATGCGGGCGCTTCCCTTTTTTGAGAATGCTGGTATTGTCCCATAATCCCGTCAACTGACGGCGAAGGGCAAGGCGTGGCCGCAATGGGCCGTTGCCCGGCAGGGACCGCGAACAGAACAGAGGGAGGATATCATGGCAGACATGCTCGACTGGACCGGCGCCAGTCTGGAAAACCTGGATATGGCCGCTTTCGAGGCCAGGGCGGACGAGATGGCCGCCCGGCTGGTCGAGGAGACCGGCGCGGGCAGGCTTCCCTTTCTGAGCATGCCCTATGCGGCGGCCCTCAAGGAAGATCTGGCCCAGCTCAAGGATTTTATCAAGGCCTTTGACCACATGCTCCTGCTCGGCATCGGCGGCTCGGCGCTCGGCGCGCGCGCCCTGCAGCAGGCGTTCTTTCCGCAGCAGGGCCAGCCGGGCCACAGTGGCCCCTGCCTGTGGATCGCCGACAACGTGGACGCCTACGCCCTGGAGGCGTATCTGGCCAAGCTGCCGCCGGAAAAGACCGTGGTGGTGACCGTGTCCAAGTCCGGCGGGACCATCGAGACCGTGGGCCAGTATTTCATCCTCAAGGAATGGATGCACAGGCGGCTGGGCGACGCGTGGTCCGAACACATGCTCCTGGTCACAGACGAGAAACAGGGTTTTCTGCGCGCCGAGGCCGGGAAATATGGGATCACGACCCTGCCCGTGCCCGACAACCTCGGTGGCCGCTATTCGGTGCTCTCCGCCGTGGGGTTGATCCCGGCCCTGTTCCTGGGCATGGACATCGACGCGCTCATGGCCGGGGCGCAGGAGGTGGCCACCCCGCTGGCCGACCCGAAGCTCACGGGCGAAGAGCTGGCCGCGCACGGCTCGTTCCAGCTGGCCGCCTGGGGTGCGGCGCTGCTTGAAAAGGGCTTTGATGAGATGATCTTTTTCGCCTATATACCCCTGTGGGCGAAGTTCGGCGACTGGTTCGCCCAGCTCTGGGCCGAGTCGCTCGGCAAGGAGGGCAGGGGCAGCCAGCCCATCCCGGCGGTGGGCGTCACGGACCAGCATTCGGTCAACCAGATGTTCATGGACGGTCTGCGCAACAAGGCGTGCCTGTTCCTGACCTGCCCCAGCCTGCCAGCCGGGCCGAAGTTTCCCATGGACCTGCCGGACCAGTTCGCCTATGTCCGGGGTCGGGATTTCGGCGACCTGCTCCAGGCCGAGGCGCTGGGCACGCGCATGGCCCTGTCCGACAGCGGCGTGCCGCTGGTGGAGCTGCTCATGGGCGACGACGGCCCCAGGCAGGCGGGCAAGCTCATCGCCCTGCTGGGCGCGGCCACCATCATGACCGGCTGGCTCATGGGCATCAATCCCCTGGATCAGCCCGCCGTGGAGCTGGGCAAGCGGCTGGCCAAGGCCCGCATGAACGCGGACGGGCTCACCGAGGAAAAGGCGTCGCTCAATGCGTTCCTCACGGCGGATCGGGACATGCGGGAATTCTAACGCAGTGACAACAGTCGATCTGATCGGCTGACCGGGGAGTTTGCATTCGTTGACAAACCATCGCGACAGCGGCGGCAAGCCGCTCCAGTTCGTCAAGGTCATTTCCTGGAGCCTGTTCGCCATCATTCTCGGATTCAGCCTGCTGCTGTCCGTCTTCATCTCCAAGTATGCGGAGCAGACCCTGCTGGACAAGCAGGAGAAGTTCGGCCTGCTCCTGGCCGAGAACGTCAGCCATCAGGTGTTCACCCGGTTCGTCATGCCCACGGTCATGCGCTACGGGGGCATCAGCCTGCGCCAGGAAGAGCAGTTCAAGACCCTGGATCAGGTGGTCCGTTCCACGGTCCACAGTTTCCATGTCACGTCGCTGCGCATCTATGACCCCGAGGGCGTCATCACCTACTCCCTGAACAAGGACGAGGTGGGAGAGAATGGATCTGCCCTGTACATGGTCACCCGTACCTGGGAGACGGCCCGGTTTACGCCCGAGATCCTGGCCAAGGTCTCCAAGTTCGCCTCGCTCTTTCGGGTCAGCCTCAAGCCGGGCAGCCTGACCCTGCGCGCCTACTACCCGCTTCGCGCCGAACGGTCCCTGACCGACATCTCCGAGAACCCGATCATGGGCATTCTGGAGTTCACCCAGGACATCACGCCCGATTTCATGGCCATGCTCAACTTCGAGCGGCTGGTCATCGCCTTTTCGCTGGTCACCTCCATGGTCCTGTTCTTTCTGGTCCTGGCCGTGCTGCGCCGGGCCGAGCGGCTGAGCAACGCGCAGTTGCGCGAGAAGGAGCAGCTCATCTTCGAGCTCCAGCAGCAGGAGAAGCTGGCGGGCATGGGTCGCATGGTGGCAGGCGTGGCCCACGAGATTCGCAACCCGCTTGGCATCATCTGCTCAAGCGCCGAGCTGATTCTCAAGAAGGCGGTCAATGAGCAGAGCCCGCACACCCGCATCCTCCAGGCCCTGCACGAGGAGGCCAAGCGGCTGACCCGCACGGTGGGCGAGTTTCTGGACTACGCGCGGCCCAAGAAGCCGACCATGGCCGATGTCAACGTGGGCCGTCTGCTCGATCAGGTGGCCGTGTTCATGGAGCCGGAGTGCGAAAAACTCGGCGTGACCATAGACCGCGAATACAGCGGCGACCTCTCGGCCAAGGGCGACAAGGATCTGCTCTACCGCGCCTTCTACAACCTCATCGCCAACGCGCTCCAGGCCATGGACAAGGGCGGTCAGGTCTTCCTGCGCGCGGCGCGCGAGGAAGGGCGGCTGCATGTGACCGTGCAGGATACCGGCCCCGGTTTCGCGCCGGAGCACATCGAAAAGGTGCGCGACCCGTTTTTCACCACCAAGGACACCGGCACCGGGCTGGGGCTGGCCCTGGTCTCCGCCATCCTGGAGAGCCACGGCGTGGAGATGCACTTGAGCAATGCGGACGACGGCGGGGCGCGGGTGGACATCATTTTTCCGGCAGTATAGCAGGAGAGCGGAGGCGAGCGATGTCGAAAGCGTGGATTCAGGCCAAGCATCCGGAGTTCGTCCGGGATCTGTTCAAGTTCTTCTGCCAGGCGTGCGAGCTGCTGGAGCACCAGATGGCGTCCTTTGACGCCGATGGCACCGTGGAGTTCGAGGTGCTCAGGGACATCGTGGGCACCGAGATGGACAAGGGCCTCCTGTGGCGGATGAAGGACACGGCCCACCATGTCTTTCGCAACGATCCGCATGTGCATCTGGGTGGCAGGTTTCTCGACTGGGCCATCGGCTACATCTTCCACGAGACGGTCAAGCTCAAGGAGGACGCCTACCAGAAGCAGAACTATGCCCCCTGGTTCCACACGCTGATCAAGGGCGATCCGGACAGCTCCGGGGCCGAGAGGGAAATAGCAGAGCAGCTTTTCCAGATCCTGAGCCAGACCGAGGAATCCATGTTCCGCGAGATCGCGCGCATCCGGTTCATCATGGCCAAGTGCCGCCAGCTGCTGCCGAGCTACCTGCACCGATACAGCGACAACGTCCTGCTGGCGCGGTACATCTTCTCGCAGAACGGGCTGGTCATGGCTGTTTTCAAGGACGAGTACGACGCGTTGATCCGAACCATTTACGGCGAGGAGACAGAGCGCATGTACGTGCTGGCCAGCCAGAGCCTGCGCCTGGGCGGCTGGATGGACGAGGCGGCCCAGGCCGTGGAAAAAGCGCGGCAGCAGAATCCAACCAGCAAAATTGTGTTGCAAGAAAAGAAAATAATTGATAATTGGTCCGATGGAATGCAGGCGTGACCTGTGTGCTACAGAGGGTTTGAATAAGGAATTAATTCCGAGGAGGCAATCAATGAAGAAGCTGATTTTACTTGCAATCGCCCTGTGCCTTGTTTTTGCTTGGGGTTGTTCGAAGAAAGTGAAGACCGAGCCCGAAGTGGTTGTGGTCGAGGAAAAGGAAGTCATCGTCGAAACGGCTGTGGTGGCCGATCCCATGGATGTCTACAAGGCCGAGTACGATGCTCTGCCCGTTTCCCACACCGTGACCAAGGGCGAGTGCCTGTGGTGGATTTCCGAGTACAAGCACGTGTACAACGATCCTTTCATGTGGCCCATGATCTACAAGGCCAACCGCGCCCAGATCAAGAACCCTGACCTGATCTACCCCGGCCAGCAGTTTGACGTGCCCCGCTACGGTTTCGACCTGGAAGAGGTCAAGGCTTCCCGCAAGGACGCCGGCGCCCCCTGGAAGGCTCTTGAGCCCGGCCAGGACGCCATGATCCCCGCCGAGATGCGCGCCGCTCTCGGATACAGCTTCTAGGTTCTGCTTCCCGCGCATATATTGTCCGCCCATCCCGCAAGGGGTGGGCGGACTTTTTGTGTCTACGCCAAGGGGGCATGGGCGTGGGCGTGGGTGTGGGTGGAAGATTCCGGGGGGAAAACTTTTGGAAATAGCCGCCACCTTGTGTGGGACTATCGGCTCTTACCTTCTGTTTTTCAACGGGTTGCGACCGATTGGTCGCAGCCCGTTGATCTTTGTGTGTGACTACCGTGTGTGAATCCGTCAGGCAACCCGGCGGCTTTGCGCTTCATAGATTGCCATGGCGTCCCGTTCCACGTTCCGCAGCTTTTCCAGATAGATCTCGGTGCTCCGTCGGTCGGCATGCCCCAGCAGATGCTGAATGCCCGAGATGAGCGCGCCGTTGTTGTCCATCACCGAAGCACCCGATGCCCGGAAGCGATGGAACGAATAGTAGCCGACACCGGCCTTCCTGCACGCCGTCTTGAGCATGGTGTAGCGGCCCTTGGTGTAGGGCCCGTCCACCATCCGTTTCAGCTTGTGGCTGTAGCTGCGGCACCAGAACACCCATTCCTTTTCAGGGTCGCGCCTGGCATACAGTTCACTGAGCACCTCGTACAGCTTGTCGGTCATCGGCACCTGCCGGAGCACGGGCTTTCGGTCCTTGTTCTTGAAGGTCTTCAACTCCACGTACCGGTCCTCGAAGTTGACCCGCTTCCATTTCAACCGATGCACCTCGACGCTTCGGGCCAGGGTCTCGCGGATCACCCACAGGTATGGTTGGTCTTCAGGTTTGGCCGCCGCAATGATCCGGGCCCAGGCTCCTGGGAATTCGGTGTTCCCCTTCTTTTTCTTGGGCCAAAAGGCTTTGAAACGACTCCAGCCCGGCAAAGGGATTGTCGGCGATGAACCGCTGTCCCCTTTTCATGGCCCAGGCGAACGTTGCCCGCAGTAGCCGCAGGTCGGCATTGGCCGCCAGGGGCGTCGACGACCTGGACCGGGACAGCAGGTAATCGTCAGCCATTCTGCTGGTAATGGTGCTGCACGGCACATCGCCGAAGTGCTTGAGCAACCGCTGGGCGGCGTAGCGGGTGTTCTTGTAATACTGGGTCGAAAACGAGCGCTCCTGCAATGTGTCAAGTCGCCTGTTGAGCATGTCAAGCAAGCCCATGTCGTTCCTTTCGGCCATCTTGTCTGCCTTCGCCACCTCCTTTTTTCTTTGCGCCTGCGCCGCCTGCGCTTCGCGTTTTGTCCGAAACCACGCCTTGGTGTAGCGCTTGCCCTTCACCATGAAGTCGTACCGGAACCCTTTTCCGGCTTTGGAATAGATGGTCATAAATGTCCCTCCGGGAAGGGAAGAACCATGACCCACCGCGTTTGACGCCGCCGATGTCTTCGGCATGGTCGTAGACCCAGTCCACGCTTTTGCCCAGATAGTCTGGGACATCCTTCACGGTGAGTATGCTCAGTTCCGCTTCGTTGTCAAAGCCCACTATTCTTCCCCGGTCTTTTCATTGAATCTCTCGCCCTGTCCGCCGTGAGCCGACATGGATTGTCGCCCCACAGGTCAGTTTGACACTCCCGGAATATGAAAACGCAAGCTCGGCAAGGGGGAAAATATGAAAAAGTGACAGTTTTCCCGGTGGGCATTTGGGCCTCTCGGCTGCGAGCACCATTTTTGGTGCAGACACCGACACCATCGGCCAGATGCCAGAGCGCTGCCGGATTGAATGAACGAGTCAATCTTAACCGCTGCGTTTCACGACCTCATCTGGCAAAAGTGAAATACGTTCCCAGGTAGCGGACCTCATTTGGCGATAGTCCTTCCCTCCTGTCGGCCCCAAGCCGACTGGAGGGAAGGACGGTTCCATGGAGGAGACACAGCGCCCGAGCGCTGTGTCTCCTCCGTGGAACCTCGCGCCCAAAACCTCGCGCCACATAAGAGGAAGCCCCACCGGAAATGGCGGGGCTTCTTCTAACGGGAATTACCAAGGTAGGCATCGGACACATCCCGCCTTCCTGCGGAATGTCCTGCGGTCACTTCAATGTCGTCACGGGCTTCAGCGTCGAGCCTGGGCCATTCGTCCCCTGCCGTGTCCTGTGCGGCCTTCTGGAAGGCTTCCACGGATTCGTGCTGGTTGGGCGGCTGAAAACCCGTGTGCTCGACGTACATGCGGTGGAACCGTTCATGGCGGTTGCTGTGCAGGGTCCATCCGCTTTCTTTCTTGGTGAACCCGCACAGCCTGGCCGCATAGGACAGCTTTTCCTGCCACTTGTCGCCCATCCCTTCAGGCATGAGATTATGTATCCCCGCCCTGTCGGATTGGCTGACCCAAGGTAGCGCACGCTCCAGAGCATCCTGCTGCTTGTCGGACAGATTGAACAGCGTCCTGGGCCGTCCCCCCTTGGTCCCGTACCGGACAAGCAGGCTGCGGCCTTCCCTGTCCCAGTCCGCGACCAGATCGACTTTGGCCGATTCTTCCCGGCGCAACCCCAGTTCCCATTGCAAACGGATCTGAGCGGCGCACCGGGGGCCGTATTCATAACCATGCTCGTTTTCCAGCTTGTCGATTGCCCCCTGCACGAAGGCGGGGGCAACCGCTTTGCTATTGGCGTTGGCAATGCTGCCCCGCCGAACGTCGAACACATCATTGGTCGGGCTGATGCCGATATTCCCGTAGGCTCGGCAAAGGTCGCGGGCCGCCGAAAAAATTTCGGCGATGCGTCCGTCACCCTTGCCTTCGTCTTTCATTTGCCGCGCAACCGCCGCAAAATGCTTGTTCGTGATGTTGGTCCATTTGCGAACCCCGAACCCTGCACGGCGAAGCCGCTTTGCAAAGGCCTTGGCGTTCTGGCGGATCCTGTATTGTTTCGATTTGGGGCCGGACAGGGTTGCCCTGTTCGCGCCCAGTACCAGACTGATGGATTTTGTCATGGATTTCTCCTTCAAGAATAGTTCGGGGCAGCGCCCCGGGACAAAGCAGGTCGGACCTTCCCCGTTTGCCGGGGAATGACCTGCCTATGGCGCGAATGCGCCACACAACAACCGACACGAGACAAATCAATGTCCGTTTCCCACAGAAGGAAAAATCCTGAGAATCCATTCAATAAAGGGTGCCACCACGCAGGCTCATTCGTCCTGCGCATAGATTGGTGGCCGTGGGGGAATTGCGACAACGGCAGATTTCTAGATACCTGTCGTTTGTCCGGCGGGGGTGCTGTGTTCCAGCCTAGTGTTTGGATGTGAAAGCGTGCCGTTTGGAAATGAACGGCGAAGAAGTGTTTGGTGTTACGGCATGTTAGTGCCTACTTAAGCGTTCATCAGTTTAGACTTCGTCAAAACTTATGAACGCACCTTGGTTGCGTCATACCTCCTTCTCGTTACGAAATTATCCAACGGATATGCCCTACCATATGACGCCCCCAGATCAACGCGCAAGCTCCGGCGAAGGGATATTTGCTCCTCCCGCCGTTTTTTCCGCGAGCGTGACGCAAGCAGCCGAGATAGCAAGGCCAGGCCCTTCGGGCGACCGGCTCTGGCCGGTCGGCCTTGCCATCTCGACTTTGCTAGCGTCGTCATCCACGCAGGCGACGGCGAGAGGGATGGCGGAGGCGGCTCCGGCTCAAGGGATTGATGCCATGCTCGATCTGAGTTTGTTACAATTACACTAACTCGACTGGTTACTCGGTAAACCAACTTTCTGTTTTAAATGTATAATTTGTTCATTTCCGATGGTAACTTCTCCGAACTGGCCACGTTGCAATGCACGCCTCCCCAGAGAGGAGAACATGTCTTGATTGTGTTATGATATTGACAATCGTAGCATGTTCAGAATATGTTTTGATTAGTCATACTTAAAAAGGATGGAATGATCATGAAAAAGTGCCTCCTAAACATTTCTGTGCATGTCTTGTTTGCTCTTGTGTCATTCGCTCTCGTCAGCCCAGCTCTGGCAGTAAAAGATACTCTTGTCCTTGCCGTTGGGGGCGAAAGCGCCGAGGGGTACGACCCGATTCTGGGATGGGGCGTCTACGGCAACCCGTTGTTCCAGAGCACTCTGCTCAAGCGTGACGCCAAGCTTCAGATCATCCCTGATCTGGCCGAATCCTGGTCACTTTCCGATGATCGCATCACCTGGACCGTGACCATCCGCAAGGATGCGGTCTTTTCCGACGGCACACCGCTGAGAGCCTCGGATGTGGCCTTTACCTTCAACAAGGCTCTGGTGGCTGGCGGCAACATCGACCTTACCCCTCTGGACCGGGCCGATGCCACGGGCGATTTCACTGTGGCGCTGACCCTCAAGGAGCCGGACATCACCTTCATGCAGCACATGATCACCCTGGGCATCGTGCCGGAGAAGGGTTACACCCCGCAGTACGGTCGCAACCCCATTGGTTCCGGCCCCTACAAGCTCGTGCGCTGGGACGAAGGCCAGCAGATGATCGTCGAGGCCAATGATTTGTATTATGGGGAGAAGCCCGCCATCAAACGGCTCGTATTTCTGTTCTCCGGCGAGGACGCGGCACTGGCCGCCGCCCGCGCCGGGCAGGCGGACGTGCTCGGTGTGCCATCCAACCTTGCAGGGCAGGCCATTCCCGGCATGCGGCTGCACGTGGTCAAGAGCGTGGACAACCGTGGGCTCATGTTCCCCACGGTCCCGGATGAGGGCAAGAAGACCCCCAAGGGCGTGCGCATCGGCAACACCGTGACCGCCGATCCGGCCATCCGCAAGGCCGTCAACTACGCCATCAACCGCGAGCTGCTCGTGTCCGGTGTACTGGACGGCTACGGCAACCCTGCCTTCGGCGTGGTGGACAACCTGCCTTGGGACAACCCGGCAATCCGCTTCAAGGACAATGATCCGGACAAGGCCAGGGCGATTCTCGACGCCGCAGGCTGGAAGGACAGTGACGGCGATGGCGTCCGCGAGAAGAACGGCCTCAAGGCCGAGTTCACCATCGTCTACAACGCCAAGGATTCCCTGCGCCAGGGATTGGCCCTGGCCGTGTCCGACATGCTTCGCCCGGTGGGTATCACCGCCATCCCCAGAGGCGAGAACTGGGACCGCATCAAGACCGAGCTGACTCACTCCAACGTGGTGGTCTACGGGTTCGGCGATCACAGCCCCCTTGAGATGTACAAGCTCTACCACACCCCTGGCCCGGAACCCATGTACTGGAACGCCGGGTTCTACTCCAACCCTGTGGTGGATGGCTATCTGGAGCAGGCCCGCGCTGCAGAATCCTTCGACGCGTCCCTGCCCCTGTGGCAAAAGGCGCAGTGGGACGGCACAACAGGCTTTACCACTCCGGGCGACGCGGCCTGGGCCTGGATGGTCAACCTCGACCACACCTACTTCGTGAACACCTGCCTGGACGTCGGCCAATCGCAGATGGAGCCCCATGGCCACGGCTGGCCCATCACTGCCAACATCCACCAGTGGAAGTGGATCTGCAACTGATCGCAGTCATCTGGGCCGGAGAGGCACCCCCTCTCCGGCCATTTCAACCGAAAGGAACAGCATGCGATCCATAGCGCGTTTTCTGGCCGCCAAGCTTGCCCGGCTGACCCTGTTGCTGTCAGCAGTGGCGGTACTCTCCTTTGTACTGGTCAGTTTTTCGCCCGTGGACCCCATCGACGCCTATCTCGGACCATCCATCCTTAAAGTCTCGCCCGAGCAGCGTGAGCGCATTGCCGAGCGCTGGGGTCTTGACCGGCCCGCAACGGAGCGGCTGGCGCGCTGGGCCGGGCAATTGGCACGAGGCAACTTCGGGGAATCTACCATCTTCAACGAGCCGGTCCTTTCGGTCATCGGCAAACGGTTCGCGGCTTCCTTCTGGCTCATGCTCCTGGCGTGGTCTTTTTCCGGCGTGCTCGGATTCGCCCTCGGCCTGGTGGCCGGGGCCAGGGAAGGGAGCCGGGTAGACAGGGCAATCCGGCTCTATGCCTACACCATGGCCTCCACCCCGACCTTTTGGGTGGGCATGGTCCTGCTGACCTTCTTTTCCGTGCAGCTCGGCTGGACGCCTGTCTGTTGCGCCGGCCCGGTGGGCATGGACCCTGCGGATGTCCCGCTGCTCACCCGCCTGCACCACCTGCTGCTGCCCGCCGTGACCCTCTCGCTCATCGGGGTGGCCCAGATTGCCCTGCATACGCGGGAGAAGACCATTGAGGCCATGCACAGCGACTACGTTCTCTTTGCCAGGGCGCAGGGAGACACCACGCGCGGCATCGTCCTGCGCCACGCCCTCAGGAACGTCATGCTGCCCGCTGTCACGCTTCAATTCGCCTCTCTGGGCGAGCTGTTCGGCGGGGCGGTGCTGGCCGAGCAGGTCTTCTCCTATCCCGGTTTGGGGCGGGCCACGGTGGAGGCCGGGTATCGCGGCGACGTGCCGCTCTTGCTCGGCATCGTCCTTTTCAGCGCGGTCTTCGTCTTTGTGGGCAACATGATTGCAGACCTTCTCTACCTGGTGGTCGATCCCCGAATGCGCGACGCCGGAAGGGAGGGCGTGTGATCCTCTTCCAATCCATCGGGAGGGATCGCCGCTCCCGCACCATTGCCACCATCGCGGCCTGTCTGACGCTCTTTACCGCCGTGTTCCTGGGAGCCTGGCTCTATGGCGAACAGGGTGAGCTGACCCACCTCGGACTGCGCAAACTCCCTCCGGACTGGGCGCACCCCTTTGGCACGGACTGGCTCGGTCGCGACATGTTCGCCCGGACCCTCAAGGGGCTGCGCATCAGTCTGGGCGTGGGGCTGACCGCCGCGGGCTGCTCGGCCGTGGTGGCCCTGCTCCTCGGGCTGGCCGCCGCCACCATGGGCCGGGCCGTGGACACCGCAATTACCTGGCTGGTGGACGTGGCCATGGCCACGCCCCATCTGGTGCTGCTCATCCTCATCTCCTTTGCCTGCGGCGGCGGGGCCAGGGGCGTGATCATCGCGGTGGCGGCCTCCCACTGGCCGTCGCTTACCCGTGTCATCCGGGCCGAGGTCATGCAGATCCGATCCTCGGAATACGTCCGGCTTTCGGCGCGCCTGGGCAAGAGACCGCTCTACATCGCCCGCCATCACATGCTCCCGCATGTCGCGCCCCAGTTCATGATCGGCCTGCTCCTGCTCTTTCCCCACGCCATCCTCCATGCCGCCGGACTGACCTTTCTCGGATTCGGCATGTCGCCGCACACGCCCGCCGTGGGCGTGCTCCTGGCCGAGTCCATGCGCTACCTGTCCATGGGGTTGTGGTGGCTGGCGGTGGCACCGGGACTGGCTTTGGTGATTACGGTCAAGGCGTTCGATGTGCTGGGCAACAACGTCCGGGCCTTGTTCGACCCGCGTACCTGTCGCGAATAAGGATATCCCATGCTCGAAGTACACGATTTGTCAGTCAGCTTTTCCAGCTATTCCATCGGACTCCGGCGGCGCGACATCTGTGCCATCCGCTGCCTGGACCTGCGTGTGGCCGCAGGCGAGGTCATGGCCCTGGTCGGGCAGTCCGGCGCGGGCAAGAGCCTGCTTGCCCATGCCCTGCTCGGCATCCTCCCAAACAACGCCCGAATACGGGGGACCATCCGCTTCAAGGGACGCGAGTTGACCCCGAGCGAAACAGCCCGGCTGCGTGGGCGGGAGATAGCCCTGGTGCCCCAGTCCATGACCTATCTCAACCCGCTTCTGCGGGTGGGAACCCAGATCGCACGGGCAGCAGCCCTGAGCGGCATTCCCAAAGACCGATCGCACGACGCGGCCCTCGACTGCCTGCGCCGCTACCGCCTTGGGGACCAAGTCGCCGCCCGGCTCCCCTTCCAGCTTTCCGGCGGCATGGCCCGGCGTGTGCTCACGGCCAGCGCAACGGTGGGCATGGCCGATCTGCTCCTGGCCGACGAACCCACCAATGGCCTGGACAGGGACGTGGCCCATGAAACTCTGGATCACCTGCGCGCCCTTGCCGACACCGGCAAGGGCGTGCTGCTTATCACGCATGATGTCGCCTCGGCCCTGAGGGTGGCAGACAGGGTGACGGTTTTCTGCGGCGGCGTGACGGTTGAGGAGACCAGGGCCGATGCCTTCAACGGCAGCGGCGGGTTGCTTCATCCCTATTCGCGCGCCCTGCGTGAAGCCATGCCCGGCAACAGCTTTGTGAACGGACTGCCGCCTGAAGCCCGCGCATCGACCAACGGCGGATGTCCCTTCAGCGCCCGCTGCAACCTTGGCTGCGAGACCTGCCGGGAGCATCTGCCCGAACTGCGGCAGAAACAAGACGGTCTGGTGAGGTGCAGCCATGCTTGAGGCAAGCGGCCTTGCCTTCCGCTATGCGAAGAGCGACCCGTGGCTGTTCCGTGGCATTGACATCCGTATTGCGCCCGGCGAGATAGTGGGCCTGCCAGGTCCAAGCGGCAGGGGGAAATCCACCCTGGCAAAAATCCTTGGCGGGTATCTGCGTCCGGTGGAGGGGAATGTCCTCGTGAACGGACATCATTTACCGGACGGGGAGTTCTGCCCGGTACAACTGCTGTTCCAGCATCCGGAACTGGCCGTGAACCCGCGCTGGAAAATCGCCGACATCCTGCGCGAGGCAGGGGAGCCGGACAGGGCCATGCTGGATGTTCTGGGCGTGGACCCGACCTGGAACCACCGCTATCCACACGAGCTTTCCGGCGGCGAGTTGCAGCGGGTCTGTCTTGCCCGGGCCCTGGACCGCAGAACGCGCTACCTGTTGTGCGACGAGATGACCTCCATGCTGGACGCCCTGACCCAGGCGGGCATCTGGAAGGCGGTGCTCAGGGCGGTCCGCGAGCACGGGCTTGGCCTGCTCGTCATCAGCCATGATCACGCCCTCCTTTCAGGGCTGTGCCAGCGCACAGTCAGCCTCTTCGACAGCTGAACGCGCTCCGCTGTCTGACGGTCATCCGTCCATCAGACCAAAGGGGGCAGCCCTGAGTTCTGGAAAAGGCGCGATGATCCTGTCGAGCACGCCCTGGACCTTGGAGATGGCCACCCCGTAGTTGGTCACGGGCAGCCCTCGGCGGGCGCATTCATTGATGCGCCGGAGCATCTCGGTACGGCCCAGCATGCAGGCCCCGCAGTGGACCACGAGCCGGTACCGCTCCAGGTCGTCCGGGAAATCGTGGCCCGCGTAGACCTCGAAGCGCAGATCGCGGCCCGTGTACTGGGTCATCCAGCGTGGGATCTTCACCCGTCCGATGTCGTCGGCCACGTTGTGATGCGAACACGCCTCGCCGATGAGCACGGTGTCGCCGTCCTCAAGGGCGTCTATGGCGTCCGCCCCGCGGACGAGACTTGGCAGATCGCCCTTGTAGCGGGCGAACAGGGTGGAGAAGGTGGTCAGCGGGATGTCGTAGGGCACGTCCCCGGCCACGCTCATGACTACCTGGGAGTCGGTGACCACCAGGGCGGGTTTGCGCTCCATCCCGGCCAGGACCGCTTCGATTTCGCGCTCCTTGACCGTCACGGCCACGGCGTCGCAGTCCAGAATCTCGCGCAGCACCTGTACCTGGGGCAGGATCAGGCGGCCTTTGGGCGCAGCCAGATCAATGGGCACCACGCAGACCACCCAGTCTCCTTCGCTGATGAGGTCGCCCACCAGCAGCCGCTCCTGGCGAAATTCCAGAGGCGCGGCATCAATGATGGCCCGCTTGAGTTCGTCCGCCCCGGCTCCGGTCCTGGCGCAGACCGTCAGGCAGGGCGCACCCAGGGACCGGCACAGAGCCAGCTCCTCGGACGCGGGCGTGCGCAGGTCGGTTTTATTGAAGGCCACGATGCACGGGATGGACAACCCCTTGACCATGTCGAGGATGGCCCGCTCGTGGGCGGTGACGCCCTCCTCGCCCACCACGACAACGGCCACGTCAGAGCGGTAGAGCACCTTGCGCGTGGCCTTCATGCGCAAACCGCCCAAATCGCCGGTGTCGTCCAGGCCCGCCGTATCGTAGAAGGTCACCGGTCCGAGCGGCAGCAACTCGTAGTGCTTGGCCACCGGGTCGGTGGTGGTGCCGGGCGTGTCCGAGACTATGGCCGTCTCCTGACCGGTCAGGGCGTTGAGCAGCGACGATTTGCCCGCATTCCGGCGTCCGGCAAGGGCAATGACCAGCCGTACTCCG
The DNA here is from genome assembly GCF_000176915.2 of Pseudodesulfovibrio aespoeensis Aspo-2. Lineage (NCBI taxonomy): Bacteria > Pseudomonadati > Thermodesulfobacteriota > Desulfovibrionia > Desulfovibrionales > Desulfovibrionaceae > Pseudodesulfovibrio > Pseudodesulfovibrio aespoeensis. The sequence continues at coordinate 326,243 of NC_014844.1, forward strand.
CGGGGCGCCTTATCCGACATGGCTCCCCCGTGGCGAGAACCCCTTGGCCGATGACGAAATGAACCCGCCGTCCCTGACGGCCTGGCGTGCCGATGCCAGGGACGGCCCGTCCTCGTCGGTCCCGGCGTTCTTGCCGGGATAGATGGCGTAGTCGCCCCGCAACGGCGCCGGAGTCATGGAGGGCATGAGCACGTTGCAGCCACGGGTCAGGGCCAGTGTGCGGCTTCCGGGGCGCAGTGCGTCCAGGGCTGAGGTGGCCGGAATGTTGGCCTCGGGGTTGAGGATGCGCAGCAGGGCGGTCATCCTGTACGACAGATCGACCGAACCGGGAGCGTTTCCGGCCATGGGGGTATCCGGGTTGGGCACGAACGGCCCCACCGCGATCATGTCCAGCCCCAGATCCGTGAGGAAGAGGATGTCGCGCAGGGCGTCCACGGGCGTGGTGCCAGGCAGCCCGGCGATGACCCCGGAGCCGACCTCGTAGCCCATGCGCCGCAACTCCTCCACCCGGTGCAGGCGGGCGGAAAAGTCCTCGCCCTGGCGCAGTTGCTTGTAGCGGGCCGGGTCGGTGGTCTCCAGCTTGAGCAGGCAGCGGTCCGCGCCGCATTCGCGCCAGTACGCGTATTCGTCCAGGCCCCGGTCGCCCAGGGAAAGGGTCACGGCCACGTCGTGGCGGGCCTTGATCTGCCGGACCAGTTCCCCGATGTACTCGGCGGTGTAGCTCGGATCGTCCCCGGACTGCAGCACCACGGTTCCTGCCCGCTGGTCCACGGCAGCCGCGACCGTCTCCAGGATGTGGTAGGCGCGCATGCGGTAGCGGCGCAGGGTGCGGTTGTCCGCGCGCAACCCGCAGTAGCGGCAGTGCTTGTTGCAGGTGTTGGAAAATTCCACGATGGCCCGGATGTAGACCTCGTTGCCAAAGACCCGCTGCCTGATTTCATGGGCATGGGCGAAGAGTGAGGGGTCGTCTGCCCCAATCAGAGCGATGAGAATGTCGTGTGCTTTCATGGTGTATTGGGTGCTGGGATGTCCCGGCGGTCTGGGTGTTGAAAGGAAAACGTCGGGCAGGCGCGGCAGGCGCACATGGCCCGGACGCACTCGTTGATGAGGCGGAAGGCGGCCACCTCCTCGCGGGAGGCCGAGGCCGGGGGCTTGCCGGTATCGGCCCAGCCGAGAAGCGTCTGCACATCGGCCTGGATCATGCCCCAGAAACCCTGGGGCGCATGAATGTCCGCATGGGCGTACTGGCCGAAGACGATGGTGTCGTCGATGACGAGGATGGGCAGGCACGGCAGCCTGCGGGCGGGATGCACACGCACCTGGCCCGGATGACGTGCGGCCAGCTCGCTGACAAAGGCGTGGGACGCGGCCACCTCGTCGTCAGCGGCCTGTCTCGATATGCCGAACCTGAGGGCCTCAAGGAAGGGGCGCACCCAGGGTTCGCAGCATCCCGGTTCCAGAACGATGATGTCGAGACGCTCGAAGCCCGGTTTTGCCAGGGCCGTCTCAAGGCCGTGGCGGTGGGGACGGGATCGGGCGAATGCCCCGTACACCGCCGCGTGCAGGATGATGCGCCGCTCACTGGCCGCGAACAGGCTGGGCGTGTCCAGGGCGTTGATGTCTGCCACGAGCTTCATCGGGGTTCCACTCCTTCGAATTCTCCGGGCGTGAAGCCGAGCTTGCACAGCCGTTTGGGGGATAGGAGCCTGTCCAGGGTTTCGGGCGAGGCCAGTCCGTCGAGTGCGGCCTGGTCGCGCACGCTGCGCCCGGCGGCTTTGGCCTCGGCCAGGAGCCGCTCCACCCGGTCGTATCCCAGCGCCGGGACAAGCACGGTGGCCAGCGCCCCACTCTGCTCCACCAGAAGCAGGCAGCGCTCCCTGTCGGCCAGGATGCCGTCCACACATCCGGTCGCCAGCCCCTGGCAGGCGCATGTCAACAGAGTCAGGGACTCAAGGATGGCATGGGCCAGGAGCGGCATCAGATGGTTGAGTTCGAGTTGGCCCATGGCCGCGGCCAGGGTCACGGTCTGGTCGTTGGCCATGACCCGCAGGGCGGCCTGGATGACCGCCTCGGGCATGACCGGGTTGATCTTGCCCGCCATGATAGAGGAACCGGCCTGGAGCGGCGGCAGTATCAACTCTCCGAGTCCGGCGCCGGGGCCGCTGGCGAGCAGACGCAGGTCCGAGGCGATCTTCATCAGGGTGGCGGCGCATGCCTTGAGCATGCCCGAAACCTCGACGAACACGTCCATGTTCTGGGTAGCGTCCACGAGGTTTTCGGCCCTGGACACGGGCAGCCCGGCCAGGGAGGCCAGAGTCCCGGTCACGGCCAGGATATAGTCGCGCGGCGCACCGAGCCCGGTGCCGATGGCCGTGCCGCCGAGATTGACCCGCTTGAGCCGCTCCCGACACTTGAAGATGCGCCAGCGATCCCGGGCCACGCCGTCGGCAAAGGCCCCGAACGACATGCCCAGCGTCATGGGCACGGCGTCCATCAACTCGGTACGTCCAGGCTTGACCACGTCGCGGAACTCGGTCTCCTTGCGCTGGAGCGACTCCTGGAGAGCGGCCACGGCGATTTCCAGGTCCGAGAGCACGGTCAGGACCGCCACCCTGAGGGCGGTGGGATACACGTCGTTGGTGGACTGGTGCATGTTTACATGCAGGATGGGATGGACCCGCTCCCAGTCGCCCTGTTCGCCTCCGAGCAGCTCCGCAGCCCGGCTGGCGATGACCTCGTTAAGGTTCATGTTGGTAGAGGTCCCGGCCCCGCCCTGAAACGGATCCACCACGATCTGGTCGTGCAGCGCGCCTGCGGCGATCTCGGCGCAGGCCGCGTCGATGGCCTGGCCGCGCTCCTCGGACAGATGTCCGAGGAGCGCGTTGGTCTGCGCGCAGGCCCGCTTGACCAGGGCAAAGGCGCGGATGAAGGCCGGATGCAGCCGGTATCCCGAAAACGGGAAGTTGCGCACGGCCCTCAGGGTGTGGATGCCGTAATAGGCGTGCGCAGGCACTGGAAGCTCGCCAAGGGCGTCGCGCTCCAGGCGGAATCTCGGTGCGGGCGAGGTTTTCGTCATGTGCCGCATGTCTACAGGTAGAGATCCCGTTCACCCGCTTCCATGCGTGCCATTCTGTCCGTGAGCAGGCTTTTGCGGTCCGGGTCGGGGTAGTTTTCGATCTCGCGCCGGATAAGGGCCTCGCCCACCTGCCTGGTTTCTTCGGATGCGTAGTCCTCCAAATATTCCTTGAAGGTCAGCAAGCCGTTTGGCAGACAGAACTTCTGGATGAATCCGGTCTTGGCCAGTTCCATGAAGTGCTCACCAGTGCGGCCCAGCCGGTAGCACGCCGTGCACCAGGACGGCACATAGCCGTGGTCTCCGACAATGGACCGGATTACCTCGTCCAGGCTGCGGCTGTCGCCGATGCAGAACTGCTGCACGTCGGGCCGGTCGTATTCCGGGTCGCTGTATGCGCCGGGGTAGGTGCGCGAGCCGCCCGAGAGCTGGGAGACGCCCACTTCCAGCAGTTCCTTGCGCATGGCCGCGGTTTCACGGGTGGTCAAGATCAGCCCAGTGTAGGGCACGGCCAGTCTGAGCACGGCGACGATCTTCTTGAATTCGTGATCCGTGGTCGGATACGGCGGGTTGAAGGCAATGTCCGAGTTCAGGGCGGGCTCCAGCCTGGGGAAGGAGATGGTGTGCGGTCCGACACCCCAGTCGAGTTCCAGTCTGCGGGCGTGGTGGAGCAGGCCGAGCACCTCGAAGATCGGATCGTAGAGGCCGAAGAGCGCGCCCATGCCCACGTCGTCGATGCCTGCCTCCTGGGCGCGGTGCATGGCGTGCAGCCGCCACAGGAAGTCGGTCTTGGGTCCGGCCACGTGCAGCTTTTCATACGTCGGGCGGTGGTAGGTTTCCTGGAAACACTGGTAGGTGCCGATGCCAACTTCATGGAGCTTGCGGAACCCTTCCACGTGCAGCGGCGCACAGTTGATGTTGACCCGGCGGATCTCGCCGCTTTTGGCCGAGGTGACGGCATACACGTCCCTGACGGTCTGGGCGATCCAGTCCGGGCCCAGGCGGGGATGCTCGCCGTAGACCAGGAGCAGCCGCTTGTGGCCCAAGTCCTCAAGAACCGTCACCTCCCTTCGGATCTCTTCGGACGTAAGGGTCCGCCGGTCCAGGTCGCTGTTTTTGGCGTTGAAACCGCAGTATCTGCACTGGTTGCCGCATTCGTTGGTGATGTAGAGCGGGGCAAAGACCACCAGCCGGTTGCCGTAGATGCCCTTCTTGATGGTTCTGGCCGTTTCGAAGATGGCTTCGTCCAGATCCCTGTCCCGGTTGCCGAGCAGCGCGGCGGCCTCGTCCGGGTCGAGTCCCTGCCGCTCCCCGGCCTTGGCCAGAATTTCACGAATCAGCCCCGGTGCCGGGTTATTCGCCTTTTCCATCTCGGTACGGATGACTTTCTCGTCGATGAAGTTTTCAAGCCCCTCACTCAGTGAACTGTCCTTTTTCATGATGCCGCTCCTTGTTTAGACCAGAAGAGATTTGACCTGGACCCCGTCAAGCATGCCGAGCTTGCCGGTCAGGGCGCCCACCTCGTCGGTGGTCGCCTCAATGATCAGATCGATGATGTTTATGCCCCTGTCCCGGAAGGGCAGCCCCATACGACCGACGATCATTTCCCCATGATCGCTCAGAATCGCATTGACCTTGGCGGCCGCCATGTTCCTGTCCTTGATGATGATGCCGATGATGCCGATTCGTTTCTGCATGCGCAAAACCCCGCTGTTCGTGGTTTCCTGCCGAAAAGGAGAGAGCCCGGAATAGCACTCCCGGGCTCTCTGCATGCTGGGAAGGGGTGGGAGCTTCTGGACGGTATCCTGCCAACGGTGAGGGCAGGGCCAGATGGCTCCACCCTGGGGTTCAGGCTAACCCTTCCCGCAGGCAGACGGTCTCCGGTCGGAGGTGTTCTGGGCAAAAGCACTACACACAAAAATAGTACGAATCAAGAAAAAGTTATACTAGGAGAATAAGTTTTTAAAAATAGTAATACGAATTTGTTTGCAATCCGGGAATGAAGACCACACTTGGCCGGTGGTCAGTATGGCTGCAAGCATCTGGTGAGTTGGGAGAAAAGATGGAATGTCGCCCTTGGATCAGAAGCATCCTCGCCGCAGGTGACATTTGTGAGGCGTTAGAAGTTCAGCTTGAAGCCCTTGCTCTTGAGGGCAGCCGCCTTGGCGCTGCGATCAATGTAGTGGGTGTGCAGCAGATGGTGGGACATGTGGCCACAGGGACCGTCATGCAGGAAGCCGTCCTTGTGGTCGTAGAGCTTTTTGATCATGGGGTTGTCCTGAGACTTCCGCAGCTTGTAGATCTTGGGGTTGGCGTCAGTGGCGTACACGGATTTCTGGCGCAGGCCCACGAAATCCATGACATCGGCCGCAGCCTCCTTGGCCAGGTTCAGTCCGAGCACGGCGTAGCCGGTCATGATGCCACACGTCTTGATAAAGGCACGTCTGTTCATCTTCATGTCTCATTCCTCCTTACGCGCCAACGGTGCGTGCCCGGAAGCGATTGTTGATGCGGGCGACGGTGCTCCTGAACAGGGATGCCCTTACCTCGGGATCAATGGGCTGCCCGCCGCCGTTCACGCAACCGCCGGGGCAGGTCATGATCTCGATGAAATGGTAGGGGGACTTGCCCGCCCGTACCTCGTCGCACAGCTTGGCTGCGTTCTTGAGCCCGCTGGCCACCGCCACCTTGACCGTGCCGAAGCCGGGAACCGCAACATCCGCAGTTTTGATGCCCTCGTGAGTGCGCACCACCAGGATGTTCGGATCGGCCAGCTTCTTGCCGGAGAGCACTTCGTAGGCAAGCCGAAGAGCTGCCTCCATGACGCCGCCGCTGTTGCCGAAGATGGTGGCCGCGCCCGTGGAGTCGCCCAGGATCGGATCGGGCTGCTGCGAGGGCAGGCTGTTGAAGTTGATGCCTGCGGTCTTGATCATGTAGGCCAGCTCGCGGGTGTTGATGGTGGCGTCGATGTCGCGGAATCCGCTGTCGGCCAGCTCCGGACGCAACCCTTCATACTTCTTGGCGACGCAGGGCATGATCGAGACCGTGTAGATATTCTTGGCCTCGGTGTGCGTCTCGTGCGCGCCGTAGGTCTTGGCCAAGGGGCCGAGCATCCCGATGGGCGATTTGCAGCTCGACAGGTTCGGCATGAGGTCCGGGTAGAAGGTCTCGGCGAATTTGACCCAACCAGGGCAGCAGGAGGTGAACTGCGGCAGGGGGCGGGCGTTTTTCTTGCCCTGCTCCTGCACGCGCTGGATCAGCTCGGTGCCTTCTTCCATGATGGTCACGTCAGCGGTGAACTCGTTGTCCCAGATGTAGTTGAAGCCGAGCTGGCGCAGGGCCGCGTGCATCTGTCCGCCCACATAAGTGCCGGTGGGGGCGCCAAAGCATTCGCCCAGACCGTAACGCACCGCAGGCGCGGGCATGGAGACCACGATGGTGTTGGGGTCCTTGAGTTTCTCAAAGATCTCATCCACGTAGGACACGCCCTCGTAGATGGCCCCGTAGGGACAATGAGTCAGACATTGACCGCAGTTGATGCAGGCCGCCGGATCGACCACGGCCCGAATGCCGTCGTCGTTTATGGGCTGAATCGCTCCGGTGGCGCAGACCGCCTCACATTCGCCGCACGCCTCGCACTTGGTGGCATCAACCTGGACAAAATAGATATTGTCCGGGTCGACCCCTTTGGGTGCGTTGGTCTGGTACATGACGCCTTCAATCAGTCTCATGGTGCCCTCCTTGTTGGGGTGGATCGAAGACAAGTCCGCCGGCACCACTGCCGGTGTGGACTTTGGTGTGCATCCTGACATCGGATACCCTCCTTTGCCGTCACCGCCCGATTCGGCAGCTTTGGCACAAAATTGAAAATAATAACACGATACGGCTATTATTTTAGAAATGGTAGTCATGTCAAGGCGTGATGATGCTCGGCTGGAATGAAATCAAGCGATGGCTTTGATCGCATGGACGAGAGGGGTTCTGACCCGGCATCCAGTTTGTTGATCAAGGGCAGTACACCATCTGGGCAACTTCGGTCAAAGAATCGCCCCGTTGCCTATTTGAGTAGCAATCGTGAATGGTTGTGCCGCCAGAGTGCCGTCTGGGTGAGTGTAAAACCGCTCTGGCCATTTTGGGACCCCCCCCTTGCTGAAGCCGGGTCAAAATGCTAGGTCATTCCCCATGCACAAAGGACACGCCGAAACAAAATAGACAAATAAAATCAAAGCATTGCCGCTCTGCCGAAAAGCGAGACGTTCCGAGTCTTCTCTTCGGCTGAAGGTTGTGGACTGGGGCTCTAGCATTTTGCAGACACGCGAAGTATTTTGGAAGCCAGCCCATACTCATGTTGACGTGGCTTAGTTTTCTTGCTATAAACTCTTCAAATATAAAGACTATTCTTTCTGAATGTGTGTGAAAAAATGTGTTGATTTTGTTCCAAAATCACCAGAAATCGTCTGCAATCACCGAGAATCACCAGAAGTAAGTCCCCGCCATGTTAGGATAACACGGCAGGGACTCGCTTCTCGAATACGCGGTGGGTCTTTTTGGAAAAGTTTTCCCCCGGACCCCCCTTTCAAAACTTGTTGGGGCTACGCCGCCTGGGAGGGCGAAGGGCAAGCAAGGGCTTGATGGCAGCGTAGGGGGCTGCCGTCAGCACGAGGCGGGCTTCTTTTTGTCCATACTTCCTGTAAAAGCTCTGCCTTTCCGCGCATCCACGCCCTCTCCGCCGCTCTCCGTCGCTCTGTTCCCCCAGTCTCGCCTTGCGGCGGAGCGCCACAAAGTTCTGGAAGGGGGGTCCAGGGGGGAAACCTCTTCCAAGAGGTTTCCCCCCTGGCCGCCGGAGGCACTTGCCATTGCCCTGGTCCGTGGGCATGCTGCGCCAGTATGACAGGCCAGACGATTGCTCACGGCGGACCGCCCCGCGAGTTCGCGACCATGACCTCCCTGCCGATTCTGGGCGGGGTGGAACTGTTGCATGCGCGGTATGTGACGCAGATTTTCTCGCGACATTTTCATGATGGGTACGCCGTGGGCTGCATTGAGCAGGGAGCCATGCGCTTTCGCTACCAGGGGCAGAATCTGGTGGCGTCGGGCGGGCAGGTCAATCTGGTGGTGCCGGGCGAGGCGCATGACGGCCACGGGGCCGCGCCGGACGGCTGGGCCTACCGCATGTTCTACCTGCGGCCCGAGACTCTGGCCGAGGTGGCGGGCGCGCTCATGACCCGGCCCGGACTGCCCGATTTCCGCATGGGGGTGATCGACGACCCGGTCCTGGCCGCGGCCATCAGCCGCACCCATCGGCTGCTCGAAAGCCCGGACACCTCGACCCTCGAAAAGGAAACCCGGCTCATGGCTATGCTGGCGGGCTGGATATCCCGCTGGGCCGAGGAACGGGGCAGGCTGGCCGGGCCGGGCCGGGAGCACCGGGCCGTGGCCCGCGCCCGCGAGATCATTCAGGCGGGCTACGGCGGCGATCTGTCCCTGGCCGGACTGGCCCGCGAGGCCGGGCTGTCGCCCTTTCATCTGGTGCGCGTCTTTGAGCGCGAGACAGGCGTCACACCGCACGCCTACCTGACCCAGGTCCGGGTTCAGCGCGCCAGACAGCGGCTGGCCGGAGCGGAACGCATCGCGGACATCGCGGTGGAGTGCGGGTTTGCGGATCAGGCGCACCTGACCCGGCTCTTCAAGCGCCAGACCGGCATGACCCCCGGCAACTTCCGCAAGAATCTTCAAAACAGCCCCCTGCGTCGAGGCTAGTGTCTCCCGGTCAAGGGAGGCTTCATGACTCGACCGTCTCTTTCACCATCTCTTTCTCCGTCCGGGGCGTCACGGGCAACCCCATCTCCGGCATCGGCCTACGCCTGCCTCGCCCTGGCCATGGTCATCGTGGGCAGTTCTGTGGTGGCGGGCAAAATCATGGTCGCCGAGCTGCCGGTTTTCCTGGCCTCGGCCCTGCGTTTCGTCCTGGCCCTGGCCATCCTGCTGCCTCTGCTGCGCATCCGCGAGGGCGGGCTGCCCCGGCTGTCGCGCCGCTCGTGGCTGCTGCTGGCGGGCCAGTCGCTGTGCGGTTCGTTCCTGTTCACGGTCTGCCTGCTTCATGGGCTCAAGCTGACCACCCCGGCCAGCGCCGGGATCATCACGGCCACCACGCCTGCCTGCATGGGATTGTTGGCCTGGGTGTTTCTCAGGGACCGGCCCACGCGGCGCACCGGGGCGGGCATGGTTCTGTCCGTGCTCGGCGTGCTGGCGGTCAACGCCATGGGCGGCGAGCCGGGCGGGATCGCGCCCGCGCCCCTGACCGGCAACCTGCTGGTGCTGTGCGCCGTGGGTTTTGAATCGCTCTTTCTGCTGGTGCGCAAGGGCGTGCCTGAGCCGCTCACGCCCCTGGCCGCGTCCACCATCATCTCTCTGTTTGGGCTGGTCTGGTTCCTGCCCATGGGCTGCGTGGAGCTGGCGGCCACGGACCTTGCCGCAGTGTCGCTCATTGGCTGGCTGTCCGTGGCCTATTACGGCGCGTTCGTCACGGTGCTGGCCTATGTCTTCTGGTTTGCGGGCATCACGCGGGTTTCGGCATCCACGGCAGGGGTGTTCACGGCGGTCATGCCGGTCTCGGCCCTGGTCCTGTCGGCCACCCTGCTGGGCGAGCCCGTGGGCTGGCCCCAGCTGGCCGGGTGCGTCTGCGTGCTCGGCGGGATCGTGCTGATTTCGAGACGATAGGGTGCGGCCCAGCCGGGTCAGGGCTTGAGCTGGCTGATGACCATGCCGACCAGCATCAAAGCGCAGCCGATCAGGGCGCGCACGGAGAGCAGCTCGCCGAGCAGCAGCCAGCCGCCCACGGCGGCGAACACGGCTTCGAGGCTCAGGATGATGGCCGCATGGGAGGGCTGGGCGTCGCGCTGGGCCACCACCTGGAGGGTGTAGGCCACGCCCACGGACATCAGCCCGCCATAGGCGATGGGCAGGGCCGCGCTGCGCAGGCCGACCAGGGTGATCTCCTCGGTGGCCACGGCCCCGATCAGGCTCAAGACGGCGCAGGCCGCGAACTGGACCGTGGAGAGCTTGATGGCGTCCACCGCATCCATGCCGGGCGAGAGTCTGCCGATGAGCAGCACATGCCCGGCCCAGAAGAGCGCGCCGATGAGGATGAGCAGGTCGCCAAAGGCGATGGACAGCCCGGAGGTGACCGAGAGCAGATACATGCCGACCACGGCCAGGGACGCGCCGAGCCAGGTGCCCCAGCCGGGGCGCTGGGCCAGGAGCAGGCCGAAGAGGGGCACGAAGACCACGTAGAGGCCGGTGATGAAGCCCGCCTTGCCTGCGGTGGACGCCTCGAAACCGAGGGCGGCCAGTTGCGGACCGGCCATCCCCACCTGCTGCAAGGTGGCCCCGATGAACAGGATGACGCCGAGCAGGGTGCCGCCCTTGGCGAGCCGGTTTCTGTCGGACCCGGCAAAGTCTGGCGCGCGCCGCTTCTCCATGCACAGGATGAGAGGCGCCAGGGCCAGCGCGCCCAGGGCGAAGCGGACCCCGTTGAAGGTCAGGGGGCCCACGTGGTCCATGCCCATGCGCTGGGCCACAAAGGCGAAGCCCCAGATGGCGGCGGTGAGGAAGAGCAGGATGTCTGCCCGGAGGATGCGGCTGTTCACGTGCGGTCTCCTTGGAAAAAGATCACACCATGTACAGCATTAGGGCACGGTGCCGCAAGCCCGGTGGGCCTGCCGGGTCGGGCGAAGGTTGCCGAAGTAGGACGCGGTTGGGTTTTGTGTCGCTAGTCTTGTGCCGCTTCGGCTTTTTTGGCCGCCTCGGCCTGGGCCGTGGCCCGTTCAGCCAGCCCCTTGAGCAGGGCCAGCAGGTACGGTTCGGCCTCGGCGCTGCCCTCGGCAGGGGCCCAGGTCGGGGTGTCCTTGTCCGAGTCGCGGTCGTAGGGGCCGTCCTTGACCTCGAAGATCAGGGTGTCGGCCTTGAGGGCCACATAGGTGTGAAAGACGTGCGGGGCCACGTCCACGCCGAAAATCTCGGTGCCGGGCTGGAGCAGGATGTGGCTGTCGATCGCGCCGTCCTCGGTGAAGCGGACAAAGAGCAGGGAGCCGGAGATGACCAGGATGGTCTCGCTCTTGGACGGGTGCAGGTGGCGGTGGGGAGTGACATAGGTGCCGGGCTGGAGCGCGTTGAACATGCGGTGCGTGCGCGCATCAAGGGACTTGTGCAGCCGCTGGAGCATGCGCTTGCGCGGGGTTTCCCTGGATTTGGCCAGCAGGTTGCCGACCATGGTCAGGGTCAGGGGTACGACATCGCTGTCCGGCGCGGCCACGGCAGTGGGGTAGTCTTTCGTGTCTTCACTCATGTCTGTGCATACCCTGCCGGGTGAGTTAGGGCAAGCCGGGGCGCGGTTCAGTCCAGCTTCAGGTCGAGCAGGGGGATCTCGGAGTAGGCGAGGTCCACGTTGCGCGGCTTGACCCGGGCGGTCTTGTAGAAGCGCGGCGAGGCGATGGTCTCCACCTCGGCCTCGGCCCCGTCGTTTTCCACAAAGCGGCGGTCTGCGGCCAGGACGCAGTCGCCGTCGGGCAGCAGTGCCTGGGCGATGTCCGGGGCGCGGTCGGTGAACAGGCCGGGATTGCTGCGGTAGAGCACGTCGTAATAGGTGGTGTCGTTGCCCTTTTTGGTGATGGAGAGGAGCAGCAGGCACTGGGTGCAGCGCGTGGAGACAAGCACCGGGGTGACGGCCAGCCCCTGGTGGTCCTTGAGCACCTTGACCTCGTCGGGATTGGCCTTGGCGATCATGGTGTCGGGTTCGCGGATGATCTCGAGGTTCTCGAACTCGTGTCCGGCCTTGCGCCAGAGCAGCCGCTCGGAGTCGAGCACCTGAAGGCCCAGGGTCTTGAAGAACTCCACGCGCTTGGGCGACAGCGAGATGACCGTGCAGGTGACATCGGGGTCGGCGGTGGCCATTTCGAGCATGGCCCGGCCCAGCCCCTGGCCCCGGTATTCCTGAAGGATATACCAGGAGGTGAAGTTGACGAACCGCTCGCGCCGGGTGCCGATGGTCCGGTACGAGCAGACATGGCCGTGAAAGCCCACGATCCTGCCGCCGTCCTCGGCCACGATGCCGATGTCCGGGCTGTCCGCGCACCAGGGCGCGGCAAAGAGCCGTCGCCACCGCTCCTGGGAAAAGTCGGGGTTCATGTGCGTGTGCAGCAGGGAGCAGATGGTGTCGATGTCCCGGATTTCGGCCCGGCGGAGTGTGGCTGTCATGTGGTCATTCCTCTCGATTGTGCGGCAGGCGGCCAGATGTCGGCGGGGCTCATCCAGATGGCACCAGGATGCGAGCGGGTGGCCGAGAGCAGGTCGTCCATGAAATTCCAGGCGTCTTCGTCCATCTCCAGATGATGGGTGAGCACGCCCGTTGGTTCGTCCGGGTCTGCATGGCCGGACCGTTTTTTCTTAAGGTGTTCCGTTGCGTTGGTCACGCACTTTTCGCGTCCGGCAAATCGGGCCGGGCCGTTTTTCCAGGTGAGCAGGTCGCAGTGGGCGTCGGCCCGGCGCAGTCCGGGCACCATGGGCGGTCCGTCGCCCCGGTGGCTGGCAGAAAGACCGCAAAACCCCAGCCCCGGCAGATGCGGCAGAAGCTCCGGGTCGATCCTGTTCCACGGCGGGACCACCGCCGGGACGAACCGCGGCCCCAGTAGCCCGCGCAGGACAGCCAGGCCAGCCCGCAGGTCTGCCAGCACCGTTTCCATCGGCCTGTGCGGTCCCAGCTCCCATGCCCCGTTGCCGGGCGGCGCGTGGTTGACGTGGGCGTAGCCGTGCTGGAGCGCGTACAGTCCGGGTGCGGCCAGCACATGGTCGCGCAGGGGGGTTCCGGCCCTGGCCGGGATCACGGCCAGCCCGCAGGCCACGCCGTGGTCCGCGCCCAGGCGCGTCAGCCGCGCAAGGGCCGGGCCGGGCGCGCCCGCGTCGTCGTCACGCCACCACAGCGCGGCCACGGTCCCGGCGAGGGACCATGCGTCCAGCTCTTCGAGCAACGGGGCGAACGGGTCGGTGGTCATGGCTTCCTCGGGTGACCGCCCTTGTAGCAGAGGACTCGCCCGGACCGCAAGCCGTACCCTGGTCTTTTCCCTTGATCCGTGTCAGGAAGGCCGGTAAGGAGTCAGCCCATGTGCGAACCGGCGAGCAACCTCATCTGGAACATGACGCGAAAGTGCAACTTTCGCTGTGAATACTGCTATTTCCCCCACGACAACACCCCGGTCACCCAGACCCTGCCCGTGGACAGGGTACGGGCCTTTCTCGATGCCACGGGCCGGGAGTGGACCGTGGGCATGACCGGGGGCGAGCCGTTCATCTACCCCGGCTTCGTTGATATCTGCGCCGCCCTGACCGAAGGCCACCGGATCGGCGTGGACACCAATCTGTCCGTGTCCTCAAAGGTGCGCGAGTTCGCCCGGCGCATCGACCCGGCCAGGGTGCAGGACCTTTATGTGGCCCTGCACATCCAGGAGCGCGAGCGCGTGCGCGGCGTGGCCGCCTTCATCGACAACGCCCGCCTGCTGATCGACTCCGGGTTCAAGGTCATCGTCAACTATGTGGTCCACCCGGACCTGGAGGAGCGGTTCAAGGCCGACTGCGACTTCTTCGCCACCCACGGCATAATCATCACCCCGCGTCCCTTCCGGGGCGAGCACGGGGGACGGCGCTACCCCGAGGCCTATGGCGACCGGGCGCACGCCATCTTTGCCGATCACCCGGAGCAGGGGCGCAAGATCGCCTTCAATTTTCAGGGCGTGCCGTGCTATGCCGGGCGCACGCTCCTGCGCATGGACGAGGACGGCACGGTCTACCGCTGCCCTGGCGACAAGACCGTGCTCGGCAACGTGCTGGGCAAGGTCTGCCTGCTTGAGGGCGCGCAGCCCTGCGTCAAGCCCCGATGTCCGTGCCGGGGGCTGGACCATGTGGTCCTGGACCCGGCCCGGCGCAGGCTGGTGGAGGGCGTGCAATACGCCGTGGTGGGCGATCTCGACGCCTCGTCCGCTGCCTTTGCCAAGGCCATGGAGGATGCGCCGGGCCACCCTTGCGCCGAGAACAACCTGGGCGTGCTCGCCTGGCGGCGAGGCGACCGGACCGGGGCGGCGCGCCGCTTCGAGGCCGCGCTGGCGGCCAGGCCCGACAAGGCGGCCTACGGCGCGAATCTCGACGGGGCGCGCGCCGGGGCCGGAGACTTCGACCCTGAAATCTGCCTGGACGTGAACCCTCCCCCGGTCAAGTAAATGGTGGCAGTGGGAGCCAAACTCGGGTATGAAGTCCGGGTCGGCACTTCTGGACAGGAGTCCGGCAACCCCGTATTGAGCGGGGACATTGGTATGCACGCTGACCGGCGCAGGGAATTGCCCGAACGGATATGGAATCGAATTCGTATAACATCCTGATGTACTCCCACGACACCTACGGTCTGGGACACATCCGTCGCACCATGGCCATCGCGCGCAACCTCGTGCGGCCTGGCGTCAACATCCTCATCGTCACCGGGTCGCCCATCGTCGGTCGCTATACCATGCCCAAGGGCGTGGACTTCGTGCGCATGCCCGGCATGATCAAGAAGAGCAACACCGTCTACGTCCCCCATTCCATCAAGGTCGATCCCAAGATCGCCATCGCCATCCGCAAGAACATCATCCTGTCCACGGCCAAGGCCTTCAAGCCTGATCTGTTCATCGTGGACAAGGTGCCCGCCGGCCTCAAGGGCGAGGTGCTGCCCACCCTCAAGTGGATCAAGGGCCGCCTGCCTTGCACCCGCGTGGTGCTCGGCCTGCGCGATATCCTGGACGATGCCGCGTCTACCAGGGCCGAGTGGGAAAAGAAGAAATATTTCGAAATCCTGCGCGATCTCTACTCCGAGATCTGGGTCTACGGCGAAAAGGAACTCTACGACCCCATCAAAGAGTACGCCTTTCCCGAAGACATCGCGGCCAAGACCGTGTTCACCGGCTACATCCCGCGCAAGGTGCCGGGGGCGCGCAAGCTCAAGCGCAAGCACAAGCAGGTGGTGGTCACCATCGGCGGCGGCGGCGACGGGTATGTGGTCCTCGACAACTACCTCAAGATGCTCGAAACCAACGGCGTGGTGGATTTCAAGACATTGATGATCACCGGTCCGTTCCTGCCGCCTGCCAAGCTCGACGAACTGGCCGACCGCGCCCGGGCCGTCAAGGTCCAGATCAAACCGTTCTTCAAGAACATCGAGAAACGCATGGCCAACGCCGACCTCGTGGTCACCATGGGCGGCTACAACACCCTGTGCGAAATCCTCTCCCTCAAAAAGCCCGCCCTGGTCATCCCGCGCGACAAGCCGCGCCAGGAGCAGCTCCTGCGCGCCCAGGTCTTCCAGGGCCGCGGCCTGTGCGATTTCATCCGCTGGGGCGATGTCACGCCCGAGCTGCTGCGCCAGAAGGTCAGCGCCCTGCTCGACGATCCCGGCACCTGCGTGGCCGATCTCGAGGAATTCTGCATGACCGGCCTTGAGGTCATGTGCCAGCGCCTTGCCCACTTCAGAGAGAACTGCCCGTGACCCACACCCAGAGAGGGAAGACCCTGGGCATGGTGCTCAAGGGCTATCCCCGCATCTCCGAGACCTTCATCTCCAACGAGATCCGGCTGCTTGAAGCCATGGGTTTTCGCATCCACATCTATTCCATGCGCGCCCCGCGTGAGCATTTCAGCCACGAGTCCATCAAGGAGATCAAGGCCAGGGTCACCTACCTGCCGGAATCGCTCCTCTTTGGCCTGCCCGCCCTGCTCTGGCACAACCTGCGCCTTTTTGCGCGCATGCCCCGGCGCTACCTCGACTGCCTCAAGCTGATGGGTTCGCGCTTCCGCCTCGCGCCCAAGAAGCACACCTGGATCAAGCACATGCTCCAGGCCGGCTACCTCGTGCAGCAATCAATCCTGGACCACGGGGTGGACCTCGGCCATCTGCACGGCCATTTCGCCCACACGCCCACCACCGTGACCATGTACGCCGCCTTGCTGGCCGGGGTTCCCTTCAGCTTCACGGCCCATGCCAAGGACATCTACACCCAGGACCCGCGCCGCTTTGCCGACAAGGTGGAGCGGGCCGAGTTCGTGGTCACCTGCACCCGCCACAACGAGGCCTACCTGGCCGCCGCCTGCGGCACGGTCAAGCCCATTCACTGCGTGTACCACGGCATCAATCTCGACCTCTTCTCCCTGAACGGGCGGCCCGCCTTGGCCACCCCTCCCTATCACGTCCTGACCGTGGCCCGGTTCGTGCCCAAGAAGGGCATCGACACCATCCTGCGCGCCCTGGCCCGGCTGCGCGACCAGGGCGTGCCCCTGCGCTACACCCTGGTGGGCGATGGCAAGGCCAGGGACAAACGCGCAATCCGCGATCTCATCCGCGAACTCGGCCTCGAAGCCATGGTCTCCATGCCCGGCACCGTGACCCACGACGAGGTCATCAAGCTGCTGCACGAGGCCGACTGCTTCACGCTGGGCTGCCGCGAGGCCAAGGACGGAGACCGCGACGGCATCCCCAACGTGGTGGCAGAGGCCATGGCCACCGGCGTGCCCGTGGCCGCCACCCATGTCTCGGGCCTGCCCGAGCTGGTCACCCACGGCCAGACCGGCCTGCTTTGCCAGCCCGACGATCCCGACGCCCTGGCTGACATCATCCACCGCCTGCTCACCGACCAGCCCACCCGCGACCACGTCATCCCCGCCGCCCGCGACACCGTGCGCCGGGTCTTTGACAACAAAAAGCTCATCCGCGACCTCGGAAATATCTACATCTCCCACAACGTCCCCTGTCCTGGCCGATAGGGGGAGGAGGGGGCATGCCTCCGGCGGCCAGGGGGGAAACCTCTTGGCAGAGGCTTCCCCCCTGGCTCTCCCTTCCAGAACTTTTTATGCCTCCGCCGCAAGGCGAGACTTTGGGAGCAAAAAAACAGAGAGCGGCGGGGAGGGCGTGGATTTCGCGTGTCGGCAGGCGATCCTCGCTGTGGCTTGACACCGTGTCATGTGTCCGGCTATAGTGCTCTGCTCGTAGACTACGGGCCAGTAGCTCAGTTGGCAGAGCCACCGGCTCATAACCGGTCGGTCCCAGGTTCGAATCCTGGCTGGCCCACCATCTTTTCCTGGCCGGGAGAACGTATTGCGATCATTGACCACGGCGCTCCGGGTACACGCACATATCCTGAAATCTCCCGCACAGGCCTTTGGCCGGGTTACAGAAGAGGAAATTCATGCTCCCGAGGGGGATACCCTACGGGAGCATCTTGTTTTCGCTTCCGAGGCGTAAGCTTATGAAACTCATGGACATTATTTCGATATTTCAGGATCTGGCCCCGGAGGGCAACCAGAGTTCGTGGGACAATTCCGGGGTGCAGGTGGCCGGTACCCTTGAGCAGACGGGCAAGGTGGCCGTGTGCTTGGAGCCCACGCCGACCATGATCGGGGCGTGCCTCGACTGGGGCGCGGGGGCGGTGGTCACCCATCATCCCTTATATATGAAACCCGTGTCGCTGGGCGCTCCGGGCCGGGTGCTCGATGTGGTCCGCAGGGTGATGGCGGGCGGCGCGTGGCTCTATGCGGCTCATACCTCGCTCGACACCAGGCCGGGCGGTCCGGCCTTCTGGCTGGGGCGCGAGCTGGGGCTTTGCGCGCCGAGGCTGCTTGATGCCGACAGGCGGGTCTGTCCGGTGGAGGCGTCCTTTTATCTCGACGAGCCCATTGCCAGGGCCACGGCGGATATCTGGGCCAATCGCAAGTCCATCCATTCCGTGTCCCAGAGCCGTAGCGGCGAGGTCCGGGTGGTCTGCGACGAGAACGACTGGCCCGCCGTGGCCGACGGGATCGTCTTTGCGCTGGGCCGCAGGCCGGTTTTCTATTTGCGCCAGCTCTGCTCGCCGTGCAGCGAGATCGGATTCGGCGAGGTGGGCCAGCTGCCGGAGTCCATGGATTTCGAGATTTTTGCGGGCGTGCTGGACAGCCTGCTCCCGGCCCATGCGCGGGGCTACTGGACCGTGTCCGGCCCGCAGCCGGAGCGGGTTGCCACCGTGGCCTATTGCGGCGGTTCTGGCGCGTCGCTTGTGGGCAGCGCGGCCAGGGCCGGGGCGGACGTGTTCGTCACTGGCGACATGAAGTATCATTCCGCCGTGGAGGCCGCCGTGGAGGCGGAGATATGTGTGGTGGATGTCGGGCATTTTGCGCTCGAAGAGGAAATGATGCGACGGTTCGCCCTGGAGTTGGGCGAGCGGCTGCATGGCGTCGAGGTCCGGTTCTTTGCTGGCGCGGACCCGTTCCGGGTGCGCGTCAGGCAGTAACGACGGAACCACGCATGCGCGTGATTTCAAATAGATAGCGAGGTCGAACAGATGTACGAGAAACAGATCGAACAGTTGATCATCCTGCAGCAGGTGGACGACGAGATCCTTGTCCTTGAGGATGATATCAAGAAGGCCCCCCTGGAGCTTTCCGGCCTTGAGGTCCAGATGACCGAATTTGCCGAGAGGCGCCTCCAGATCGATGAGCGCATTGATCTGCTCAAGAGCCAGCAGAAGAAACTGGCCGTGGAGATTGAGGACGACGCGAGCAGGATCAAGAAGAGCAAGAACAAGCTCATGCTCGTGAGCAACACCAGGGAGCATCAGGCCATGATGCGCGAGATGGACAGCCTTGAGAAGCTCAACCGCATGCGCGAGGAAGAGCAGGTTGCCGTCACCGAGGAACTGGCCCGCCAGAACGAGGCGACCGAGTCCCTGACCGAGGAGATGAGCGGCGTCAAGGGACAGTACGACACCCTCAAGACCACCCTGGATCAGCGCCTGGACGAGGCCCACAAGCGCCTTGAGGCCCTGGTGCGCAAGCGCAAGAAGGCGTGCAAGGTCGTGCCTCCGCCCATCCTTGGCCGCTACGAGTTCATCCGCGAGCGCATGGAGAATCCGGTCATCGTGCCGGTCACCGAGGGCGTGTGCCACGGGTGTCACATCATGATTCCCCCGCAGATCTTCAATGACCTGCAAAAGGGCCAGCAGATCCTGAGCTGCCCCAACTGCCAGCGGCTCATCCACTGGCAGCAGGGCGAGGTCGTCTACGGCGAGATAACGGATTAGCATATATCAAGTTTGGAGCCGGACAGGCTGTCGCTGCGATCATTGATCGGAGAGGAAAGTCCGGGCTCCGCAGGGCAGAACGCTGGGTAACTCCCAGGGGGAGCGATCCCCGTCAAGTGCAACAGAAAGCAGACCGCCTCCGGGGAAACCCGGCGGTAAGGGTGAAACGGTGGGGTAAGAGCCCACCGGCTGTCGTGGTGACACGGCAGGCCAGGTGAACTCCGTTCGGAGCAAGACCAAATAGGGTAGCGTTATGAGGCCGGCCCGGCCCAGGCTACCGGGTAGGTTGCTTGAGGCGGCTGGTAACAGCCGTCCTAGATGAATGACAGCCGCCCCTTCGGGGGCACAGAACCCGGCTTACAGGCCGACTCCAAACTTGATATGACCGCAGCGGGAGGGGCGACCCTCCCGCGTGCGGCAACGCGGGATGCACATGGACCGACCGCTGAAAAACATCTGGGGCATCATCCTGGCCGCCGGTTCGGGCTCGCGCCTGGGCCAGGCCGCCGGGGGCGTGCGCAAGCAGTATCTCGAATACAGGGGCGCACCGCTCTTCTGGCACTCGGCCCGGACATTCTCGCGCGTGGCCGGGTTGCGCGGGCTGGTCTTCGTGTTTCCGCCAGACGACGCGCAGGCCATGGAAAAGCGTGTCGACCAGTATTTCAGGAGCGAGGATCTTGGCCTGGCCCGGACCGTGTGCGCCGGGGGCGAGCGGCGGCAGGACTCGGTGGCCTGCGGCCTGCGCGCCCTGCCTTCGGGCTGCGACGCGGTCCTGGTCCACGACTCGGCCCGGCCCTTTGTCTCGGCCCGGACCATCGCCCTGCTCATCGACGCCCTGAACCAGGGCGAGCGCGCCGTGATCCCGGCCATCGAGGTGGCTGACACCATTAAACGTGTGGCTGGGCGCGTGGCCGGTAACGAGATTGGGTGCGGGCTGGAGAGCGTGGTCGTGGACACCCCGAACCGCAGCGGGCTGCGCGCGGTCCAGACTCCCCAGGCATTCGAGACCGGCCTGCTCCGCGAGGCCCACGCCCTGGCCGGGGAGCATGGCTGGGAAGTGACCGACGACGCCAGCATGGTCGAGCAGATGGCCGCCCACGCGCCCGAGGCGCAGATACGGGTCGGCATCATTCCCGGCGAGCCCGGCAACATCAAGATCACCACGCCCGACGACCTGAAGCGGCTGGGCGAGACCCGGACCACCATCCCCTGCGTGGGCTGGGGCTATGATGTCCACCGCTTCGGCGACGAGGGCGACAGGCCGCTGGTGCTCGGCGGGGTGCCCATCCCCGGCGGCCCCACCGTGGTCGCCCACTCGGACGGCGACGTGCTGCTGCACGCCCTGGCCGACGGTGTGCTCGGCACCTTTGGCGGGGGCGACATCGGCACCCATTTCCCGGACACGGACGCGCGCTATGCCGGGGCCGACAGCGGCGTGCTCCTGCGCGAGGTGGTGGCCATGGCCGAAGAGGCCGGGGCGCGCATCGTCCACGCCGACCTGACGATCATCACCCAGATCCCCCGGATCGCGCCCCACGCGGGCCGCATCGCCACCAACGTGGCCCGGTTGCTCGGCCTTGCGCCCGGTCAGGTCAACGTCAAGGCCACCACCGAGGAGAAGCTCGGATTCACCGGACAGAAAAAGGGCATCAAGGCCGTGGCCACGGTCACTGCCCTGAGGGAGGTCTAGCCGCTCGTGTCCAACATCTCGAAATTCTTCATTTCCCTGGCCGTGTTCATCGTCCTGTGCGTGAGCGGGCTGTACTGGTTCGTCAACCACGAGGTGGAGCGCGCTCTCAATCAGGCCGTGGAAGATGTGCCCGGCCTGTCCCTGACCTATGCGGACCTTTCCGTGGGGCTCTCGGATCACAGCGTGCTGCTTGAAAAGGTCGAGGCCACCCTGCCTGGCGGTCAGCAGGTGGCTGCCGACAGTCTGCGCATCACCGCCTTTGACCAGAGAAATCCGGTGCCCCATTTTGCGACTGTCCAGGCGCGCGGGGTGTCGGTGCAGGCCATCCAGGCCAATGTGGGCGACTGGGCCGGGCCGCTGGTCACCCTCGGCGTCAGCGAGATCAGGGGCGACCTCGATCTGGACTACCGCTATGAACCGCAAACTCAGACCCTGACCGTCAACACCCTGGTTTTGTCCGTCCCGGACCTGGGAGACGTCCGCCTCAAGGCGGCCATCGACCGGCTTGACCTGACGCAGTTGCGTGTGGAAAAACTGCTGGGGCTGCGCATGGTCTACGCGGACCTGGTCTACGCGGACCGCGCCCTTGTCGGCCTGCTGCTGGGCAACACGGCCCGGCTCCTGAACGTCTCCGAGGCCGAGGCCCGGACGCGTGTCCGCGCCGAGATCACGGCCATGGCCGACTACGCCGCGCGCGACAGCAACCCCGTGGCTGCCGCTGCCCTGGCCGGGCTGGCCGATTTCGTGGCCGATCCGGGACAGGTGGCCATCGCCTCACGGCCCGGCGAGCCGGTGCCTGTGCTCTACTTTTTCATGGGCCGCGATTTTTACGAGAATTTGCATCTGCTCAATGTCACCGTGATCACGGACGCCGAGCACGAAATTTAATCAATAGCATGAAAAATCAGACGATTAAGATCGGAGTATTTGAATGAGACTCTATAATACCCTGGCCCGGAAAAAGCAGGAGTTCGTCCCTGAGAACGGCAACGCGGTCAACATGTACGTGTGCGGAATCACTGCCTACGACCTCTGTCATATCGGTCACGCCCGCTCCAGCGTGGTCTTCGACGTGCTCTACCGCTACCTGCGCCACAAGGGGTATGATGTCACCTTCATCCGCAATTTTACCGACATAGACGACAAGATCATCAACCGGGCCAATGAGGTGGGCAAGGAGGCCGCGGCCATCGCCGAGCAGTTCATCGGCGAGTTCTATGTGGACATGGACCGGCTCGGCGTGCTCCGGGCCGATGTGGAGCCCAAGTGCACCGAGCACATCCCGGAGATGATCGCCCTGACCGCCCGGCTCATCGGGCAGGACCATGCCTATGCCACGCCGTCGGGCGATGTCTATTTCCGGGTCCGCTCCTTTGCGGGCTACGGCAAGCTCTCGGGCCGCAACATCGACGAGCTGGAGTCGGGCGCGCGCATCGATCCGGGCGAGGAGAAGCAGGACCCGCTTGATTTCGCCCTGTGGAAGGCGGCCAAGCCCGGCGAGCCGTCCTGGGAGTCGCCCTGGGGGCCGGGCCGCCCCGGCTGGCATCTGGAATGCTCGGCCATGAGCGAGAAATACGCCCCCCTGCCGCTGGACATCCACGGCGGCGGCCAGGACCTCTCCTTTCCCCACCACGAGAACGAGATCGCCCAGTCCGAGGCGGCCACGGGCAAGCCCTTTGCCAATTTCTGGGTCCACAACGGGTTTGTCCAGATCAATTCAGAAAAGATGTCGAAGTCGCTGGGCAATTTCTTTACCATCCGCGACATCCTGGACAAGTTCCTGCCCGAGACCCTGCGCTATTTTCTGCTGACCATGCACTATCGCAGCCCGCTTGATTTCTCCTTTGACGCCCTTGAGGAGGCGGAGAAGGGCATCCGGCGCATCTATGCCGCCCTGGCCCAGGCGGATGCCGAGCTGGCCAAGACCAGCTGGAAGAAGTCGCCCTTTCCCGAAGAGATGACCGCGGAGCTGGACGCCATCGAGCGCCACTGGGCCGAGGCCATGGAAGACGACATGAACACCGCCGGTGCGCTCGGCCATGTCTTTTCGGCCATCCGGCTGGCCGGGCGCGTGACCGAGGACAAGACCCTGCGCAAGGCCGAGGGGGGCCGCGATTTTCTGCTGCGGATCAAGGCCGACATGGCCGCCTGGAGCGAGGTGCTGGGCATCTTTGGCCGCGATCCCGCCGGGTTCCTGGCCGAGCTGCGCGACAACCGCGCCGCCCGCGCGGGCATTGACCCGACACGGGTCCAGGCCCTGCTCGACGCCCGCCAGCAGGCCCGCCAGGACAAGGATTTCGCCAAATCCGACGCCATCCGCGACGAGCTGGCCGCCATGCACGTGGAGGTCAAGGACACCCCCCAGGGAGCGACCTGGGACGTGGCCTAGTCGGCTGTTGAAAAAAGGCGATCTGCGTCGTTGCTTCAAAAAGTTCAAACCCTCGCGTACAGGAAGTACGCTTCGGCCTTGAACTTTTATCGCGCCTAGCAGCTCACCATTTTTGAACAGCCTGTTGGTTCTGACTTTATTTAACAGTCAGCTAGGCATTTCAAGTTCAATCCGTTAGTCAGCCACTTTCTGCACGGTCTGGCCCCATTGGCGCCGCGCGGCAACCACTCCAGAATTCTGCGGATTCGCATACGCAAGACCGGGACGCATCCTCTGCGACCCGGTCTTATTTTTCCGGGGAACAGCGTATACTCACTATCTTGTTTAATTGTATGCTTTACTATCGGGAAAGGGGGCTCTTGTGGGTGATATTCTCAATGGAATTGCAACGCTCGTCGTTGGTTTTTTCGCTCTGTATCTTGGCTACACTCAGAATAGGATCAGTAAGGACAAGCTCAAGCAGGATCTTTTTGAGAAACGTTTTGTCGTTTTCAAGGCCGCTCAGGAGCTGCTGTCTCAAGCCTGGAGGCAGGGGGACTTGCAAGAGTCCGATGTTTTTCTATTTCGAGCGGAAAGGACTCAAGGAATCTTTCTTTTTGACAAAGACATCACAGACTATCTGGATGAAATTGGCAACAAAGCTTTGACGGTTTGTCAATGTAATACGGAACTATGTGCTCTATCGAGCGGCGAAAAACGTGAAGTTCTGTTGGGTAAAAAAATGGCTGAACTGAAGTGGCTGTTCGATCAGCATCCTGTTCTGGCCGACCGCTTTTCGCGTTACCTGAAGATTTCTGAGAAATAGGTAAGGGAGAAAGCAGGGGGATGAGGATTTTGTTCATGGTGTGCGCTCACCGCCCGGCGTGGCGGGGTGTTCCGTATGCGTTTCACGTCGTTCCTCACTCAAGAATCGCACATAGGCCCAGCCCAGCACGACGAAGGTGAGAGCGATGATGGCGGACGAGGCGGTCATGATGATTCCGAAGAGTCCGTGTGTGGCTAAATCCGTTGTCGGGATGCCGTAGTGCGCGCCGATGTACAGGGTGAGGAGCAGTTGGAGCGGGGTGCCCCATTTTCGCACCCTGTCCATGCTCATGGTGCAGAGAAAGGCGAGGAAGGCGAGGGTGGCGAATTTGATGGAAATCGCGTTGTAGGCGGCCTCTGCCCAGGCAAATGCGGGAAAGGACATGGCAAAGAGCGCCAGCAGCCACATGGCGAGGCTCAGGCGAAGCAGGCCGCTGTCTGGGAACGGCTGTGAAGGCCTGCGGAACAGGGCGAAGAGTATGGCCGCAACCAGCGCGATCAGCCCCGCCAACGCCAGGACATACAACGCACCCTGCAGGATCATGCCCAGGGAGTGCGCCAGCATGTACGCGATGGAGGTATACAGAACCGCCAGCACGAGTTTTGCCCGCCCTGTCTCAAAGAATGAAGCCGCGTAGATGACGACGCTGGCCATGAAACCAAACGTCAGGAGCATTGACTGGGGACCGTCGATTCGGGTCGTCAACAGCGGGCTGGTCGCGATCAGGAAGTGAACGACAAGCAGCAGAGGGATGAGAATTTTGTTCATAGTGTGTGCGGGGGGGGGAGGGCAAGCCTCCCCCTTTGTTCGTTGGTTATGGAAGCCATGGGGATATGGTCTGTTTGATAGCCTTGTTAACATCCTTGGCTGTGGCATTGCTGTCGCCAGCCAATTTGATCCATTCGGCATACCAGGGCGTGGCTTGAAGCATGGTTCTTCCCATGGTTTCTGTCTTGTGTTTGATCACATCAACGGCCCACTCTCTTCCTGGATGCCCTTTGGGCTTAAGCAAAGAGGGAGTCAAAACTTCGCGTATTGGCGAGAGCTGTGTGCTGCGTTCCTTGTCGGAGCCCGACCCCTGCCCCTTTTCCCATTGTTTCAGGGTTTCAGCGTCCTGGGTCGAATTGCGCGGGGCGGTGGCCGGAGCGGGGGCCGTGGCCTCGAATGCCTTCAGGCCCTGGGAGCCCTGGGCGAGGAGGGAGCCGAGGGAGCGCGCCGGGGCCGCGGTGCTGCTCCGGGTTTCGCCCGTGGGGCCGATGCCGGATGCGGCGTTGTCGTCCTGTACCGGGACCGTGGTCATGGCGCCTTCAGGCATCTTGGGTTGGTTCGGGTTTTTGCCCATGAGGGAGGTTCCGTGGTTGAGGGTGGCTTCGAATCCATGGTCCCGGGGGTCCCAGTCGCGCGGCCTGTCTGTCACCCACCAGTCCTCTGCCGGGTCGCTGGTGCGGCGCTTTGCCGCCAGGTCGCCCTCTTTGCGCACCGGCTCGAACATGCCGTCAGGCTGTCCAAAAACGCCCGATTGCTGCGTTGCTTCAAAAAGGCCAAACCCTTGCGTACCTGGAGTACGCTTCGGCCTTGCCCTTTTTTCGCGCCTTGCACTCGAACGTTTTTGTACAACCTGCACGAAGGTGAATCTTCAGAAAGCGAACGAATCCATTGGCGATTTCGCTGTCCTTTGGAGTTGTCGTAGCGCAGTCGGGTGTATTTGTCAGCATTGAATGCGTCGGACATATAGATTTCCTTCTTTGGTCCGGGGGGTGTGGCTCCCCCCGGACCGTTTGTGGGGCGGCGCGGCTAGAGCTGGCCGCCGGGGATGTAGTTGCCGGGGTAGAGGGTTTCAAATCCCTTGCGGATCTTGGCCACGTAGGAGTCGTCCCGCTTGGCCGGGTCGTGGTAGCGCGGGTCCTGCATCATCTCGCGCAGTTTTTCGCGGGTCAGCTCCTCGCCCCAGCCAGCGGGAGCGCCGCGCAGGCCGCTTTCGAGCACCAGGGGGGCGATCTTGGCAAAGGCGCTGATGACCGCGGCCCGGTCGCCCGCGCCGGTGCGGGTCAGGGCGTCGAGCAGGTCGTCGCCGCCGATGGCCTCTGCGGCGCGCAGGGCGTTGTCGAGCAGGCGCGGGGTCTCGCCCCGGTGCACGGCGCGCAGGGTGTCCAGCTCGCTGTCGCGCAGCCGGGCGGCCTCGTGGTTCATGGCGTGGTGGGCGTCCATGACCAGGGGCAGGAACCACTGGTAGAGTCCGGCCACCTGGCCGGGGGTGAGGCCCAGCTCGTGGGCCTTGGCCTTGAGGCCCAGGGTCAGGTCCTCGCGGATCTCGAACCCTTCGGGCAGCTCCAGCTCGGGCAGGGCGTAGCCGTCCGGGCTTTCGGGTCGGCCCAGGGCGGCGTGGAAGGCGTTCAGCTGGTCAACCGGGGCGTCCTGGCCGGGCATGCGGATATAGCCCTCAGGCGTCTTGCCCAGCAGTTTCTGGGCGTGGACCAGGGCCTTGACCGCCTCGTCCTTGCTCTCGTAGCGGGCCAGGGCCGGGTGGTCGCGCAGGGGAATCTCCTGCTCGGCGCCGTCCGGGCCGGTCACGCGCACGGTCCATTCCTCGGGCAGGGTCGCCCGCCAGTCGTTGGTGTTCTTGGTCGTGGTCATTGGGTGATCTCCTTGTGGTTGATGAAGTTGGTTTCGTCGAGCATGTGCTTGACATGCAGCACCAGGGACCGGCGTCCTTCGTTCAACGCAGTCCGTCCGGGGTCGGTGGAGAAGGTGGAGCGCAGGAACGAGCCGCGTTGCTCCAGGTCCTCCATGACCGTCTGGCCGTCGGTAGACTCGAAGAGCCGCCGGTAGGCGCGATGCAGTTCCAGCGGGCTAGGCGACATGGCTGCCCTCCTGATCCGCCGGGGCCGGGTTTGCGGGCGCGGGTTGGCCGGGAGTCATGACCTGGGCAAGGCCCGATGCCATGCTCTCCGCCATGCCCGATCCCGTGTTGGCCGACGCGGCCCCGGCGCGGGACGCGGCCCGGCCTGCCAGCGCGGCCCACAGGTCGGTCAGCACGCTGGGCCGGTCGGTGTGCGCCTCGGCCAGGGTCCGGGCGATCTCAGCAGCCTGGGCCGCGGCCTGGACCGCTGTCTGCGTTGCCTGCGCCCCGCTCGTGGCGCGGCCCTTGGCGGCGCGGGTTTCGGCTACGTCCTTTTCGGGCCTGAGGTAGTCCGAGGGGGTGCCGAACAGCTCGGCCACGTGCCGGGCGGCCCGGTCGGTGTCGAAGTTGTCCATGATCCCGAAGGGGTCGGACGCGCCCACCAGCGGGGCCAGGTATTCCATGGTCCTGGACAGCCCCCTGGCCTCGAACTCCTTCTGGGCGCGGGCCACGGGCGAGGTGTAGCGCACCTCGATATCGTCCGGGCCGAACCCCTGGGGGAACGGGGGCAGCGCGCCCGCCCGCAGCATGATGCGGAACACGCGGCGGATGAGCGGGCTTAAGAACTCGGCCTGGAGCCTGCCCAGCACCGGGCCGAGGACGCGCATCTTCTCGCTCTGCCTGATGAGCGCCTCGGTGGCCGTGACTGCCGGGCCTTCGGGGGTCAGCTGGTCGCCCAGGAAGATGCGGCGGATGGACTCGCGCCGCTGCTGCATCATGGTCTCGGTGGCCGCCAGGTCCACGTTCACGGGCAAGGGCTCGATGCGGTCCGGGCTGCCCGCCCGGTAGTAGGACAGTCCCCCCGGCCCGGAGTGGACCGGCCCGAGAAACCCGTCGTCCGGGACCATGAGCGGCGGGTCGGACATCTTTTCGGCGGCCATGAGCGCGGTGCGGGCCATGGCGTTGAGCACGCGGGTGTCCGACAGGGCGGTCTGGCCCGGCCCGCGCCCGTAGGTTTCGCCCGCTGCCTTGGCCCAGCGGGGCACGAGGTAGGGCATCTCCAGGTAGCCGGACTCCTCCAGCACATGCTCGGCTCCGGTCTCCACATAGACGCTGGCAAAGGGGAAGTGGGCCGCGCCTACGCCATAGGGGTCGCGGTCCGTGCGCGGGAACACGGCGTGCAGGATCTCCACCGTGTCGTCGGGCCGCTCCTCGGCCTTGCGCCGGGTCTCGCCCGAGCAGGCCGCGCCCCATTCGCGGGCCGTCTGCCGGGCCGAGAGGGTGTAGCGGCGGTAGACCGAGTCCACCGCGCCGCGCGCCGACTCGGCGGCATAGACCTCGCCCAGGGGCCGGGTGCAGAAGCGGACCACGGTGTCCGGGTCCGCCTCCACGTACATGACTGCGGTGCCGAGCAGGGCCACATCCAGGTACAGCTCGTGGACATTGGTCTGGAAGCCGGTGTCCTCGGTGTTGAAGAGCGCGATCATGCGCTCGCGGGCCTGTTGCAGGAAGGTGCGCACCCCGGCCCCGTCGCCCTGGTCCGGGTCGCGGGCGCGGATGTCGAACCAGGGCATGGCCGGGTTGGTCAGCAGCCCGCCCAGGGACGAGGCGAGCAGCTCCAGGGCGTGGCTGGGCGTGGAGTCGAAGATGCGCTCGTCGCCGCTGCGGCCCCGCGTGGAGCCGGGGTCGATTCCAGTGAAGCTGTTCTTGCGCGGCAGCATGTAGTCGGACAGCTCGCGCCAGGCGGCAAGCCAGGGCTGGCGGGCCTCCTCAAGGCCCTTGAACCGGGTTTGCAGGGAGCGGGCGAGTTCCTTGGCGTCCATGTCATTCCCCCAGCCGGGTCTTGAGCGCACCCGCGGCCACGGTGGCCTCGTCCGATGTCAGTGCTGCGGCGGACGACTCGCCCGTTGCCCTGGCCAGCCGTTTCTGCTCCACGGTCCTGGCCTCGGTGAGCTTTTCGCGCTCGCGCTTGCGCTCCTGGGCCTCCTTTTGCCGCTGTTCCTCTTCCTGGCGCGCACGTTCGGCTGCCAGCTCGGCGGTCCGGTCCGTGCCGGACGCCTGCTTCTGGCTTGAGCCGATCACGCCCATTACGCCGCTGAAGACCGAGGTGATGAGTGCCGGGTTTCCTCCCATGATGGAATCCTCCTGTTAAAGGGTTTTCCGGAGGATAGCCCCACACTTGGGGCCAGGACGGGATCGGGCGCGCCAGGGATGCAATCGGGCGCGGCAGGGGCGACATTGCCTGTTGACAGGGTACGCGGCGGGGCGGCGCAGGGAGGATATCGTTCACTCGGGAGAGCGAACGATGCCACCAGGGCAACCGCATCTAATTTCCAGTCAGCACCTTGATAAGAAACGAGTTGTCCCAGCCAGCCATTTTGCGCTTTCTCTTCATGCTGGTTTTCGTAGACTCTTGTTTCACACAATTGAGCGCTATTTTCCTCAACATTGAGAGGTTTTCCGGCGAATTATCCTTTCGTATACGACTTTGGTCCTCGCCGAAACTGACATCAAGCACCCAATGGACTGTGTTTTCTATCCCCCAGTGCTCACGGACGGCATCGCCGAAACGTTGAGCGTGCCCGTTGATACTCATGATGAAATATCTTTTTTCATTCGATATGGTGTTGCCAACTTCGCGTTTTGATTCAACCATGCCGATGGCATTGAGATTGTCCCACCCTGTTATTCCTGCCAGAAGATCGTCACCCACAATGGTGCTGTATTCACGGGTTTCGATTCGGCCATGGCCGGAATCGATTGTCCGGCGCGTCTGATGTAGCAAAGATGTATTGACCTTGGACTCGTTAAACAAAAGATCAATATATTCATAAAGTTCTGGCTGGTTCTGTTTTACGGCAAGCACATAGTCGGCTTTTTTTGATCCGATCTGCTTGGCTATGGCTTTTTTGGCACCCCATGGCATCAATGGTGACAATTGCACCTTCAAGATGCAGCATTTCAAGCAGCTTGGGGATTGCAGTAATTTCATTCGACTTGTCATCCACTTTCACTTGGCCAAGGATAAGGTTGTCCTGTGAAAGCCATGCGTTGACCAAATGAAGAGAGTTTTTTTGCGTTGCCCTATCGAACGATCGCCGCACCGTCTTTCCATCAAACGCCACAACTTTGCCGCGCATTTCGATCTGTAGGGCCGAAAGCCAACTCGACAGCGCTTGTTGCAATTCGATGGGCTCCAGTCTGGCAAAGACGCGCGCAAACGTGTCGTGGGATGGAATGCCATTTGGAAGCTCAAGAAATGTTTTCAGCCATTTTTCCCTCGTTATTCCAAAGCATTCTATATCCTCCCACCCCTCAGCATTGGCAATAACTGCGCAAACGGCAATGACCAGTATGTCAATAAGGTTATGTTTTTTTGTCCTGTCAATTCGCGGGTCTTTGACAATGGACAGATGGGTGATCAACGACTTGTCGCAATTTGGCATCTGCACTCCCTTTTGGAGTGCACCATACACTATATCAGACTAAAATCATTATGAATGCTTTGACACATGGCATTTGAGTCAAACGAATAAATGAAGTCAGGAGGCACTTAACCGACAAAAACGCGTCAGACGCGATCCTGAGATGCGTCAGCCCTGACGATGCCACCCCTTGACGGGACGAATCCGGGGCGTATAGTGTATGTATGCCGAAAAGCCCGTTTCGGGCCTTTTCGCGGACCAGGGATGGTGCGCTTCGGCAGGGAGAGAGACAGTGTCCACCAGCGTAACCGACTTCATCGTGGCCGGGCCTCCCGGACAGGTGACAGCGGGCCCGGCTGGGTCCTTCATGGCCGGTGACCCTGGCCGCGTCGTGACCGGCGAGCCTGGACATGTGCCCATCGACACCACCCCGGCCCATGTCCCCATCGACACTAGCGCAGCCAGAATCCCCTATGCGGCCCCGTCGGGCGGCATGATGAGCTCCTTTGCCGGAGCCGGTCCCGGTGCGGGCGGCGGATTCTTTGGCGGCGGATTTTTTGGTGGCGGCGGTGGCGGTGATACCGGCGGCGGCTCAAGCGCGGCCCATATTGGCGGCGGCGGTGGCGGTGGTGGTGGCGGCGGTGGATCAGGCCTTGGCGGCGGCGCGAGCGCGGGCCACATCGGCGGCAGCAGCGGCGCGGACTCGCCCCGCGACAACACGGGCGGCCATGCCGTGGGTCAGTCTATGGGCGGCTGCAGCGTGAGCCAGGGCGGCGGCGCGGGTGCCATCGGCCCCGGCTCCTCTGGCGGCGGCAGCGTCTCCGGCGGTGCCAACGTGCCCATCTCCACCGAGTCGGGCAAGACGCCCATTGCCCCGTCCACGGGCGGGGGATCGACCGGCGGCGGCGGAGGCGGCGGCCCGAGCCAGGACCGGCCCGCGGCTCCAGGCTCGGCGACAGGACATGTGCCCATTGCCCCCGCTCTGGGCATCCAGCCCATATCGCCAGCCGGGTCCGTACCCATTGTGCCGCAGATCGGCTTTTCCATGCCGAGCATGGTCGGGGTGGTGCCCATTCCCCCTGCCGGACATGTCCAGGCGTTTCGGATGACCAACCCCCACGGAATGTATTTCGGCCACACCCAGCAGTGGCCGAGCGACGTGTTCCAGCACACGACCCATTCCTACGGCTTCCAGCCCAAGCAGACCCTCCAGGCCCCCTGGATACCCACGGCAGACGGCTACGCCGAGCCCCTGAACACGCCCAAGACCAATTTCGACGATCAGGCGGGCCGCCCCACAGCCGTGGACATGTCCTCGTCCTATGTCATGAACGTGGACCAGACCCAGGACATCGAGCGCTCCCATCTGGTGACCAACAACGAGACCGTGGACGCGGTGTTCGACATGTCCATGAACGCGGTCGTCAACCGCTCGGACACCACACTCAACCAGAATTCCTACGACACCAGCACGTCCAACAGCCAGGATTTCAGCTCGGACAGGAGTGTGGAGAATTCGACGAGCGTCGAGCAGGTGACCAACCAGTCCACGGTGATCCAGGAGAACCGGGCCGTGGACAACCGGCAGGAGAACGAGACCACCACCAATATGGCCGAGAACACGGAGGTGAACAACGACAACCGCACCACCGAGATCAGCAACGTGGACGCCGGGCAGACATTGGTGCGGGAGCAGTTCACGGACAACAGCGTCACCGAGCGCGATTCGGTCAGCTACAACACCAGCCAGGAGACGAGCGTTCACAACGACAACTCGGTCCGGATCGAGGCGGACAACTCCCAGACCACCCGGCAGGTGAACCAGACCACTGTCACCGAGGCGGACAACTCGGTACACAGCCAGGTGACCAACAACCGCACCAGCTTCACCGAGAACCGCGAGTCGGATCTTTCCTACGCCTTCACCTCGCAGACCGACATCGACCAGTCGCGGGCAGTGGACCAGAGTACGCAGTACAACTTTGTGGACCAGAGCCGGACCGAGGCCGTCCATGTGAACGACAACGACATAGAGTTCGTGGAGAACCGGAACACGACCCTGGCCTTTCCCGAAACCCGGCTGGTGGAGGTGGACAACTCCCACGACTATGTGAGCAACGTGGAGCACCGCTTCGTGGACCAGGACAACTCGGTGGTCAACCTGGTGGACGACCGCAGCTTGAGCCTGTCCACCACGCAGGAGCCGGTCTACAACTTCGACAACTCCACCACCATCCATCTGACCCAGGTCATCCAGGCCCCGGAGCGCAGCGGCGGGACCATTTTCATGGGCAACGCCTGATCCGGCCCGCGAGACAAAAAGAGGCGCGCCCGTCCATGATGGACGGGCGCGCTGTTTGGCTTGTCTGGGAGCAGCGGGATCACATGGTGACCTCGACAAAGGACTCGGCGGTCACGTTGTTGTCCTCCTCCGGGATCATGCCCATTTCGCTGACCATGGCCAGGCAGAATTCACCGCCCGTCGTTGCGGAGTCGGGATCGTAGTAGAGCATGCCGGTGGCGCTGTCCGCGACGCTGGCGTATACCAGTCCGGAGGTTTCGCCGTTGCCGAAGGTCACGCCCGTTCCTTCGTAGCTGGCCGCATTGAGGTAGGCGAAGTTGTCGGCGTTGAAGACGCCGCCCGAGAAGAAGTTGAAATACTCCACATACAGGCCGATCTTGTCCATGGTTGGATCGAAGTCCATGATTTCGGCCGGGCTGGCGCTGGATCCGTAGAAGGCGAAGGTGTCGTCGCCCCCGGCGCCGATCAGGGTGTCCATGCCGCCCATCCCGGCCAGGAGGTCGTTGCCTTCGCCGCCGAAGAGGACGTTCTGGCCGCTGTCGCCACGCAGGATGTCGTCATGGGCCGAGCCGAAGGCGTTCTGGATGTTGCTGAAGGTCTCGGCATTGCCCCATCCGTCCGTGGCTTGGCCCGTGTCGATGTCCACATGCACGCCAGAGGGGTCGTAGTTGAAGCTGATGGTGTTGTTGCCCGTGCCGCCGTCAAAGGTGTCCTGCCCCTTGCCGCCGATGAGGGTGTCGTCGCCCTGGCCGCCGTGGAGCGAGTCGTTGCCGTTGTCGCCGAAGATGCGCTCGTCGTACTCGGTGCCGAGCATGGTGTTGGCGGTCTCGTCCCCGGCCCAGTTGATCTGGCCGCCGGGGTTGGTGATGGTCTGGTTGCGGGCGAAGATGTCGTTGAAGCTGAACCCGCCGCCCATGCCGCTGAAGGTGGCGACCTTTCCCTGGTAGGCGTCATCGTCGATCTGCGGCTTGTCGTCGTACCAGAGGATGTTGTTCTGGGGGTCGAAGACGAGCACGGGCTGGTCGTCGGCCTCGCCGACGATGACGCCGTCGTAGTTGGTTGCCGGATGCCAGTTGAGCGGGGTGTCGGCCAGGTCGCCGGTGAGCAGGATCATGTCCTGGCTGGCCGTGAAATCCGTGATGCGGTCGCCGTCGATGGACTGGTTGATGGCCGCGCCAAAGGCATAGACAAAGCGGTCCGCGCCTTCGCCGCCGGTCAGGGTGTCGTCCCCGCCCAGCCCCTGGAGGGTGTCGTCGCCCGCGCCGCCGTCCACGGCGTCGTCGCCGGTGCTGCCGATGAAGAAGTCGTCGCCTCCCAACAGTGAGACGTTGATGTCACCGTCCATGGCGTCCACGTTCAGGCCGCTCAGGTCCATGGTGTCGTTGCCCCCGGAACCCTTGAACAGGATGGTGCTGTCCGCGGAGCCCAGGATGCTGTAGTCCGCCCCGTTCACCTGATGGTGGCCGAAGGTGAAGGTGACGTAGTCCGTGGCCTGGATGACCTCGATGTTGCTGATGGTCATTTGCGAGAAATCGATCCCGCCACTGTCGGTCAGGGTGTCCGTGCCCGCGCCGCCGTCGATGGTGTCGAAACCGGCGCCGGGGTTGGAGTCCACGCCG
Organism: Pseudodesulfovibrio aespoeensis Aspo-2; assembly: GCF_000176915.2. Classification (NCBI taxonomy): domain Bacteria; kingdom Pseudomonadati; phylum Thermodesulfobacteriota; class Desulfovibrionia; order Desulfovibrionales; family Desulfovibrionaceae; genus Pseudodesulfovibrio; species Pseudodesulfovibrio aespoeensis. The sequence continues at coordinate 360,512 of NC_014844.1, forward strand.
TAAGGCGTGATCAGGTCGTCGCCGTCGCCGCCGTACAGGGCGTCGTCGCCCAGGCCGCCCTGGAGGGTGTCGTTGCCGCCAAAGCCGTAGAGGGTGTCGTTGCCCTCGTCGCCATCGACCCGGTCCGCCTTGGAGGAGCCCTGGACAGACTCGTTGCCCTCGTCCCCTGTCACGGTGATGACGCTTTGCTCTCCCCATTGGTCAAAGGTCAGGCCGGTCAGGTTCAGCACGTCGCCAGGGGCCAGGAGCACTGCCAGGGTGGCCCAACCCTCCTCGGCCCGCATTTGCCATGTCCTGTTGTTGATGAGGCCGCTATGGACCGTGGCCGTGCTTTCCACGCCAAAGTCCATGACCTCGATGTCCACGATCTCGCTGATGCCCCTCAGGTCCACGGTGCCGTTGACGGCCAGGGTGTCCGTGCCGTCCTCGCCGTCCACCAGGGTGCCTTCGGACGGATCCGTGGTGAAGAAGAAGGTGTCGTCGCCGTCGCCGCCGATGAGGGTGTCGGTCCCGCCCATGCCGTTGATCTTGTCGTCGCCGTCGTTGCCTCCCAGCCAGTTGTCGCCCGAGCTGCCGAGGATTTCGTCGTCAAAGTCCGAGCCCTCGATGGCCTCGATGCTGATGAGGGACTCCGTGTTGCCCCAGCCGTCGGTGGCTGTGTTGTTCGAGAGGTCGACGTATACCCCGGTCACACCGTCCTCACCGGCAGGGTCCTCCTCGTAGGACACGGTGTCCATGCCGTTGCCGCCGTCAAAGGCGTCCGCACCGGCCCAGCCGCTGAAGTGGTCGTTGTTGTTGCTGCCCGTGAAGCTGTCGTCTCCGGCGGAGCCTTCGATGGCCTCGATGTTTGTAAGGGTGTCGGTCCAGTTCACGTCGGGGTCGGTCACTTGCCAATGGTCAGTGACCCAGGTCACGTTGACGCCGCTGTCGAGCGCCCAGTAGGTGACGCTGTCCCAATCCTCGGAGCCGCCGCCGTCCACCACGTCGTCGCCCTCGCCGGGCATGAATTCCTCATCGCCCTCGCCGCCGGTGAGGAGGTCGTCATAGGGCGTGGCCCAGATCATGTCGATGTCGGTCAGGGTATCCACGTTGCCGCCCAGGGTGACCGAGCCGCTGGTGCCGTTCATGATGGCGGTGATGCCTGCTGTGGCGTAGTGGTAGGAGACGATGTCGAATCCGGTATCCTCGTCCGGGTCATGCTCGGAGTTGCCGTCGTAGGAGTCCGAGCCGCCGCCGTCGAAGAACAGGTTGACCCAGCCCGAGTCGCCGACGAAGGTGTCGCCCAGGGTCGTGCCCCGGATGCCCTCGATGCCGGAGATGGTGTCGGTGTATCCGCCGCCAGTGACCCTGCCCGTGAAGAGGTTGGCATTGATGGCGTACTCTTCGTTCTCATAGGAGGCGATGTCCAGTTCGCGCTGGAGTTCGTCGTTGCCGCCGCCATCCAGGGAGTCGCAGCCCGCGCCGCCCTCGAGCCAGTCCTTGCCCGCGCCGCCGAGCAGGGTGTCATGGCTTGAACCGCCCACGATGGTGTCGCTCGCGGCGGAGCCGATGACGTGTTGCCTGAAGTTGGCGATGAAGGTGCCGTCCCAGTCGAGGTTGTTGCCCCCGCTCAGGGCCGTGGCGTCCAGGGTGAAGGTGGAGAGATAGTCGGCCAGGGTGTCGTGGCCGACAAGGGTGGTCGCCGCATCGCCGAGGGTGATGTGCTCGATGCCGGTGACGTTGGTCAGCACATCCCCGCCGTTGTAGGTGAAGGTCAGGGTGTCGGTGCCATCGCCGCCGCTGACGGTGTCTTCCGCTTCCAGGTAGGTGGACATGATGAAGCTGTCGTTGCCGCCGCCGCCATAGAGGGCGTTGGTCGAGTCGTCCGACCCGGCCAGGGTGTCGGCAAAGTCCGACCCGATGACCGCCGCGATGCCGGAGATGGAGTCGTTGTTTGCATAGCCGCCCGCAACCGAGGCGGTCTGGAGGTTGACGGACACGCCAGCCGTGGAGCCGCTGTAATCAAGCGTGTCAAATCCCTCGCCGCCCGCAATGTATTCCGCCGAGGCCGAGGCCCGGATCAGGTCGTCGCCCAGGCCTGCCTGGATGGCGATGACATTGCCCGACAGGCCCCAATTGGTGCCGAGGGTCAGGGTGGTCAGGTCGATCACGTCGTTTCCGGCGGTACCCGTGATGCCCAAGGTCGAGGCAGACCCCGGGTCAAAGGTGGACAGGGTCCATGCGCCCATCTGGGCCACGCCGAAGGTGGCCGTTTTTCCGGCCGAGGCGAAATAGATCACCTCGATGCCGGACACGGAGGCTGCGGTGAAAATAGCGGTGGTCTGGAGTTCAAGGGTGTCGGTTCCCGCTTCGCCGTTGTAGATGCTGCCCGCCCCCACCGGGGTGGAGATGACGATGGTGTCGTTGCCCGCGCCGCCCATGATGGTGTCGACCCCGATGCCCGCCCCGGTGTCTGCCCCGCCGCTGCCGTCGATGCGGTCGTTGCCCGCGCCGCCCTCGAAACGTTCGTTATGGCGTGTGCCGATGAGGGTGTCGTTGCCCGACCCGCCGATGACGCCGTGGAAGCTGCCCGATGTCAGGACATCGCCGTCGGCGTGGCCGCCGGAGGCCATGTTGGTGGACAGATTGACATTCACGCCCGCCGTGCTTGAGGCGTAGGAGAGCATGTTGACGCCGGAGCCGCCGTTCAGGGTGTCCGCGCCCGCGCCGCCCTCGAGGGTGTCGTTGCCGCTGCCGCCGGTGATGGAGTCGCTGCCCGCACCGCCGATGATGTGCTGGTACTGGGTTGCGTCCGCCCCGTTGTAGTTCAGGGTGTTGGCCGCGGTGATGGCCGAGCCGTTGATGGTGATGGTGCCTGTTTCCGACGGACTGTAGACGATGTGCGTGTTGGCGTTGCCAAGGATGATGTGTTCGATGCCGGTGACGTTGGTCAGTTCGTCCGAGCCGGTGCCGTTGTCCGTGAAATAGAGGGAGTCCGCGCCGTCGCCGCCGTTGATCTCGTCGCTGCCGGTCAGGTCGGTTCCCAGGGAGAAGCGGTCATTGCCGTCGCCGCCGAGCAGGGTGTCGTTGCCGCCGCCGGTGCCGAAGATGGTGTCGTCCCCGCCAAGGCCGCTCAGGCAGTCGTTGCCCGCGCCGCCGAACAGGGTGTCGGCCAGACCGGACCCCTTGAGATAGTCGTCGCCGCTGCCGCCGATGAGGTAGAAGTGGCTGTTGGTGTCGTTGTTGGCCCAGAAGGTGACCTGCGAGGACAGGGAGCCGTCCAGGGTCAGGGTCGCGCCCGCGTCCACCAGGGCGTCCGGCGTGGTCTGGATGTTCACGGCAGAGGAGCCGAGCTGGATGTATTCGATGGAGGTGACGTTATCCAGAGGCGTGGAGCCGCTGGCGCCGTCAAAGGCCAGGGTGTCGGTGCCGTTGCCGCCGGAAACGATGTCGTCGAGACTGATGGCCCCGAGATGGTAGGAGTTGGACTCGCTCTCGTAGTGGCCCACGGTCATGAAGTCGTTGCCGCACATGCCGTTTATGGCGTTGGCTCCGGCGCCGCCGTAGAGGCTGTCGCCCTGGGCCGAGCCGATGATGGCGTTGTCGTGGGAGGCATCGCCGTAGACCGTCCGGATGGCGTAGGTGGTGCTGGCGGTGCTGACCAGCTCCTCGCGCGAGGACTGGTCGCCGGTGGTTTCGTAGTAGGGTGGTGAGGCCTGCAAATCCACGGTCAGATTGTCGCCCCACTCGGAAAGATCAAGGGTGGTGACCACTGCCGCTTGCGCCGGCTCGTCTTCGATGGGCGGCGGCGGTGGCGGCGGAGGCGGCGGAGGCGGCGGCGGAGGTGGCGGAGGTGGCGGCGGTGGTGGCGGAGGTGCGGCTATCTTGGGCGGGGGCGGGGTGCCGAGGCCTTGTCCCTGTCCTTGTCCCTGGCCCTGGCCGACGCCAGTGCCGGTATCGAAAACGCCGCCCTGGTTCTGGCCGACGCCCTGTCCTTGCCCCTGTCCCTGGGTGATTGGATCACCCGGTCCTTCGCCGCCTTCCCCTTCGCCTTCGCCTGTCCCTTCGCCTTCCCCAGCCTCGTCGCCTGCGCCGTCACCGTCGCCTGCGCCGTCGCCTGCCTGATCCCCGTCCCCGTCCTGGGAATCGGGCTGGTCCTGATCGCCGTCATCGCCTTCATCATTGTCGTCGTTGGCGTTGCCCGGATCAGGGGCGGACTGCTGCAGGGACTGGGAGGAGAGCTGCTCGAACTGGGCCAGCTCGGCCTGGGAGGCCATGAAGACCGGGCTCAGGCCGCCGGGGGAGGCGGAGACCATGCCGCCGTCCTGGGTGATGATGGCTACCGGGCCGCCGGAGATGGGGCGGATGACCACGGGCTTGTCCACGAAATCGACGACCACATGGCTCTCGGGCTGTCCCGGAGTGATCCTGTGGCCGGTGGTGGTGCCGCGAATGCCTATGGTGGCCAGCGGGGTTTCGAGGCTGAACCCCTCGGGGTTCATGTCCACGATCTCGCCCGTGACCGAGCGGAAGGTGCCCTGGAGGAGCTTGACCGTCATCTCGCCCGCGCTCTGGTCGGGATTGAAGACATAGGTGTCGAGCACCACGGCGGAATTCGGCCCCTGGGACAGGATCGCGCCATCCGAGAACTTGATCTCAACAGCCGAGGCCCCGCCCTTGGTGGTGATCACGTCATCCGCGAACACCGGGCTGTTGGGCGTCAACTCCCTGATCCCGTCCGGACCTTCCGCGGTGGCGGTTCCATAGGCTATGGTCACCACGCCGATTTGAGTGGCTTCTGGCATGCGACATCCCCTTCGCTGGCTCAACCTATATTAATCTATATTAAGGACGTACCACCTTCGCAGGCGTGGCGCAAGGATTTTTGCATCGCGAGCCGCTTTGTTTGCCACAGGATAATAATCTGGTATTGTTTTATTATTTGTTTTTTTAAGAGCATAATGGCTGCTTTTCAGGCTCCACATCCATGGCCGCAGCCTGGATGACCCACGCCCCGCCGAACCCGTAGAGCCGGGCAAAGCGGAAGAGCTTGGGGTCGAACGCCTCTGCGGTGCAGGCGCGCAGGCCCAGAATGCGCGATTTGCCCAGCCGGGCTGCCTCGCCGCGCAGCCAGGCCGCATCACCGATCAGCCGCCGCCGGGTCTGCGGCCCCCAGCGGGTCAGGGTCAGGTGCAGCTCCAGGTCGCTCCCGCGCTCGGCCAGGGCGGCGTGTCCGTAGACCTCGCCCTGGTGGTGCAGCTCCAGCCAGCGGTAGGGGCCGTCCGGGAAATGGGCCATGGTCGGCGGTTTGCGGTCAAGGTCACGGACGCTCATGGCTCCTCCCGAAGGGGTCGTATTGGTTGACGGTCCTGGGCGGTCTGGGGCCTGTGCCGGGCTGGCGGAAGCCCACGGCAAAGTAGCGGAAGGCGTCCACCGCGTGGCTGGTCCAGTCGTGGACAGGCCGGGCGGCAAAATCGCCCATGCGCTCGTTGAAGGAGCGGCGGTAGTGGCGCAGCGCCTCCAGGCCCGGCGCGCACCGGGCGGCGTCGAACCAGCACAGGGGGAGCATGGCCCGGACCGCGTTGATGCCGTCCTGGATCGGGATGTTGGGCGCGATGTCGAAGCGGATGCCCAGTGCGCGTGCGATCTCAAGGCGCGACTTGCCCGTGCCCAGCTCGCGCACCCGGATGTCGTGGGGCGCGATGTGGCTGCCGTAGGCGTAGCGGCGCTCGTCGAGCACGCGGGCATAGTGGTCCAGCCCCTCGCCGCTGGCCTCGTAGTAGTCGACGATGGCAAAGGCGTTGCCCGGCCTGGCCTGGACAAACCAGATGGCCGTGGAGTCGCTCATGCCCAGATCCCAGGCCGTGTGCACGGGCAGGGACGGGTCATGGGGCACCTTGGTGATGCGCCCGCCCTTGTCCGCCTCGCCAATGAGCGCGCTGAAGTACGCGCCCCGGATGGCTGCGGTGAACGAGCACTCGAACTCCTGCTCGTACTCCTCGGGCGACATCTCGCGGGCAGCGGCGGCCAGCTCGCCCGGCTCGATGATGCCGGTCTGGGAGGCGCGGTACATGGCCGCGAACCAGTCCGGGTCGCGCCGGGCGTCCTGCCACAGCCGGTAGAGGGCGTTCTTGCCGCGCGGGGTGCCGATGAACATGGCCCAGCCCATGCGGTCGGACAGGGCCGGGCGGATGACCTCGGTCCAGACGCGGTGCGGCATCTGGGCCACCTCGTCAAAGACCGCGCCGTCCAGGTACATGCCGCGCAGGGAGTCCGGGTTCTCGGCCCCGAAGAGGCGGATGCGCGCGCCGTTGTCAAAGTCGGCCCGCAGCTCGGTCTCGTTGAATTTCACGGTGCAGCCGTCAAGCCCCAGGCCGCAGTAGCGCTTGAGCTCGTCCCAGACCACGGTCTTGGCCTGCTTGTACAGGGGCGCGATGTACGCCCCGCGCCAGTCGGTGCGGCTTGTGGTCCGGGCGGCCCGGATGAGCCGGTTGACCGAGAGCACGGTCTTGCCGAAACGGCGGTGGCAGACCAGGACCGAGAAGCGGGCCAACCCGGTCTCGATTTTGGCCTGATGGGCCCTTGGCACATAGAGTTCGCTTGTCACATCTGGTTCCTCATATTGACGGGCGGGGCGTGCGCGCGTATCGCATGATCATGCGCCAGACCCTCCCGGTTGTTCTATTTTTCTTCCGTCTGCTCGCCCTTTCGGGCGGGCTGCTCGTCTTTTCGGGGTGCCTGGCGTCGTCGGCCCAGCCCCGGTCCGCCCTGACCGATCAGCAGGCCGAGCTGCAGCGGCGCGAGGCCACGGCCGCCGATGCCCTGGACAAGGCCGTGCAGCTCTTTCACAATGGCGAGTACCTGGACGAGGACGCCGCGCTGGACTATCTCGACCAGGCCGTCGAGCTGGACCCGAACCAACTGACCGCCCGCTACCGCCGGGCGCTCATCCTCATGGAGCGGGGCCGGATGGAGGCAGCCGAGGCGGATGTCAGGAAAATCCTCGAACTGCGGCCCGACCATATCCAGGCGCGCTTCACCCTGGGCTACATCCTCTCCCAGCGGCAGGAGTATCTCCAGGCGGTGCGCGAGTTCTCCCAGGTGCTGGACCTGGACGACTCGGTGGCCGAGGCCTTTGCCCTGCGCGGCGCGGCCTATGCCAAATCCGGGCGCACCGAGGACGCCATCCACGACTTTGACCGGGCCATCGCCCTGAGTCCGGCCCACTTCGAGGCCTATTACAACCGGGGTCTGGCCCACATGACCCTGGGCGACGACGAGCGCGCTCTCTACGACCTGACCCAGGCCCTGTCCCTGGATTCCCTGGCCCTGCCCGTACTCATGGCCCGCGCCACCGTCTCCATGCGGCTGGCCGACTTTGACCGGGCCGAAGACGACTACCGGCGCGCCCTGCTCCTGACCCCCACGGACAGCGGCCTGTATGCGCTGCTGGCCGAGGCGTGCGCCGGGAGCGGGGACTATCCCGCCGCTGCGGACGCGGCCCGCAGGGCGCTCGGACTGGCCCGGGCCGAGGGCGATGCCCGCGCCGCAGCAGCCTACGAGGAGCAGGTCAGGGCCTATGCGGGCAAACCCAAGGTCGAGCCCAAGCCCAAGCCCGCGCCGTTGCCCGAACCCGAGCCCGACGCGGTGCCGCAAGCATCCACGGATGCCGAGAAGCCCCCGGCACAGCCCGAAGGCGGGAAACCCCCGGCGCCGCCTGCGCCGCCCGCGCCATAGCCCTCAGCGCAGGGTCTCCACCAGCATCCTCGCGCCCAGTCCGGCCAGCCCGGCCAGACAGCCCCAGACCATGCGCTCCAGGGTCCGTATCTTGACGTGGTGGCCCGCGCAGCGGCGGGACAGGTTGATCTCGCGGATGTCCTCCTGAATGGCCTTGACCCGCTCGTCGATGCGGGCCAGCAGGTCGCGCACCTCGGCGCGTTCCAGGGCGGTCATTGCGGCCTCTTGACCGCGTCGCGCAGCCCCTTGACCGCGCCGGGCAGGTAGTCGCCGATCTTCTTGACCCCGAGCACTGCGGCCACGATCCAGAAGGTGATCTGCAAAAACCACTCGGGCAGCCGCTCCCAGGCCTCAAGCACCTCGCCAGCGCGGTCCGGGTCGAACCCGCTCCAGACAAAGAAGCCGATCCAGGCGAAGAAGAGCACGTCGTCCTTCCAGCCTGCGTTTTCCAGCTGTTTCATCTCCCACTCGTGGTTGAACTCCCGGTCGCTCCCGGCCAGGCGCATGCGGTTCTCCATGACCGCTTTCTTCAGTTCCTGCCTGCTCTTCATGTGCGTTGATACGCCGTCCACCACTGTGGTCAGCAGTCCGGCCAGCGCGCCGATAATGGGTATGGGCATCGTCTTGTCTCCTCTGATTGTTCCGGTTCACCTCCAGGCATGGGGCCAGCCTAGCCCCGGTTTTCCGGGCTGGAGGCGAACGGGCGTCGCAGGGGCGCAAAAGGGTGAAAGGGGGGTGGGAAAGCCTCTTGACAGGGATCGGTCCCAAGGCGACTCTGCGCCCCATGCACACCGGCAACGAACCCGTGAAATCCGCCCTGGCCGAACGGCTCAACCGGCCCCTGGCCATCCGCTCGCGTCCCGTGGCCAACCGGCTCTGGCTCGCGCCCATGGCCGGGCTGGGGCATGTGGCCTTTCGTGAGGTGCTCGGTCATTACGGCGGCTGCGGCCTGGCCTTTACCGAGATGTGCTCGGCCAGGGCCGTGCCCACCGAGAACCGGCGCGTGTCCGCCGTGTTCCGCTGGCGCGACCCGGAGCTGGACCGGCTCGTCTGCCAGATCGCCGGGGCCGACCCGGCGGAGCTGGCCGTGGCCGCCAGACGCGTGGAGGACGAGGGATTTTTCGGCGTGGACATCAACATGGGCTGCTCAGTGTCGGGCATCGTCAAGAAGGGCGCGGGCGCGGCCCTGTTGCGCGATCACGACGCGGCCCTGGCCGCGCTCGATGCGGTGCGCTCCGCAGTCGCCATCCCGGTCTTCGTCAAGTTCCGCACCGGCTGGTCAGCGGACATCGCCCCGGCCATCTCCCTGGCCCGGCGGCTCGAATCGGCAGGGGCGGACTGTCTGGTCTTCCACCCGCGCGTGGCCCCGGACAAGCGCACCCGCCCCCCCATGCGCGACCACATCCGGGTGCTGGCCGAGGCGGTCTCAATCCCGGTCTTTGGCAACGGCGACGTGGTCACGCCCGAAGACTGCCTGGACATGCTCCAAGGCACGGGCTGTGCAGGCGTGTCCGTGGGCCGCATGGCCATAGCCCGGCCCTGGATATTTGCCGAGTGGACCGGCGGCGACCTGCCCGCCGAGGTCCTGGAAGGGGACGGGTTCAAGGACTATGCCCTGCGGCTGGCCGATGCCCTGGACCGCCACTTCGACCCCATCCGCGCGCTCAAGCGGTTCAAGCTCTTCACCATCTATTTTGCGGCCAACTTCACCTACGGCCATTCCCTGCAATCGCCCTTTCTGGCGGCCAAGACCATGGACGACGTGCGCGAGGCGGCCCGCAGGCTGCTGGTGCCGGAACTGCGCCTGACCCGGCGGCCCAACATGAACATGTACAACATCTGACCTGCCGTCCGGGGAGACAGCCATGCGCGCCATAGACCTCTCGCACATCGTGGACACGGCCATGCCCGTGTACCCCGGAGACGAATCCACGGTGATCCGCCGCACCGCCTTCATCCACCGCGACGGCTATGCCCAGACCTCCATCGCCATGACCAGCCACGCGGGCACCCATGTGGATGTGGCTGCCCACGGCTTTGCCGACGCGCCCGGCCTGGACAGGCTCGGCCCGGACAACTTCACGGGCTGGGGCGCGGTGGCGGACCTGACTATCCCCTGCGCCGCCACGCCCGGACTGCGCATCGACCAGACGCATCTGGCCCGGCTGGCCGACATGGACGGCCTTGATTTCGTGCTCATCCGCACCGGCTGGGACGCGCACTGGGGCACCGACGCCTATTTCCGCGACTTCCCGACCCTGACCGCCCCGGCCAGCCGATTCCTGGGCGGGCTCCAGCTCAAGGGCGTGGGGCTGGACACCCCCTCGCCCGACCCCGTGGGCTCGGCCATGGAGGCCCACACCATCCTCTTCGACCACGGGCTGGTCATCGTCGAAAACCTCTGCAACCTCGGCGAGCTGCCGCCCGAGGGGTTTCTTTTCTGCTGCCTGCCCCTGCGCATCCGCGACGGCGAAGGGTCGCCCGTGCGCGCCATCGCCCTGACAGGCTGTTGAAACGGGCACGATTGCTTCGTTGCTTCGGGCAGGCCCGACCCTCGCGTAGGAAGACTACGCTTCGGTCCGGTCCCACCCTCGCGCCTCGCACTCGCACCCGTTTGAACAGCCTGTCCAAGGTTGAAACGGGCATGATTGCATCAACGCTTCGGGCAGGCCCGACCCTCGCGTAGGAAGACTGCGCTTCGGTCCGGTCCCACTCTCGCGCCGCATACCGTTCGCGCGGGCAGAACCCAGCCTTCGGCAAAATCCATGTCATGGCGCTGGATTAATCGGCCCGGCAGGAATATATCAACTGCCGGAGAGCGATCATGAAGCAGCAGTCACTGACCTATGTCTACGCCGTGCTCATCATCAGCATGGCCCTGTGGGGCGGCACCTGGGTGGCCGGGCGCGTCCTGGCCCAGTCCATCCACCCCATGTCCGCAGCTTTTCTGCGCTTCGTGCTCGCCTCGGCCATGCTCGTGGCCATGTGCTGCCGGGCCGACGGCCATCTGCCGCGCCTGAGGCGCGACCAGATCCTGCCGGTCCTCTTCCTCGGCGCCACCGGGGTCTTCATCTACAGCTATTTCTTCTTCACCGGCCTCCAGACCATCCCGGCGGGCAGGGCCGCCCTCATCGTGGCCTGCATCCCGGTCTGCATCTCCATCATCTCCGCCCTGTTCTACAAGGAGCGGTTCGGGCCGGTGCGCATCGTCGGCGCGCTCCTGTCCCTGGTGGGCGTGTCCGTGGTCATCGCGGACGGCAATCCCCTGGCCCTGCTCTCGGGCGGGGTCAGCCGGGGCGACTTCATGATCCTCGGCTGCGTGGCCAGCTGGACCGCCTATTCACTGGGAGGCCGCGTGGCCATGAAGAGTCTCTCGCCGCTCACCGCCGTGACCTGGTCGTGCCTGTTCGGCACCCTGATGCTGCTGGTCCCCGCCGTGGCGGGCGGGCTGGTCGGGGACGTGATCAAGGCCAGGGCCGTGGATTGGGTCTGCCTCGGTTTCCTCGGTATCCTGGCCACCGGGCTGGCCTATTTCTGGTACTATCAGGCCATAGCGGTCATCGGCGCGTCGCGCGCGGGCATCTTCATCAACACCGTGCCCGTGTTCGCCGTGATCATGGGCGCGCTCATCCTGGGCGAGCCTATCCACCTCTCCCTGCTCGTGGGCGGCTGCATGGTGGTCTCCGGCGTCTACCTGACCAACAGGCGGTGATCCCGCTTTGGCGGCCAGCCCGCTTCGAGCTGTCGCTCTGTGGTGGCAACGTTCACTCTTGGGTTGAAGTTGTGGTCGCAGTCTGGCAGGCGCGGCCTTTTCTTGACCACTTCGACTGGTTGACGCACAATGGGCATGCTCGGCGGCCCAGCCATGACTTGGTGGGCGGCCCAAACGCAGGAACGGCCAGGAGGCAAGACATGGAGACACGCGTCGAACGGCTGGAAAGCCTGGTGGCGTTGCAGGACCAGACCATCGAGAAGCTGAGCGACATGGTCTACGAGCAGCAGCGGCAGTTGTCGGACCTCACCAAGCAGGTGGAGCGGCTGGCTGGCAAGCTGCGCGATATGGGCGATGTCCTGGACCAGTCCGGCGGCCATGACGCGCCGCCGCCCCATTACAAAGAGTAGCTTGTCGGTATCAACTCAACTTATCGAAATGAAATCACAAATAACTGCACGGCAAATTATCAATATCCTCGGCCTTGAGCCGCATCCAGAAGAGGGCGGCTTCTACTGCGAGACGCACAGGTCCATTGAGTTTCACGGCGCGCACGCCCTGCCCGGACGGTACGCGGGCGAGCGGTGCCACTCCACGGCCATCTATTATCTGCTCACCCCGCAGACCTTCTCGCACATGCACCGGCTGGTCACGGACGAGGTGTTCCACTTCTACATGGGCGATCCCTGCGAGATGCTCCAGCTCCACCCGGACGGGCGCGGCGAGGTGGTGGCGCTTGGCCACGACCTGCTGGCCGGGCAGCGGCCCCAGGTGGTGGTTCCCCAGGGCAGTTGGCAGGGCATGCGCCTTGTGCCCGGCGGCGCGTTCGGCCTCATGGGCTGCACTGTGGCTCCGGGGTTCGAGTTCGCGGACTATGCCCACGGGGTGCGTGACGAACTGGTGGCCGCGTATCCCGCCTTTGCGGATCGGATCATCCGGCTCACCTCCGGATAGCGCCGACAGGTTTTTGCGCGTGACCAAACGCAGCAGAGCGGCATCCGGAGATGCCGCCCTGGCAGGGAAGACTTGCCTGAGCGCTGAGCGGCGACCCCCAGCGGCCCAAGTCCCGGAAAAGACCGGGAACGACTCTCAGGTCAAGTCTTCTGAACAAAGACTATGTCAGGCTGGCGATGTGCGCAAGGTCTTGGCGCAGATCCAGGGAAAAGCTGCAAGCGTGCGACCCGCCCCCCTTGCCTGGGGAGCGGGCCGCGTGGTTTTCGGGTGGTCGTGTCAGGCCGTCGTGTCAGGCCGTAGTGTCCGGCTCCAGCGGCCACTCCGCAACCCCCGGAAAGCCAGCCTGCTGCGGCACGTCGCGCAGTTCCTGGCGGTAGCCCGTCCACGCCTCGCGCCCGTCCTCGTCAAGCGGCGCATCCGCCAGTTGCGTCCAGTCGCACTCGGCCAGCAGCCGGTCGCGCTCGGCGCGGATGGTGGTGGCCAGGGCCGCGTCCCGCGCCGCTTCGTCCACTACGGCAGTGACGACCGTCTCCAGGTAGACCAGCCCATCTTTGACCCACTGCGTTTCGTAGGTGGTGTACGGTTCCCGCACCACGGGGATGGCCTCGTTGTAGCCGAGGGTATCGAGTTGTTCGCGTGTCAGGTCTTTGGCTGCGTGAATCGCACCAGCCATTGCTACCTTGAGCGCCAGCCTCCGCTTGAACGTTCCGTCAGGATATCTCCACATGGCATACTCCTAATTTGTTTGAGCGTTTGAGGTGTTGAACGGGTACTTCAGCGTCCCGGTCCAGGTGTACGGGACCGCATTGGCGTTGTCGGTCCCGCTGACCAGCTTGAAGCCGTTGGCAAAGAACAGCAAAACCGCATTGTCAGTCCCGTCATTGTTGTAGGCATTGACCCCGATGGTCAGTGTTTCCAGGGCGCAATTGGTGTTGACAAATGGGCCGTCCGCAGACCCGTTGCCCGTGTATGAACCTGCCAGAACCACGGTGCCTCCGGGCACGGCAGATGCGGACAGCGGAAGAAACCCCTCCGGCGGGGTGTAGGCGAAGCCGGTTGCGCCGAAGTTCATTGTTGTCCCACCGGGGAAGGAGGCAGATGCAGAGTAGTTACTGACAATGGGTATCCAAGTATCTTCGGGAATCGCGGAAAATCCGCCAGACCCACCAGTGATCTTCACCCCATTCTTATAGAACACGAGCGTGGCGTCATCGGCGTCGTAGGCAACACCGAGAATATCCCCCTCTGCGAGGGTCACTCCACTGCTAGTGGTAAAGCCAGGGTGGTAAAATAGTCCATCCTGACCCGAATACCCATAACTATGGACCTCCGCCCCAACATAGTTGACTAAAGAGGCCCGCCCTGTGCCAATGCCCGCTATGAAGGTTTTACCGGGGAGCCGCGCGCACTCCCAATACCATTTTCCGGCTGTCGGGAGACTCCTCGTACCCCGGCAAGCGTGATGTGCCCCTGTCGGGTACTCTGCCATCAAGTTTCCACGCGTCAACAGAGTACCCGATGACTTGTCCAGCGCGTTGAGGGTGCAGTAGTTGTTCGTCGGCGTGTCCAGCGTCTGCACAGGAGCACCATTGACAGTCCAGTTGTTCCCGTTGCCAGATACATCATCACCAAGGGCCGCAGCGTTGGAGAAGTCCAGCTTGCAGCCGTTGGTCCCATATGTGCCGGTGTAGGCTTTGGGTGTCCACAGCCCCGTCACCTTGTCGGACCATTCACCGAAGGCATCCGGGGTCAGGGCTTGACCATCGATGAAGTGGAACTCTGACGCATACATCTGTGTAAAGAGGTACCTACCCCCTACTGCTGGAAGAAAGCCACACCCAAAGTAATGCCCAACGGTCGCATTTACAAATGTGTCGTGGTTCTGTGGGATGTTTTGATTCGTAGAGAATTGAATTCTGCGGGTGCCATTGATATACACTTTTACCCTGTCCTCTGCGACAGCGTTTGCTGTGTCCACTGACACCACAATATGGTAAAGACCGGTGTAATCAACGGCCCCATCCAGTACCTTTGACAACGGCGCGTTGTTATTTCCTTCTTCTTGCCCGACGGAGATAGCCCCATTAATGTGACGTACTTCAAAACGGTAGTAACCGACCGTACTGGCCGCAAATACTGTTTGGTTTGCCGTGCGGCACAGTTTGGGCCACAGAGAGAACGTCCACTTCCGCCTGTCCCCCGCGCTGACCGGGGTGCGCGAAAGGCAGTCGTCAACGCCGTCGAACAGGGCCGAGTGTTCAATGAGGTAGGGCCAGACCGGCGGTCTGCGGGTCGGCAGTATGAGGTCTTGCACCAGTCCCATACTATGCCTCCGTTTTGGCGAAGAGGAGCCACTGGTTTGTGCCGTCATTCACCGCTTGCACGGCGCAGCCCGCCTTGCTGGCATCGTACTCGCCGATCACCATGGTGTACCCGGCGTCGTAAGCCACGGCCCCGCCGCCGGTGGCGAGCAGGGTGACCCGGCCCACGCCGGTGATCATGCCGATGGTCACGCCGCCCGTGGTGTCCACGGTGCGCAGTGATCCGGCGGAAACGGCGATGTCGCCCCCTGCATAGGGTTTGGGCGTCTCGGCATAGCCCGCAGTGAGGGTGGCCGGGGTGTCGGATGTGAGGATGGCGGGATCAGCGGGCTGGGCGTCCAGGGCGGCCCTGGCCTGGGCCGGGTCTGCGCTGGCGGCCAGGGCCATGCCCAGGCTGCCGAAGCCGAGGTTGGCCAGGGCCTCGTGCGCGGACTGGCCGCCCGTGCCGCCCTGGGCCACGGCCAGGGGCAGGAGCACGCCGTTCAGGGCGACCACCTCCTTGTTGGTGAGGTTGCTCCCGGCCTCATTCCAGGCCAGGGAGCGGCCCGGTTCCGGCTCGGGCAGGGTCACCCCGGTCACGGCAGAGGAGACGCGGAAGGTGATGGTCCGGTCCAGCCGCTCGGCCAGGGCCTGGCAGATCATGGTCAGCTTGTCCAGAGCCGCCTCGTGGGTGGCTGCCGGGAAGGCGTCGTTCTCCACGTAGTCCACCTCCTGGACCATGGCCGGGTTGCGCCGGATGACCAGCACCTCGTCCTGGGCAGGGGGCGCGGCCAGGGTGCACAGGCCGCCGGTCTGCTCGCCCGCGCCGCTCAGGCTGTAGTCCGTGCTCCGGGCCAGGGGCCGCTCGCCCTGGCCGGTGGAGAGCACCAGCTCGATGTCCTCGTCGCGCAGGAACATGAAGGGGATGGCAAAGCTCGCGGTGGAGCCGTTGCCCGCGTACAGGGTCTTTGATTCGACGGATGAAAGGGTCATGGTCATCTCCCGTATTTGTAGATTTTCGAGCCCAGGGACAGGGTCGAGCCGATGGGGGTGGCCGAGCCGTTGATGCGGGTCATGTTGCCCGTTGCCCGGCCCTGGTCCAGGGCGTCCTGGGCCGTCCGTTCTCCCTTGGCGCGGATATCCTCCTCGTCCAGATCGTCGCTGATCCTGGCGGTCTCGCGCAGCAGTTCCTTGGAGCCGCTCATCTCCAGGCCGGACGCGCCCCAGGCCGCGTTCTTCGTAGCCCTGGCCGCCTCGCGCTCGGCGCGCAGGGTGTCGGCGGTGTCGTCGGCGTTGGCCAGGAGGTCGGCGGCCTGTTTCCCGGCCTCGAATTCCTGCATCCGGGCGGTCTCCTCGGCCACGGACGGGTTCTGGCCCCGCGTGGTCCCGGCCAGCAGGTCATAGACGTTGTCCGCCAGTTGGGTTCCCTGCCGGAGCATGCCGGCTGCCTCTTGATCCATTCCCATGTTCTTGTCTCCTTTGGTGGTTGGGGTTGATGAGTGGCCGCAGTCGGGCGCACCGGGTCATTCGTTGACGATGGCCGAGGGCACGATGAGCAGCACGGTCATGGGCAGGGGCTGCTCCTGGACCACGGTCAGAATCCCCTCGCGGGTCCAGCCGCCGGGGAAGTTGACGGACTTGTCGCCGCTCCATGCCTGCGCAGCCTGGCCCATAGGCACCGAGGGCGAGCGGAAATAGACCGGTTCGAGCCGCTCCGGGGTGGGGCCGATCCTGCCGCCCAGGGTGTCGTGAAAGCGCACGGCCACCTTGGTGATGCGTTTCCTCTTGGTCTGGGCCGTGCCCCGGCTGCTGCCCGCCTCAAGGCGCATGGGCTGGAGCCGTGAGACATAAGGCAGCCCCGCATGGACCCTGGCGGCTGGGCGGCTCAAGGTCAGGGAGCCGTCCGGGGCCACCATGCCGCCCGGCTGCACAGCGCCGTCGGCCAGGATGTCCACGGTCCGGCCCGCCAGATGGTCGAGGCCAGTGACCACGTCCGTGGGCGGGCCGTCGTAGGTCAGGCCGCTGTCCACGAAAAAGGCGTCCTCCATGGTCCCGTTGAACTCGGCTTCGAGAAACTCCACATAGCGCCGCTCCAAACCGTTGACCGTCCGGCGGATCACGGCCCAGAGCACGTCGCGTTTGCCCGCCTGGTTGTAGACGGCGGCCACGCACTCCACGGCCCCGTCGGTGAGCATGCGCGACCAGGCGGCCACCTCCTGGTCCGGCTCGTAGGTCAGGGCGATGAGCGCGCCGTCGCCACGCACGCAGTAGAGGATGGAGTCAGGCTCCTGGACATAGGCCATCTGGGTCAGGCCTGGCTTGGTGATGTGTTCGGACAGGATGGTCAGGTCGCGCGAGACATAGGCGTCGGACTCGTAGCGATAGGCCATCTCGCGGATCTTGCGGCCCGCGCGCTGGATGTAGAGGGTGGCGAAGCCCACGGCCTCGGGCCGGGTGGCCGATGCGCCGCAGCTTCCCTCCTGGCTGGCCTTGATGGATTCCGGGGTGACCGGGTCGCCCAGCGAACCGCCAAGGGTCCACTCGCCGCCCGCCGTGCCCACCCAGAGCTTGCCGCGCGCCACCAGGAACTCGATGGCGTTGGCCTGCCTGCCAGACAGGGTGACCTCAATGGCGTCGTCGTCCAGGGGCGCTTCGCCCGCCGGGGCCTCGGTCCGGTCGCCCGGCTCGAAGCATTCCCAGAACCCGTTGTTGAGTTCGCCCTCGGCGTCGCGGATCGGCTCGATCTGCGCGCCTTCGGGTTCATGGCGGAAGGTGACGGTCTTGTCCGCGCCCGAGGCCGTGAGGTTGGCCGCGCCCTTGTAGCGGTAGTAACGGGTGGTCCTGTCCGGGTGCTGCCCCTTGAGGCCGTCGAGCTTCTCGAATCCGTCGCCGTCGAGCAGGAGAAAGGTGTCGCCCGCCTTGCCGTCGCGCAGGCCGTCGCTGTTGGAGTCCGTGATCTCGCGGTCGCGCCAGCCGTCAAGCGGCACCTCGCGGGTGCGCAGGCGGAAATCCCCGATCCCGCCCGTGCGCGAGAACCACAGGGTGCCGGGCTTGTCCGGGGTGGCGGCCAGCACCAGCCGCTGCTCGAAAAAGGCGACCACGGACGGGTGGTTGCCCTCGGTCCATGTCTCTGGGCAGCCGATGAACTCCATGTCCTCCAGCTGCCACTGGTCGTGGGCCAGCCGGGTCAGTCGGCGCACCGGATGGGCCGGGTGGGCCAGGATCAGCTCGTCGCCGGACTGGGCGTAGCGCAGGGTGTCGAGCTGGTCCGCCCGATAGGGCACATCAAGGGCATAGGGCGCATCGCCCGCCATGACCACGCCGTGGCCGCTGAAGACGCGCATCCGGCCCTGGCCTGCGGCGTCCTCGCCGAATTCCAGGACATAGGCGGTGTCCGCATTGCTCTCGAACGGAACGAGCAGCCCGGCCCGGTCCGGGTTGAGGGCCTGGGTCACGAAGCGGAACCCGCACCGTCTGGTGGCCCCGCCATGGGGGTGGACATGGAAATTCTCCAGGGTGCGGCAGCCGTTGAAGTAGCGCGACAGGTCGATCCTGCCCGCCAGCCGGGGGCTGATCTCGCCCGCCGTGAAATTGGTCAGCGAGGGGGTGGTGATGCTCATGGGCCGTGTCTCCTTGCGGTTTGGGCGGCCCTGCGGGCAGGGCAGGGGCGCGCCTGGGTTGTGAGCCACAGGCTAGCCCCGGTTTCCCGGCGAAATGGAGAACGGGTGTCAGAGGGATGAAAAAGGGCGTGAACAGGGCGACATTCCCTGTTGACAGGGAACGGCGGCCCGGCAGGGCGGGGGTGGACAGCTCGGGAAGGATGTGGACGGATCGGGAAGAATGCGGGCGGATCGGGAAGAATGCGGGCGGATCGGGAAGAATGCGGGAAAAGATCGCGGAGGTCAGAGCGGGAGAGCCCGCCCATGGGGAGGGGCCTTGTCCGGCCTTGCGCCGGAAATCGCGCCGGGGCTAGTTGGCCGCGGCGGAGTGGCTCATGCGGTCGCCCTTTTCGCGGCCCAGGCGGACGACCTGGGTGGTGAAGGAGGTTTCGCCGGGTTGGCAGGCGGGGCATCCCTCGGACACGATGACACACCGCTCGTCAAGGGTGGCCGTTTCAATGCCCGCCATCCTGAGCAGCTTGGAGGTCGTGCCGTGTCCCCAGAGGATCGGCTGACCGCACTGGCTGCACTCCACATACAGCAGTTCCGGATCGAATTGTCTGGTCATGGAAGGAATGTAAGCATCCTTGTTCCGAATGACAAGGGGACTCGGCTACGTGCTTTCGGCTCCGCGGTGGTCCGGTTCCTGGTCGTCGCCCTCCAGGGCGTCCGTCCGGTTCTGCTCCGCCTGATCAAGGCAGCCCTGCTGCGCGTCAGTCATCCGCTGCCGGGGCGAGGTGTGATCCTGGGCGGCGCGCTTGTGGAGCAGGTCCTCGGCATCTGTCGGGCTCAGGGGCCGGTGAAAGTAGAAACCCTGCACGCTTTCGCACTTGAGCTCCATGAGCGAGCAGAGCTGGCCCGCGTCCTCGACGCCTTCGGCCACCACGTCGAGGCCCAGCGAGTGGGCCAGGGCGATGACCGCGCGCACGATCTCCATGTTTTCCGGGTCGCTCTTCATGCGCGAGATGAAGGAGCGGTCCACCTTGAGGGTGTCCACGGGCAGCTGCTGGAGCTGGGACAGGGACGAGTAGCCGGTGCCGAAATCGTCGATGGAGAAGCGCACGCCGATCTTGCGCAGCCGCTTGAGCACGTTGATGGCCGCGTCCGGGTGCTCCATGAGGGCGGTCTCGGTGATCTCCAGCTTGAGGACTTCGGGCGGTAGGTCGGCGGCGCGCAGGGCGTCGATGACGAGCTTGTCGAGCTCCATGCGCGCGAACTGCTTGCTTGAGAGGTTGACGGACATGAAGATGTCCTGTGCTCCCGGAGTGGCGGCGCGCCAGCGGGCCAGGGTCAGGAGCGATTCGCGCAGCACCCACTCGCCGAGTTTGATGATGGTGCCCGACTCCTCGGCCATGGGGATGAACTCGGCGGGCGGGATGGGTCCGCGCTCAGGGTGGTCCCAGCGGGCCAGGGCCTCGAAGCCCATGATGTCCGAGCCGTCCAGGTCCATGATCGGCTGGTACTGCACATGGAATTCGCCCGACTCCAGGCCGCGGCGCATGTCGTTTTCCATGGTCAGCTGGTCCACGGCGCTTTCGAGCATGCGGGTGGTAAAGACCTTGAACCGGTTGCGGCCCGCCTCCTTGGCCTGATGCATGGCGATGTTGGCGCGCTGGAGCACGTCGGACGCCCGGATGTCGGGGATGGGGCTGAGGACGATGCCGAAGCTGGCCGTGGTCTGCACCTCGTGGCCGGTGAAGATAAAGGGCTTGGCCAGGGCGTCTCGGATGCGCTTGACGATGCGGATGGCCTCGCCAGGGCTGGCCAGTTCGTCCAGGAGCAGGACGAACTCGTCGCCGCCGAAGCGCGAGACCGTGTCCAGGGTGCGCACGTGCTGGGCAAGGCGGTTGGCCGTCTCCATGAGTACCAGATCGCCGAAGCGGTGGCCCAGGGAGTCGTTGATGACCTTGAAGCGGTCAAGGTCGAGAAAGACCAAGGCAAAGTAGTAGTTTTCCCGGCGTCCGGCCCGGCGCATGGCCTGGCCGACGCGGTCCAGGCACAGGGTCCGGTTGGCCAGCTCGGTCAGGGGATCGTGCAGGGCCTGGTGCCTGAGCTGCTCCTCCATCTCCTTGCGGTCCGTGATGTCGCGGAAGCTGCACCGGATGCCCAGTGGCTTCATGCCGATGCCCGACACGGCCCGTCCAGCCACGCAAAGCCAGCGGGTCTGGCCGCTCCTGGTGACGATGCGGAAATCGAGCGACCCGCCCACCTCGTTGTTGATGAACAGGAGGTACTTGTCCCAGGCGTCGCGGTCCTCGGACACGATGATCTCGCGCAGCAGCTCGGGTTGTTCGAAATACCGTTCGGGCGGATGGCCGGAGATGCGCTCGCAGGCGGGCGAGCAATAGAGCACGCCGCCTTCGGTGCCCAGCCATATCTCCCAGTCGTAGGCGAAGTCGGCAATGGTCCGGTAGCGTTCCTCGCCCGTGCGCAGGGCTTCGAGCAGCCGCTCGCGTTGCTGGCGGATCTTGGCCTTTTCCCTGGCGCTGCGCGATATCTGCCGCAGGACGTAAAATTCGAGCCCGGCCACGATGAGGAGGATGGACACGAAGAGGATGGTCAGCCGGTTGCGATACCCGGCCAGTTCCTGCATCACGTCGTCGATGTAGATGCCGGTGCCCACGATCCAGCCCCACGGCTGGAACTCGCGGACATAGGAGACCTTGCGGGCGATGATGTCCGGCTGGTCCTTCCACTGCCAGGAGTAGTCCACGAACCCGCCCTCTGGATCGCCCGCGGCCCTGATGAATTCGAGAAAGATGGGCTTGCCCTGCGGGTCTTTGTAGTCGGAGAGATCCTGCCCCTCCATCTCGGGCCGGTAGGGGTGCATGATCATGCGCGGGGTGTCGTCGTTGATCCAGAAGTAATCCTTGCCCTCCGGGCCGTAGCGCATGGCCCGCAGCAGCTCCTTGCCCATGCGCCGGGCATCGTCCGGGGCGATCTCGCCGTTTTCGGCCCGTTGGTGGAGGTGGCTCAAGGTGTTGATGACCGCGCCGGTCAGCTCGCGGATGCTGGCGCGCCGGTCATCCATGAACGCCTGCTGGAGCGAGGGGAGCAGGTAGAGGAAGATGGACCCGCCGAACAGGGCGAGGGTCAGTACGGCAGGCAGGAGCATGCCAAGGGTGGTGAACTCGAATATGTCGGACAGGCGGCGTGAGCGCATCAGGGTTTCCTGTTCAAAGGGTCATGGGTCGGATGTCCAAGCATGTAGAAGCATACGCTGGAGCGCCGGAAAAGTGAAGCAAATGGGCACATTTCTGTGGTCATCCGGCGACCACTTTGTTGCGGCCCGACTGCTTGGCCTCGTACAGGGCCACGTCGGCCCTCTTGAGCAGCGTTTCCACGGTTTCGGCGTCGTTATTCGAGGTCGCCGCCCCGATGCTCACGGTGATGCGCAGCGTGCCCGCATCGGTGGCCATGGATGCCTTCTCGATGGCCCGGCGCAGCCGCTGGGCCACCTCCATGGCCGGTCCGGCGTCGGTCTCGGGCAGCAGCACGCCGAACTCCTCGCCGCCCAGCCTGCCCAGGATGTCAAGCTCGCGCAGGGCCGTGCGCGATATCCTGGCCAGCTCGCGCAGCACCTCGTCGCCCACGCCGTGGCCATGGGTGTCGTTGACCCGCTTGAAGTGGTCTATGTCCATCATGAGCATGGTCAGCGCGCCCTGATAGCGTTTGGTGCGCATGAATTCCCGCTCGGCCAGCTCCATGAACCGGCGGCGGTTGAAGAGGCCGGTCAGGCTGTCGGTGGTGGCCAGCTCGTGCAGCCGGGCCTCGGTGGCCTTGCGCTCGGTGATGTCACGGATGGTGGCCACGGCGTACCACCTGCCGCCGAGCTGAAAGCTGGAGACGGACCGCTCCACAGACACGCGGGTGCCGTCCTTGCGCAGGGCTTCGGTCTCCTGGATGGCCCCGACCGCGTCCCCGTCGCCAGAGCCGGCGAACTGGCGCATGCCCGCCATGGCCTCGTCGCGCAGCTCCGGCGGGGTGATCAGTTCGTGGATGGGGCGGCCCATGACCTCCTCCTCGGTGTAGCCGAACAGCCGTTCGGCGGCTCGGTTCCAGAAGGAGGCGTTGCCGTGCATGTCGATCATGACGATGGCGTCGTAGGCGGACTCGGCCAGGGCGCGCAGTTTGCGCTCGCTGGCCTTGATGGCGTTTTCGGCGTCCTTGCGGTCCGTGATGTCCATGTCCGCCCCGCGATAGCCGCGGAACCCGCCCTCGTCGTCGAAATGGGGCACGCCGCTCGATTGCAGCCAGATGGCGCGCCCGTCCCTGGTCAGGCAGCGCAATTCGACCTTGGAAAAGGGCGATTGCAGTCGATATAGGTCGGCCCGCCAGCGCAGGAAATCCTCGGTGTGCTCCCTGGCGACGAACAGGGCCGGGGTCTGGCCCAGCATCTCCTCCTGAGTGTAGCCCAGGATGGAGAAGACATCCTCGGTGACAAAGGTGAAGGTGTCGCGCCCGTCCGTTTCCCAGATGTATTCGCCGACCGCCGCGCTCACGTCGCGAAAACGCTGCTCCGACCGTTTGAGCGCGGCCTGGGCCTTGCGCTGCTCGGTCACATCGCGGGCAAAGACGGCCATCTGCTCCACCGCGCCGTCCGGCCCGGTAACAGGGTAGGCGCTGGCGTGAAACCTGCGTCCATCGTGCTCGCCTTCGAACCGGACAGGCCCGGCCTGCTCCATGACCTGCGACAGGATGGTGCGCAGGGCCTCGCGGCGTTTGTCCGACAGGAAGTCGAAAAGGGATCGCCCGATCATGTCCTCCGGCGTGCGCTCGTAGATGCGCGCGCCGGTCTCGTTGATGGCCGCGATTCTGCCGTTTGGCTCAATGAGCATGGCCAGGTCTTCGGGCGCGTTGAGCAGGGTCCGGCTTGTCTGCTCGCTACGCCGCAGGGCGGCTTCGTATCGCTTGCGGCGGGTCATGTCGCGCAGGGTGCCCACCGCGTACCAGCGGCCTTTGAGTTTGACCGAGGAGACCGCCAGCTCCACTGGCACGATGGAGCTGTCCTTGCGCACCGCCTCAAGCTCGATCACCTGGCCCACCACCGCTCCTCGGCCCGATGCGGCGAACCCGGCCAGCCCGGACTCGGCCTTGTCCTGCTGTGGTTCGGGCACAAGCAGGGGGTGCAGCCGTCTGCCCATGATCTCCTGCGCCGTGTAGCCCAGCAGCCGCTCTGCCGCAGGGTTCCAGTAGGTGACCCGGTCCTGGTCGTCGATCATGACGATGCCGTCCTGGGCCGACTGGCTGATGGCCAGGGTCCGCTCCTCGCTCTCGCGCAGGCGGGCCTCCACCTCGGCCTGGCGCACGCGGTAGCTGGCCAGGAACCAGCAGCCCGGAACCAGGACGAGCAGGAAGAGCACGACCAGGGCGGTGAAGGGCGTGGACCAGCCAAGGAGCAGGGTGGCCGGGGGAGTCCAGATCATGATGGTCCAGCGCGCTTTGTCCGGCGCGGGCTGGCCGTTGGGGCCGGTCGTGGCCGGGCCGGGGGAATCCTCGGCAAGAGTCTCCGTGGTCACGGCCAGGGTGGCAAAGGTGAACAGTCCCTCGGAGGTCAGCGCCTGCCCGGTCCCTGTGGCGGCAACGGCCTGCCACGCCTCTGGGAAGCGGACGGCCATGGTCGCCTCCGGCCTGCCGAGCTGGCGGCCCCACTCCTCGTCAGTGGATGGGCCGAGCATCCAGAATCCCTCGCCGTCGCAGAGCAGGGTCAGGCTTTCAAGCGCGGCGGCGGCGTTCCTGATCTGGTCGAAGAGGTGCTGGCCATCGTAGTTGAGGACCATCACGCCCAGTGTTGTCCCGGCACTGTCCACGACCGGGCTGGCAAAACGCAGGGTGGGCCTGTGGGGGGTCTCGATGCGGCCATGTTCCATGTTCAGGTCGAACCTGGAGATGGAAACGGTGTCGGGGCCGCCTTCGAGTGCGTCCTTGAAGTAGTAGCGGTTTTTCTTGTCCTGGAGTTGGTGCGCTGGTACCGGGGCCGGGCTGGACCAGAGCTGGTCCACCCGCACGCGCTCCATGCCCGAGTGGTCGAGGAATCGGATTTGGAGGAAGTGCGAGCGGCTGCGGGCGAAATCGACAAAGATGCGCTCAAGGGTCTGGAGGGCCGGATCGGGCAGGGATTCTGTCGGTTCTTGCGGCGTGGTATCCGCCGGGCGGGGCGTGGGAATGTCCGGGCCAACGTTTTGGGGATCGGTCAGGGTGCGGGCCGCGATCCGGGCCAGGAAACGGGCGTCCGAAGCGTGGGAGGCCACCGCGCGGTTGAGGGTCACCGATTCGCGGTCCAGAGCCAGTTGCTGGCGCTGGCGCGCAAGGTCGAGATGGTCCTGGTTGCGGGAATGCAGGAACCATATGGCGGCCAGAATGATGCCGAGCGCCAGCGGCCCATAGAGCTTGAGAAATTCGCGTATTGTTCGAGCCATGCGCCCCTCCCCAGAGACTCAGCCCGTGCTGCCTGTCCGGGGTGTTTCCCGGCAGGTCCGCCGCCCTGACGCCAGGGCGGGATGCCTCACCCCCGGCTGACCACGACCCGGTTCCTGCCCTGGTTCTTGGCCCCGGTCAGGGCGGACTGGACCCGGTGCAGGAAGGTCTCCATGGTGTCGTCGGCCCGGCCCTGCACCACGCCCAGCGAGAGCGCCATCCGTATCTTGCCCCCGAAGAGCTTGTGGCCTACGATCTGCCGGAGTTTTTCAGCCACCATGGCCGCCTTGTCTATGTCCGTGTGCGGGGCGAGGATGATGAACTTGCCCCCGCGCCAGCGGAAGACGTAGTCGGTCTTGCGCAGCCGGGCACTGACGAACTGGGCCAGGTTGGCCAGCAGCATGTCGCCGGTCTTGTAGCCGTGGGTCTCGTTGATGCCCTTGAAATCGTCGATGTCGAACATGATGCCCGAGAGCGGGTTGGCGTAGCGGCGCACGTTGTCAAGCTCGCGCTCGGCCACGGACTCGAACTTGTAGCGGTTGTAGACCTTGGTCAGGTCGTCGTAGACCGAGAGCTTATCCACCTGCTCGCGCAGCTGGCTCATGGCCTTGGCTTCGCGTCCGAGCAGGGAGAGCACCCGCGTGTACACGAGCAGGGCCTGGGCCGCCAGGACGAAAAACCCGGCCACCATGACGATGTAGACGAACTTCATCATCAGTTCCGGGTCTTCTGGCGGCAGGATGATCAGGGTGTAGATGACGCCGAAGTTGGTGCACAGCAAGGCGGCCAGGGCGGCGACGCTCAAGGTGTAGAAGAGCTTGTACCGTGTCTTGAGCCTGTCTGCGGGCGGCGTGTCCTGTGCCATGGTCGTTGGTCCCTGTTCCGAGTGTCGATAAGGCCGGTCAGTCGGCCTCGCCCTCAAAGGTGTAGTACAGGGCTCCGCTCTTGGCGTCGTCGTCGTAGGTCAGCTCCACCGAGAAGTCGGGCCACATCCAGCCGTAACGCTGGCCCACGCCGCGCCCCTGGCCGTAGAGGCCCAGCAGCCGCTCCTTGATCAGGAAGTGGTTGGCCCTCCCCTCAAAGGCCACGCCCACCCGGTAGAGCCTGTCCTTGCGAAAGTAGTAGGCCACGGAGAGGATCTGGGCGTCGCCAAAGGTCAGCCGCTCATCCTCCCGGTAGTAGGTGTTCTTGTAATTGGTCTTGGGGATGGGCTTGAGGTCCGGGATGTCGGCCAGCGGGGTGCCCCACTTGAAGCCGCGGAAGCTGTCCGGGGGATCGACCACGGCGTAGTCTCCGGCCAGGGAAGCCCCGGCGAGGCAGAGCAGCGCAAGAGCCGTGATCAATATGCGCGTGGGGAGCATGGATAGTCGCCTTTTGTCTTGTGGCTCGCAGCCTGTTCTCTTCTCAACCGTTGGCATTGTACTGGATTTCACGACAAAATCAAGGAGCGATGCCCTGGCTGGCGCGAACGCATTGTCAGGGCGCGGGCCGGTGTGGTAACAGGCAGGGCATGCGAGGGACAAAGATGCGTATATGGACGACAATGCTCGTGGTGTTGCTCCTGGCCGGGCTTGCCGGATGCGGGCCCGACCCGGACGAACGGGACGGCGACAGGGTCGTTGCCCTGGAGACCGAGGTGGCCGCGCTCAGGCAGGAAATGCGGGCGCGCGACGAGGCGTTGCGCGGTGAGCTGGCCGTGATCCGCCAGAACCTCGACGGGGTCCGCGAGGCGCTCCGGGCCGGGGCAGGCGAGCCGGAAGCCGGTAGGGCCAAGGCCGGGCCGGGCGCGGACGCGCCACAGGCCACGGAGAAAGAGCGGGACGCGCTGGACGACGAACTGGATACCAAGGCCAAGACATTCGTCAGGGACAGCCTGGACAGACTGCTGGAAATAACCAGGAAGCTTCTGGACAGGATGGACAGCGAACTGGAAAATCGAAATGACCCGTCCGACAAAAGGAGCCCGGCTCCGGACGGCACCCAAGGAGACAGGATATGATGAAAACGTGCACTGGGGCGGGCATGATCGTGCTGCTGTTGGCCCTGGCTCTGATCGGCGGATGCGCCAAGGGCGACGCGGTCAAGCTGACCTATGCCCTGGGCAAGACCACCGTCCCCTGCGTGGGCGAGGTGATTGTCTTCAAATTTGAGGACAAGCGACCCGTGACCCGGCTGGGCACCGACAAGAACGGCGCGCCTGTCGAGACCGTGTCCGACGTGGCCGACTGGATGGGCTGGGCTCTGTTCGACGAGTTCAAGGCTGCCGGGTGCGATCCCAAGTATCGCACTTCCACCGTGAGCCCTGGCTCCACGCCGCTGGTCACGGGCGAGATTCTGGAGGTGACGCTGAACCAGACCGGCACCACCACCTGGGCGGGCAAGGTCTCGGTGCGCATCGTGCTCCAGCGCGACGGGGAGATCATCCACTCCGAGAAATTCTCCAGCGAGGTCGAGGACGCGGCTGTGCCGGGCTACACCACGCCGTCGGGCATCATGGCCGATGCCCTGCGCGGACTCATGGGCGAAATCGTCCCGGCTGTGGCCGGCAGGCTCGGCGCGCGCGACTAGCGGATAGACGCCCCTGTTCCGGGGCGGACAGGGGCTTTTCATGTTTTGCGATACCGGCATCTGCAAGCGGTGCGGTGCGTGCGCCGCAGAGTGTCCCTACTCCCTGATCGTGGAGGACGGGGAGGGCTTCCCCTGGCTCAGGCCAGCAGCCAGGAAGACCTGTATCGGCTGCGGTCACTGCGTGGCCGTCTGCCCGGTGGGGGCCCTGACCCTGCCGGATCTGCCGGTGACGCCCGGCCTGGCCCCGGATCAGTGTCCGCCCATCGAGGGCGCGTTCAAGGTGAGCCGTGAGCAGGCGGACCAGTTCCTGCGCAGCCGCCGCTCGGTACGGACCTATCGCGACAAGCCCATTTCTGAGGCCATGGTGGTCGAGCTGCTCGACTTGGCCCGGTTCGCGCCCAGCGCCAAGAACGGCCAGCCCGCCCGCTGGATCGTCACCCGCACCCGAGAGGCTACGCAGCGGTTGGCCGGGCTGACCGTGGAATTCATGGCCATCAACAACGTCTTTCCCGGCGTCATCAGGAACTGGGAGCGGGGCGTGGACAAGGTGCTGCACGGCGCGCCCCATGTGGCCGTGGCCCACGCGCCCGAGGACGGCTTCAACCCGGCTGAGGACTGCTCCCTGGCCGCCGCCTACCTGGAGCTGGCCGCCCATGCCCGCGGGCTTGGCGCCTGCTGGGCCGGGTTTTTGATGGAGGCTGCCGAGGGATACGGACCCATCCGCGACGCGCTGGGTCTGCCAGAGGGGCATGGCGTCTATGCCGCACTCATGCTCGGCTATCCAAAATACCGCTACGCGCGCATCCCGCGTCGGCGC
Source organism: Pseudodesulfovibrio aespoeensis Aspo-2 (assembly GCF_000176915.2). Taxonomy (NCBI): domain Bacteria; kingdom Pseudomonadati; phylum Thermodesulfobacteriota; class Desulfovibrionia; order Desulfovibrionales; family Desulfovibrionaceae; genus Pseudodesulfovibrio; species Pseudodesulfovibrio aespoeensis. The sequence goes on from NC_014844.1 coordinate 388,655, forward strand.
GAGGTGGAACTGCGCTGGCTCGACTGAAGAGGCGGCGAAGGGCCATGAAAAAGGCGCGATCCCAACCGGGATCGCGCCTTTTTCATGGCCCCTTCGGCCCTGGCTTGGCGGGTCGGATCAGATTTCGAGCAGCGCGGCCTTGATGTTGCGCTTGCCGAACTGTTTGGCCTGGCCCTCGTCCCACATGAAGATGTCGATGCGTTGGGTGAAACGCTTGTTCATGAGGTCGTTGATCTCGAAGATGCCCAGCCCCTCGATGCGGACCTTGCGGCCAAACACCCATCCCTGGTCGAAGAGGTCGCGGGACACGGCGATGGTTCCGGCCCGGACCTTGCGCATGCTGGCCGTAATGAGCGGGTCGGAGTCGCACTGCTCGGTGGTGGGGTTGTAGGCGGTGACAGTGACGGTGCGCACGGGACGGGTCAGCATGGCCCTCTGGATGATGCGCGCCTCCTCGACCATGCCCTTGCGGGCCGTGGCGGTCTGCTCGGCCAGGGCGAGCTTGTGCTGGAGGGTGTCGATCTCCTGCTGTTTGGCAAAGGCAACTACAGCGAGGATGACCATGGCTGCGCACAGCACGGGCGTAAGCGCGTAGTTGATGAATGTCTTCATTGTCTCGTTTGTCTCCTGTGACGGTTTCTTTTTGAGTTGTTGGCATATAATGGTCGAATTTGGGCTTGTCAACGTTTTAGATTTCATCTATGAATTTCGGTTCTTCTCCCGCAAAGTCTTGATTCTTCAGGCTCATTTCCAAAAAGTGTACCACAATGGGCAAAATGGGCGTGCCCCCACCTCCTTGAATTCCCGGATGTTTTTCCGGGCCGAAAAAAGTGCATGGTTTTGTTCCGTGATTAAATATAGATTGACAATAGTATATAGTTTTGACTACCAAAGATATTGTTTTCATGAATTCCATTGGTGGGTAAATGACGCAATTCCGGGTACTTCCCATGCGGACCGGCGACGCATGCCTGCTGTGCGGCGCGCGGGGCAACTATCTGGTGGATGGCGGCGGCCCGGAGAGCGGGCTGCCCTCCATGCTGGCCGACAGGCGGGTGCGCAAGCTGCGCGCGGCGGTGTGCAGTCTGGCCTGTCCGGAGCGGCTGGGCGGGGTGCTTGAACTCATGGAGGCCGGGGCTTGCGTGGCCGAGTACTGGCTGCCGGAAGGGCTTGAGTCCCTGCCCGGCGCTGCGTGCCGGTTCAACGGCGACTGGACTGGCTGGCAACGGCTGGTCCTGGGGAGTGACGCAGTGCCTGGTGTGACGCCTGGCGTGCCCCTGCCCCCGCCTTGCGCGCAGTCCGGCCAGGCAGCCTTGCGGCTGCACGGTTCGGCCATGCTCATCGCCCTGGCTCTGTCTTGTCTTGACGGCGACTCTGGCAAGGCGGAGCTGTCGCTTGCCCTGGCGGCCCAGGCTGGTACCGTGGCTGCCGGGCAACCCCCCTGCGGGGGCGAGAGCAGTTTGCGCCGGTTCCTTGGGCGCGCCCTGGTTGCGCTGGCAGTCAGGGCGGCTCGTCGTGGCGGGGTCGTGGGCGGGCCGACGGCGCGGTCTCTGTGCGTGGCGGGGTGCCGCCAGATGACCGGAAGCGGGCTGGCCGGGCTGGCCCTGCTCTGCGGGCGGCTGCTCCTGGACGAGGCGCCCGGGAATTCGGCGCGGGCGGCCATCGTCCGGGGGCTGGGTCTGGCCGCCATGGCAGCGGCGCTGCTCTCGGTTCAGCGGGCGCGGCTGCGCTTTTTCGCCCTCAGCCCGCAGTTGCAATCCGGGCTGGTGGCGCGCCATCCGATCAAGTGCCTCAACGGGGTGGAGGCGGACCCCCTGGCCGGGCTGCCGGAGCAAGTCGGGCCTGAGCTGCTTCGGCAACAGGTCAGGCGTCTGGCCGATCCGGACAACGGGCTGGTCTTTGTGTATGGCGATGCCGGATGCGGCGCGCTGTTCTGCGGGGACACGCGGCTCAAGTTTCTGGGCCGTGGCGAGGCCGTGCGCCTGGACCGGCCCACGGTGGTGGCCGCGCCGCGCCAGGGCTCGGTCACCGCGGACCGGGCCTACGGGGCCATCGTGTCCGATGACTCAAGCCGCGATGTCTGGGTGCGGGGGTTCCTGCCTGCCTCGCGCAAGGTCGCGCCCGGTTTCAAGGCCCAGGGCGTCAAGGTCTGCCTGAACAACTGCCGGACCCTGGCCATGCAGGAGATCCTGCTGGAGTTCGCGGGCGGGCGGTGGAACCGCGAGGCGGGCGACGAGTGCGTGTTTGGCTGATCCGCCCCTGAAGCCTCAGCGCTCGGATTCCGCGATGTCGCGGGCCGTGTCGCGTTCGAACCCGGAGGTCAGGAAATCCAGGGTCATGGGCAGCCCCATGACCAGCCTTGGCACATGCTGGACGCCTACGGTGACGCGGCCCGGCAGGCAGGTAAGCACATGGCCGCCGCAGGTTTTGTCGGCAGAGAGAAAGTGCAGGTGCAGGCCGGGCACGGCCACCCCGCCCAGAAAACCGGGGGTGTGGAAGCCGACCATGGTGCCGTCCATGTCGCGGTAATCGAATTCTGGCTGCTCGCGCGCCACCTCGACCAGGGGACGGTAGGTGTCCTGGGGCGGCACCGAGCGCGCCCGGACATGGCTGAACCGGCCATCCACGCGCACCGCGTAGAGCATGTTGGGCGAGGGCAGGAGGCGTGTCGCCAGGGCGAAGAGATCCTCGTCGGGCGGCTCCGGGAATTCGTCCAGGGTGTCGGGCCGGTAGCGGGTGACGCAGGCAAAGGGCGTCTGCTCGGCATCGTCCACGCTATTGGCCCGGCCTGTGGCGTCCATGCGGAAGACCTGGCCGTCGAGCATGACCATCTCGCCGTCCAGGCGGTTGAAGGTGCCCAGGCCGAAGTCGCCGTGTTCGCGCAACTCGCCGATGGTGGTTCGCGCCCGGTAGATGCCCTCGATCAGCCCGTTGATGGGGGCCGAGAGATAGACGGCGTTGGGTGTTTTCGTGTGCATGATCGTGCTCCCTGCCCAGTGTACCGTGTAAACGCGCCCCTGTCACCAGACCTTCCGCTCCAAAGAGGGCGTGGTCCGGTATGGTTTTTTGCCCCGGATGGTGCTAGTCCATGACGGGCGGCCAGGGTGCCGCCAAGCCATCATCATGAAAATACTGCACGTCATCACCGGCCTCGATGTAGGGGGCGCGGAGACCACGCTCCATCGGCTCGTCACGACCATGGACCCGGTCCGGTTCCTGCCCCGCGTGGTCAGCCTGATCGAGCCGGGCGAGGTCGGACGCGGGCTGGCGCGCGACGGGGTGCGCGTGGACAGCCTGGGCATGCGGCGCGGCGTGCCGTCCCCTGCCGGGTTGGTCCGGCTGGCGGGGATGATCCGCTCCTGGCGGCCCGACCTGATCCAGACCTGGCTCTACCACGCCGACCTGCTCGGCCTGACCGCGCGCGCACTGGCCTTCCCCCTTGGCAACGGCCCCAGGCTGGTCTGGAACATCCGCTGCTCGTACATGGACCTTGCGCAATACCGGCGCACCACCGGGCTGACGCTTCGGGCCTGCGCCGCGCTCTCGCGTCTGCCGGACGCGGTGGTGACCAACTCCGGGGCGGCCCGTGATTTTCACCTCGGCCTGGGCTACGCGCCCAAGCGGTTCGAGGTCATCCCCAACGGGTTCGATCCCGCCCGGTTCCGGCCCGATGCACAGGCCCGGCGCGCGGTGCGCGCGAGTCTGGGGCTGGACGACTCGGCCCTGGTCTACGGCCTCGCGGCCCGGCTTGATCCCATGAAGGACCACCTGACCTTTCTGCGCGGCGCGTCCCTGGTGGCCGACGCCGTGCCAGAGGCGGTCTTTGTGCTGGCCGGGCGCGGGGCGGACCACGGCAACGCGGCCCTGGCCGGATGGCTGGCCGAGGCCGGGCTCGCGCCGGAGCGCGTCCGGCTCCTGGGCGAGCGGGCGGACATGGAGCGGCTCATGGCGGCCATGGATGTCCTGGTCTCGTCGTCCGTGGGGGAGAGTTTTCCCAACGTGGTGGGCGAGGCCATGGCCTGCGGCGTGCCTTGTGTGGTCACGGACGTGGGCGACAGCGCGTCCTTGGTGGCCTCCACCGGGCTGGTGGTGCCGCCTGCCGACGCGCCCGCCCTGGGCCGGGCCATGCTCGACATGGCCGGGCTGGGTCCGACTGGCCGGGCGGCCCTTGGCCAGGCGGCGCGCAGTCGGGTGATGGCCGGATTCTCGCTGGCTTCGGCCTCGCAGCGCTACGAGGCCCTGTATTCCTCCCTGTGCCGGGGGAATAATACTTCCATTGAGTGACGGGCAATGGTACTTGGGATTAGAACAGGTGTTTGCCGATCGTGACGAGTATGGAGATTGCCGGAGCGCGGGGGCTGGACATGAGCGAACCATTATTTGACAAGAACAGGTTCTTGCAGAGCCTTGCCGGGGATATGGAACTGGCCAGGGAGTTGCTGTCAGCCTTTCTCGAAGACAGCCCGGAGCGGTCCGACTCCCTGGGCGAGGCCCTGGCGCAGGGGGATGCGGATCAGGCCTCGAAGCTGGCCCATTCCCTCAAGGGCATGTGCGGCGTGGTCCGCTCCACTGAGATCGCGAACCTCGCCCTGGGCATGGAAGAATCGGCCAAGGCCGGAGACCTGGAGAAGACCAGGGCGTTGCACGCCCTGTTCCTGGACAAACTCAAGGCTGCCCACAGCGCGATGCGCCTCTTCCTGGCGCGCGTCTAGGCATCAACAAGACAAGAGAAAAGGCCTGCCCGCATGATGCGGGCAGGCCTTGTTTCGTGTTCGGGGGGGGGCTACTGGGCCTGACCTTCAGCCGGGGCCGGGGCAGCTTCGCCCTGGGCGGGTGCCGCTTCAGCCGGAGTTTCGGTGGCCGGAGCTTCTGTGGCCGGGGCTTCCTCGGGCTTGGTCTCTTCGGCAGGCGTCTCGGCCTGGGCGGCGGGTGCCGCTTCAGCCGGGGCCTCCGGCTTGGCGGGCGGGGTCAGGTCGAGCTCGACCTTGTCCATGGCGGCAGTGATGTCGGCGGTGATGTCCACAGTGTCGTCAGAGGCGATGACCGACTGCTTGCTCAGGATCAGGGTCAGCCCTTTTTCCTTGCGGTAGGTGTCGAGCACTTCGTTGAACTTGGCGTCGATCAGGGCGACCACGCGCTGCTGCTCCTCGTTCATGATGCTCTGCAGGTCGCCCATGGCGGCCTTGTATGCGTTCACGGTCGTTTCGTTCTGTTCTTCCTGCATGGCCTTGTAAGCTTCCTCGGCCTTCTTTTGCAGGGGCACGCCCAGCTCCTGGAGGTAGGCCATGGCGGCGGCAGCGGCCTTGTTGTCCTTGAAGGCGGCGGCTTCGTCCACCACGCCGATGGCGACTCCGGCCTGCTGCTGGTTGCACCCGGTCAGAATGGTGAAGCCGAGCAGGGCGACACACAGCAGGAGGATAACGCGTTTCATATTCAGGTCTCCGTTCGTTTGTTGGTTTCGGTCATTCTCGTCCGTCGAGGCCGACACAGTACGCAGGGTGCGCTGGCATTGCAAGGGGGGATTGCGAAGGGACAGCGGCTCGATACGAGCCGCCGTCCCAGGCTGTTGAGAAAGGCCCGATTGCGTCGTTGCTTCAAAAAAGGCAAACCCTCGCGTATTGCACATACGCGTCGGCCTTGCCTTTTTTTCGCGCCTAGCACTCGAACCTTTCTCAACAGCCTGCCAGAGTGGGCTTTGTCAATATTCTGGGACAGCGGCTCGATACGAGCCGCCGTCCCTTTTTGGTGGGGTGTCGGACCAGCGGGTTGTCAGGCCTGCTGGTGTCAGAACCGTTCGAAGTCGCCGTCGTCCCCTGCCTTGCCTGCGGCGGGCAGCGCAGCCGGGGCGGTGCGGGCAACGCGCGGCCCGCTCGCGGCCTGCCTGCGGGGCGCACTCCGGTCCTTGAGCCGGAAGAAGCCGATGGTTTGCTGCAGTTGCACGGACTGGCCTGCAAGCTCCTCGGAGGTGGAGGCCACCTCTTCGGACGTGGCTGCGTTGCGCTGAACCACGGTGTCCAGATCCTGGATGGCGGCGTTGATCTCTTCCGCGCCCACGTTTTGCTCCATGGTGGCGGCGGAGATCTCGTGGATCAGCTCGGCGGTCTTGCGGATGTCGGGCACGAGCTTCTCCAGCATCTTGCCCGCCTTGTTGGCCACCTGATTGCTCGATGCCGAGAGCTGGCCTATCTCGGCTGCCGCCGCGCCGCTGCGCTCGGCCAGCTTGCGCACCTCGGCGGCGACTACGGCGAAACCCTTGCCGTGTTCGCCTGCGCGGGCCGCCTCGATGGCCGCGTTGAGCGCCAGCAGGTTGGTCTGGCGCGCGATATCCTCGATGATGGTGATCTTGTCGGCGATCTCGGTCATGGCGCTGACGGCCTGGGCCACGGCTTCGCCGCCTTCCTGCGCCCCATCGGCGGCCTGGCTGGCCAGGGTCTCGGTCTCGCGGGCGTTCTCCGCGTTCTGGCCGATGCTCGCCGTCATCTCCTCCATGGCCGAGGAGAGTTTGTCCACGGCCTGGGCCTGGTTGTTGGCGCCGATGGAGAGATCCTGCGCCGTGGCGCTCAGCTCCTCGCCGCCAGCCGAGACCTGCTCGGCAGCCGCGTGCACGTCGCCCACGATGCTCTGGAGCTGGGCGGCCATGCGCTCGAAGGCCTCCTTGAGCAGCAGCATCTCGCCGCTGAAGCTGCCCTCGAACCGGACATCCAGATTGCCTTCGCTGATGGACCCGGCCTGGGCCGCGATCACGGTCAGGGGGCGGGTGATCAGTCTGCGGGAGATGAAGAAGAGGACGAGCACGGCCAGCACCAGGCCCGCCGCGCCGGTGAGCAGCAGCCGGGTCTGCAACTGGCTGGCGTCGGCCATGAGGTCGCTCTGGTCGGCGGCCAGGGCCACGATCCAGCCGGTTTCAGGCACCTGGCTGAAGGCCATGAACTTGGTCAGTCCCTGCCACTGGTATTCGATGAAGCCGCTCTTGCGGGCCATCATGGTCTGGATGAAGTCGCGGTCGCTCAGATCCTGGAAGATGAGATCCTTGTTGGGGTGGGCCAGGATGCGGCCTTCGGGATCGAGGATGAAACAGTAGCCCTCGGAACCCACCTTGACCGGATCAATGTACTCGGCGGTGAAGGCCGAGGCCATGACCGACATGCCCACATAGCCCACGGTCCGGCCCTGGTCGCGGATCTGCACGGCGATGGCCACGCGCGGCTGCTTGCTCACCGGGGAGAGGACGATGTTGGAGATGTAGGAGGGCTTGCCCTGCTTGATGATGGTGGTGAAGTATTCCTGGGTGACATAGGACTTGCCCCGCCCGCCGGGGTTGGTGGTGACCACGGAGATGCCCTGGGCGTCGTGGACAAAGAGCGATTCTAGAGACGGGTCCGCCTCCCTGGCCTTGGTCAGCCACGCGGTGGCTGCCTCAAAGTCGCCGCCAAGGGCCGCCTCGATGACCGACTGGTTCTCGGCGGCCAGGGTCAGGTAGCGCAGCCGGTCGTTGAGCCAGCCGCTCAGGGTCGAGGCCACAGTCCTGCTGTTTTGCGAGAGGATTTTGTCGGATATGGACAGGGTCAGGCTTTTGGTGCTCAGGTTCACGTCGGTGACGACAGAGCCGAGCAGCACGAGAATGACCACCGAGATGACAAGGATCAGTCGCTGCCCGACTCCGAGGTTGTGTATTGCGCGCATAAAGGTCTCCTGCCTGATGTTACAGTTTCCCCAACCCTATGACAAAAATGTTGCACGAGGCAATTATAAAAAGAAAACCCGGCAATTGCCGAAGCCGATGCCCCTGGCAGGGCCGGGTTTGCCCCTGGCATGCTCCTTGCTCAAGCCACGGCGGAGAAGCAATGGGGAATTATCTGCCGGGGATCGGGTCTCCCGGCTTTTCCCGACCGGATCCGGGCCTTCCCGGATTGGAGGAAAGCATGAGTTTCAGCAGTCTGTACGTGGGTGCCACGGGCGTTGTTGCCCATGGCGAACGGATGCAGGTCGTTGCCAACAACCTTGCCAACGTCAGCACTATAGGTTTCAAGAAGGCGGACGCCCTGTTTGGCGATCTGATGAGCAGTCAGCTCGGATACGGCGGCGGGCAGTTCGAATCGGGCAGCAGCTACGCCAGCCAGATGGGCCAGGGCGTAAGCATGTCCGCCATCCGCACCGTGTTTGCCGAGGGGGGGCTGGAGAACACGACCACCACCACCGACCTTGCCATCACGGGCAACGGGTTTTTCGGCGTCCGCGACACGACCGCAGGCGGGACCATGGGCGCGAGCCACTACACCAGGGCCGGATCGTTCCGTTTCAACAACGACGCCTATCTGGTCGATCCCCATGATTTCAGGCTCCAGGGCTATGCCGTGGACCGCGAGACCGGCGTTGTGGCGACCCAGGTGTCGGATGTCCAGCTTCCCTACGAGGACGTGGTCATCGATGGCCAGCCTGTCCGTCTCGTGCGCTCGCAGCCCCGGGCGACCACGGACGTGGAGATGGTCACCAACCTCGACGCCGTGGCCACGGAGCAGTATAGCAGCGCCACCAATCCGTTCTTCGCCATGCTCGAAGCGTACAACGGCAGCTCGGGATCAAAGCCCTTTGGCGAGAACCTGCCTGCCTATTCCTCGGCCCTGACCATCTATGACGCGGACGGCAACGAGCACGAGATGACGGTCTATTTCGACCCGGTCAACGCCTCGTCCCTGTCAAACGCGGCGCCCGGCTACAGCTATTGGGAATACCTGGTGGCCCTGCCCGGCTCGTCCGACGGTTCGGGCGCCTACGGTACCTCGGCGGCGGGGCTGGCTGGAATGGGCGTCCTGACCTTCAACGGCTCGGGCCAGTTGGTGGGCCAGTCCGCCTATTCCCTGACCGGCGGGGCCGACGGCAAGAACCTGAGCAACTGGGCGCCCGCCACCTTCAACCTCGATGGCGAGCCCCAGGTCTCCTTTACCTTTGGCAGCAACGGGGCGGCCATCGGAACCGAGCAGTTGGTGAGCTATGATTTCGGCCTGACTTCCACCACGTCCACATGGCTCTCCGGCGCGGCCACCGCCGCAGGGGTCGGCCTGAATGTGGGCAACCTGGTGCAGATGGCCAACGAGGCGCGCGATGCCCGCATCACCACCAGCTACGACCAGAGTTCGTTCACCGCCTACCAGATCCAGGACGGCTTCACCTGGGGCTATCTGCTCAACACCAGCGTGGACGGCGACGGGTTCCTGAGCGGCTATTTCTCCAACGGACAGACCGAGGAGTTCTATCAGGTCGCCAACTACCGCTTTGCCAGCGAGTGGGGGCTGCGCCGCGACGGGGGCAACAACTTCGTGGCCACCGATGCCTCTGGCGCGGCCATGGATGGCAAGGCCTTGGTCGGGGGGCGCGGCTCTTTCGTGCAGAACACCCTGGAGATGAGCAACGTGGACATGGCCGAGGAATTCGCCAGCATGATCATCACCCAGCGCGGGTATCAGGCCAACACCAAGGTCATCACCACCTCGGATTCGCTGCTCAACACCCTGATCAGCGTCAAGCGGTAAGACCCGATTGAATGGTTTCAGGCACGGGCCGCCGCCGGAATCCTCCGGAGGCGGCCCGCGGCGTTTTCGGCCAGTGATTCGGCCAGTGGTTCACCCATGGGTTAGCAGGCCCCTTCCTTGAATTCCCCACCCAAACCGGATAGGGACAAGGCAACCAAGGAGTAAGCCGTGACCCGGAAAGCCGCGCAGCCGTCATCCCAGGATATTCTGGCCTCGATCAGGGAGGTCGAACGCGAGGCGTCCGGCGGACTTGAGGCGCTGTTCATGGCGGCCATGCTCGCCCCGGCCCCGCTGCCCTACGCTTTTGCCCTGTCTGTGGAGGGCGCGCCGCACAATCCGTCGCTGATCAACCCTGCGGCCTCGTTCTTCGCGGCCACGGCCATGCTCGATCCGCTCGTGGTCCGGGGATTGATCGACATCGATCCCGACCAGCAGACCTACGGCGTGCCGCCCCTGGTGCGCGAGACCCTGCTCGCCTCGCTGGACGACGAGACCCGGCTCGAGTGGGCCGGGCGCGCGGTCTACGGTCTCAACCTCACACTGCCCGATGCCGAGGCAGAGCACTGGCCCACAGTGGAGTGGCTCATGCCCCATGTCCTGGCCTGCCGCGATTTGGTGGTCACTCTGGGGCTGCATACCCCGGCGGCCAACCGTGTCCTGCATCAGGCCGGGTTCTCCCTGCACCTGCAGGGGCGGCACCGCCAGGGGGCCGACCTGCTCGATATCGCCCTGGCCGTGGACGTGGCGCTCAAGGGCAAACACCATCCCGACATCGCCGCCGACCTCGAGGGGCTGGGCGTGGTGCTCTGGGCCGCAGGCGATCTGGGCCGGGCCGAGACCGCCTTTGCCGGGTGCCTGGAGTTGCAGCAGGCGATTTTCACCAAAGACAATCTCGTCACCGCGCCCATCCTCAACGGGCTGGGCGTGGTCCGTCAGGCCCAGGGCAAGTTCGATCAGGCCGAGGCCGCGTTCCTGGAGTGCCTGCGGGTGCTGACCAGGGCCCACGGCGAGGGGCACCCCTCCATCGCCTCCTGCCTGGGCAACCTGGCCCTGCTCCACGAGGCCATGGGGTGCCCGGCGGACGCCCTGCGACTGGCCGAGCGCTCCCTGACCATCAACCGGGCCGCGTTCGGCGACGCCCACCCCGAGGTGGCCTCGGACCTGAACACCGTGGCCCTGCTCTGCGACGCCCTGGGCGACCTTGCGGCGGCGGAAGCCAACTTTCGCGAGAGTCTGGCCGTGCGCCAGCGCGCCTTTGGCCCGGACCATCCGGAGACCGCCCAATCCCTGTGCAATCTGGCCCTGTTTCTGGACAAGGCGGGCCGCCCGGACGAGGCGGTCGGCTTCTACGAGCAGGGACTTGCCGCCTACGAGGCGGCCCTGGGTCCGGGCCATCCGCTCATGGAGTCGGCCCTGGACCACTACCTGGTCCTGCTCGAAAAAACCGGTGGCCGCCCCGGCACCGACCGGCTGCGCGCCCTGGCCGAGGCCACCCTGCGCCGGATCGTGGATCGCGCCCGGTAGCAGGCTGTTGAAAAACGTCCGATTGCTGCGTTGCTTCAAAAAAGTCAAATCCTCACGTACTGGAAGTGCGCTTCGGCCTTGACCTTTTTTCGCGCCTTGCACTCGAACATTTTTGAACAGCCTGCGGGAATGATTTTTTCAACGGTCTGATTGCCGACCCCAAAAGCTGATCCCAATCCCCGATTCAAACAGGAACAGGCCGCTTCGGTGTGGAGCGGCCTGTGGTTTTTGTCTTGGCGGATCAGGAGGCGGAGGGCAGGGTGAAGATGAAGGTGGACCCCTTGCCCGGCTCGGATTCGACCCAGATCCTGCCGCTGTAGTGCTCGACGATCTCGCGGCAGATGGTCAGGCCCAGGCCGGTGCCCTTGGGTTTGTCGCCCATGGTGGCCGTCTTGGTCTGGTGAAATTTCTCGAAAATCCTGTTCTGGTCTTCGGGGTGGATGCCCACGCCCGTGTCCGCGATCTCCACGCGCACCTGCCCGAAGCGGGGAAAGGCGCGGACCGTGACGCTGCCGTCGTCAGTGAACTTGGCCGCGTTGTTGAGCAGGTTGATGAGCACCTGCTGCATGCGGTCCGGATCGGCGATGACCACGGGCAGGGCCGGATCGATCTCCGAGACCAGCCCCACCTGGGGGTTCTGGGAGAAAAGCCCGGTGACCGACTGCACGGCGGTCTCCACGATGTCGCTCATGTTCAGCCGCTCGTCGCGCCAGCCCATGCTGCCGGACTCGATCTTGTTGAGGTCGAGCACGTCGTTGATGAGCCGGGTCAGCCGCTCGCCCTCGTGACTGATGATCAGAAGGTTGTTCTGGATGCGCTGGCCCTTCTTGACCAGCAGCGGCTCGTTCTGGGCCAGGGGCAGGTAGTTGCGGGTGAACTCCTTGTGCAGCAGCTTGGCAAAGCCAAGGATGGACGTGAGCGGCGTGCGCAGCTCGTGGGAGACCGAGGAGAGGAAGGCGGATTTCATCTCGTCGAGTTCGCGCAGTCGCTGGTTGGCCTCCTCAAGCTCGCGGGCCTTGTTGACCAGGTCCTCGGTGCGTTCGCGCACCAATTGCTCCAGGTGGCGGTTGAGATCGGCCAGATCCTGCTCGGCCTTCTTGCGGTCGGTGATGTCTTCGAGGATGCCCTCGATGAAGATGATTTCTCCGCTGTCGCTGTAGATGGCGCGGGCGTTGAGCGAGCCCCAGATGGTCTTGCCGTCGCGGCGGTAGTACTCGGCCTCGAACCGCTTGATCTCGCCGCGCTCACGAACCTGCTTGTAGAAATCCTGCATCCGGTCCGGGTTGACCATGATTCGCGAGCCTAGGGAGCGGACGTTGGAGAGGAACTCGTCCAGGGAATCGTAGCCGAAGATGCGGGCCATGGCCGGGTTGGCCCGGCGCAGGACACCGTCGGGCGTGGCCTGGAGGATGCCCTCGATGGCGTTCTCGAAGATGCCCCGGTATTTTTCCTCGGCTTCCTGGAGGGTCTTGTTCATGGCCTGGAGCTTCTTCTCCCTGGCCTCGATCTCGGCGGACATGCGCCGGAACCGGGTGGCGATCTCGATCAGCTCCGTGTGGCGCACCTCGCCGAACTCGTAGGAGAAATCGCCCTTGGCCACGCGGGCGATGCCCTGCTGGAGCACATGGAGCGGCTTGTTCAGGAAGATGCGCAGCAAGAGGCCGGTGATGGCCAGGATGACCGAGATGGCCACCACGATGATCAGGGTGGAGACGAGCATCTGCTCGTCGAGCTGCTGTTTTTCGCGGGTCAGGGTGAAGTCGATCTCGGCCCGGCCAATGGTGCGGCCCTCGAAGACGATGGAGCGGACCTTGCTGAAGTCCGCCAGTACGCCGGAGAATTTTTCGTGGGCAAAGACCACCTCGTTGCGCGAGCCGTAGATGCGGATTCCCTGGACCATGTCGTCGTGGGTGTAGACCGATCCGATGAGCCGGGCGTTGTCATAGTCGAGGTTCCAGATGGGTACGGCCAGGATCTCGGCCACGCTGGCAATGGTGTCCTCGCCCTTTTCCTCGGCCTTGCGCCACATCTCTTCGGACTGCTGCCAGTAGACATAGCCCGCCATGGCCGTGGCCACCAGCAGGACGATGCCCACAAGGCTTGCCGTCAGGTCACGGGAAATGGACCTGCTGGACAGGAGTGGCCGCTTGGGGGTGGGTGTGTCGTGGCTCATGTACGCTTCCGGCTGACAGGAGGGGATGCGGTGATGATATTACTCCTCATTCCAGCCCTCTTCCCTACACAACTCGGCACGCCGTGTCATCCTCATTGTCGATCCAACGCAGGGAAATCGTTGTTGCGGCGCGTTCCGGCTGACAGGCGTTGTGTCCGCCAACATACTGGAAATAAATGATGTCTTTGCGATGCTGGCGGTGCGCTTGCCCGGCATGTTCCGGTGTAAAAACGTCACAGCCCATATCGGGCCGCGATGGCCCTGAACGATTCGCGGGCTTCAAGCCGTTCCAGGGCCTGGGCAAGTCGGGCAGCGCTCTCCTGGTCGAGGGAGGCGGGAACCAGCAAGTCCACGCTGACTGGCGAGAGCAGCAGCGGGCTGCCAAAAATCCTGGCCGGGAGGTGCATGGCGTCCACGGCGTGGAGCAGGGACAGCCACTCCCCCGCGACAAATTCAACCTGTCCGGCCACCAGCAGTTTGAGGCCCCTGGTCGCGTTGGGCACGGGCAGGAGTGCCACTCCATGGCGTGTCGAGAGCAGCGGATCGCGCGGGTCGCCGCGCACCACGGCCACGGTCTTGCCGCGCAGATCGTCGCGGGAGCGCAGCGGCGTCCCGGCCCGTCCGATGGCCGCAAAGCGCGAGTGGAGCAGGGGGCCGAGGCTGACCACCGCCTTGTCAGACCCAGGTCCGCCGGGCATGACGGCCATGTCCGCCTTGCCCGCCGCCAGGGCGCGCAGGGCATCGGCGCGGGAGAGCAGGGTGGCCGTCGATTCGCAGCCCGCCCCGGCGGCCAGGGCCAGCCCGAGCTCGCTGGACAGCCCGGCGGGCTGGCCGCCCTGGGCAAAGCCGTAGGGCGCGGAGTCCACCACTGCGATGCGCAGCGTCCTGGTCTGGGCGTGACCGTCCCAGGCGAACAGGACGCACGCCAGCAGGGCACAGGCGGTCATGGGGGCGTGCTGACGCAGCATGGGCGGTCTCCTTGTCCGGGTGGTGAAAAGTCCATAATAATCGCAAACGGCACCCTTGACAACCGGACGCCGCCAAATTCTCTGCCCCTTTCCTCTGCGTCCCCTTTTCCCGGCATCCGGGCACCCGCTTCATCGCTTGCCTTCGGCCATGGAGTGCAATAGAAAGCATCATTCATGCGGCACAAGATTTCCCTGCTCCTCATCCTCTGGGCATTGGCGGCCCTGCTGCTGCCCGCCAGCCAGGGGGCGGCCCATCCGCACGTCTATGTGGACGCCTCCCTGACCTTTGTGGTGGACGAGTCCGGGCTGGTCGCCATGCGTCAGCAGTGGCTTTTCGACGACATGTTCAGCCAGGCCATCATGGCCGACCTGGAACTCGACGCCGCATCCCTGGCCACGCCAGCCGGACAGGCGGCCATCAGGGACGGGGCCTTTGCCTATCTCGCCAACTACGATTACTTCACCCTGATCGAGTCCGGCGGCAGGCGCATCCGCCCCGCGGCCATCGAGGATTTCCATGCCTCCCTGTCCGACGGGCGGCTGGTCTACCGCTTCACCATGCCCCTTGGCCTCGGCTTTGACCAGATCAGGAATTTCCGGGTCGCCATCTTTGACAAGGACTACTACACCGACATCCTGCTGGTGGCCGATGCTATAAGCTTCGAGGTGGGCGGCATGGCCCAGGTCAGCCACGACATTCGCCCGGCCAGGGACCACACCTACTGGCAGTTTATCGTGCCTGAGGCCGTGCACCTCTCCATCTCGGGTGCGCCCGGCAGCGCGCCCGACCTGCCCGCAGCCACGGTTGCCCAGGACGCGCCCGGCCCCATCGAGCGGCTCATGGCCCTGGTCCGCTCCGTGCAAAAGGAGCTGAACCTGCGCCTCAACGGGTTTGCCGCAGACATCAAGACCGATCCGTTCGGCCCGGCCCTGTGGACCTTCCTCGGCCTCGCCTTTCTCTACGGTGTGGTCCACGCCGTGGGCCCTGGCCACGGCAAGACCGTGGTCTGTTCCTACTTCCTGAGCAATCCAGGTTCGTTCTTCTCCGGCGCGCTCATGGGCAACGCCATCACCTTTGTCCACATGGCCTCAGCCGCCGTGGCCGTGGGTGTGGCCTACATGGTCTTCTCCACCGGCATGGGCGGGTTTCAGGCCGCCAGCCGCGCCCTGCAACCGGCCAGCTACGCCCTGCTCGCCCTTATGGGTCTCTTCCTGACCGGCAAGGCCCTGCTCGACGTGTCGCGCGGCGGACTCATCGCCGAAACCTCCTGCTCCATAGACCACGAGGCTCTGGGCAACGCGGTCAACATCCGGCGCGTGCTCATGGTCTCTTTTGTCACCGGGCTGGTGCCGTGTCCCGGCGCAGCCGTCATCCTCGCCTTCTCCATCGGCTTGAACATCTTCTGGGCCGGGGTGGCCGCCATCGTGCTCATGGCCGCGGGCATGGGCCTGACCACCACCCTGTTCGCCTGGGCCGCCGTGGCCGCCCGAGGCCTCACCCTGCGCATGTCGGGAACCAACGCCAAAGTCTTCAACATCGCCTACGCCGGACTCTCCATCTGCGGCGCAGCCTCCATCGCCCTGTTCGGCGCGGCCTTGTTCATGAGCAGTATTTGATCGGGAATGCCGGGGGGAAAACTGTTGGAAAAAGTTTTCCCCCCGGACCCCCCTTTCCAAACTTTTTGGGTCTACGCCGCCTGGAAGGGCGGGCGGGATAGGCAGGGTTTGATGGCGGCGCAGGGGGCTGCCGTCAGCACGAGGTGGGCTTCTTTTTGTCCATACTTTCTGTAAAAGCTCTGCCTTTCCGCGCATCCACGCCCTCTCCGCCGCTCTGCTTCCCCAACCTCGCCTTGCGGCGGAGCGTATGCGGTTTCCCCCTCTGGTCGCCGGAGGCAAAAAACAAAACCGGACCGGAACACTGGTTCCGGTCCGGCGTCTCGGTTGCGGGCGCGGCCCTCAGAGGGTCGGGTCCATGGCCGAGGTCAGGAGCCTAGCGATGTCCTTGACATCGGGCCTGTATTGGCCCGAGAGGATTTCGGACTTAAGCTTGGCGATCCTGCGGGCGCGTTCGTCCTCTTCCTCCTTGCGGAGGCGTTCGGACCTGCTGGCGTCGAAACCTTCAAAGACGCGCTCGGTCTCCACGCTGGCCGCGCATTCGTCGCGGCGCTCGTCGTGCCTCTTCATCAACCCCTCCCTGGGTCTATGAAGCCCTGGGGGAAGGACCTCCCAATCCTTCCTCCGAGTCTCCCCGTGTCCCGTTGCGGCAGCCTCTGTCCGCATCCATGCGGCCAGCTTCTCCCGCACCCGGCATTGCGCCGTCCCTGCCTGGGGCAGGGCTACCTACTGGCGGTTGCCCTTCTTATCGGTCATGGCAGGCGGAAGGGTTAGGGGGCGCAAATTCTTTTACGCTCCTGTAAATATGCTGCAATATCTGCTGGTTGTCTGGCATGGGAATTGTGTCGCGCTGTGCCGGGTGCGCAGCCATGGGGAGAGAAAACACAGCGGGACAGAGGGGTTATCCCATGACAACCGAAGGCAAACCAGGCTATGGTCCGGGCATGCGGGACATGAAGAAAATCTGCCTCATCGACAGCCCGGTGACGCTCAAGGCGGCCTTTGAGGAGCTGGGATGCGAGGTTCTGGCCCTGAATGGATCGCCCGAGCCGTTTCTCGCCCTGGACGAGACGCTGGCCGAGCGCGGTTTTGCGCCCGATCTTGTCATGCAGGTGGAATCGCTCGGCCCGCGCTGCCTGGTGACCGGGCTTGACGGGCTGGACTGTCCGGCGCTGCTCTGGTGTATCGATCCGCATCTCAACGGCTACTGGCATGGCGCGTACGCCCGGCTTTTCGACCTGACCTGTTCCACCCAGCTGGCGTCTGTGCCGGTCCTGCGCCAGCGCGGGGCGCGGGATGTGCGCTGGCTGCCCACCTTCGGCCACGGCTCGGCCTCTCCGGATCATGCTGCGCGGGCCTGGGACGCGGCCTTTGTGGGCCGCCTGACCGCAGAGCGTCCGGCGCGGACATGGATGGTCCGGCTCCTGGAGGAGCGGTGCGCCGGGTATGCCCTGGCCGTTCGCCAGGGGCTGACCTTTGGCGCGATGATGGATCTGTATCGTGATGCGCGCATCATTCCCAACCAGTCGATCCTGGGCGAGGTCAACTTCCGGCTTTTTGAGGGGGCGTCGTGCGGCTGTCTTGTCCTGAGCGAGGCTCTGGGCGAGGAGCAGGAAACGCTGTTTGCGCCGGGGCGCGAGTTCGATACCTACGGCGACGCCGTGGAACTGGACGAGAAACTGACCATGTACCTGAAGAATCCCCGGCTGACCCAGGCCATGGGTCGGGCGGCCCGAGAGCGGGTGCTGGCCGAGCATACCGCCCTGCATCGGGCGCGCCGCATCCTCGAATGGGCGCGCGATGCCGTGGATGGCAGGGCGCGGGGGCGCGACGCCGACCTGTGGACCGCCCTGACGGCGGCGGCCATGCAGGAGGGCGGGGTGATCGGAATTTCCGCCGGGGAGGCGCTCGCCCGGCTGGCCGGGTGTGGCTGCGACCCGGCCACGGCAGACATCTTTGCGGATGTGGCCTGTGCGATCCTGCGTGTCCAGGCTGTGGACGGCAAGACCGGCCCGATGGCGTCCACCATGGACGCACTGCTGGCCGTCGGTATGTGTGCGGATTCGCCCGGAGTCAACCTGACAGGGTCCATGGCCGCGTTGCGCCTGGGCCGATTCGATGCGGCCAGGGCATTCTGGTACCGCCATGTCAAGGCCATGGGTATCAGCAATCCCGGTCAGCCCGACACGCCCGCCGCCCTGCTGACCCTGTGGGCCAGGGATCTGTCGCGCCGGGGCCGGGTGGTCAGGGCCGGATTCGCCTTTGACCCGGCTGTCCACCTGCCGGATTCCGCTGTGGAGTGTCTGCTGGCCTTGCTGGCCGACCAGCCCGAACATCTGCCCACCCTGCGTCTGCTCGACGCCATGCTCAGGCCGCTACCGGGTCTGTCCCAGCTCCGGGTGGGCTTTCTCTCAGTCCTCACCCTGCACGAGCGCAAGGAGTGGCGGCTGGCCCTGGAGCTGGCCCTGGCCAGCCTGCGGGCCTGTCGGCTCGCATCGGGTCTCGATGAACTGGCCCTGGCCCGAACTCTGGCCCGGTCGCAGGGGCAGGACAGCGCCTTTGCCCGCGCCCTGGCCGTGGGTGATCGCTCCGGCCTGCTGGCCGCCCGGCTCGGGGCGTGATAAAGGGGAGCGGTTCCGGCTCCCCTCAGGCTGCTGACAAAGGCCCGATTGCGTCGTTGCTTCAAAAAAGGCAAGCCCTCGCGTATTGCATATACGCGTCGGCCTTGCCTTTTTTTCGCGCCTAGCACTCGAACCTTTCTCAACAGCCTGCCAGAGTGGGTTTTGTCAATACTCTGAGGGGAGCGGTTCCGGCTCCCCTGTTCTCGCTCCGGGTCCGTCCGTCCTGCCTGTCAGTCCGCAACCGTGTCTTGCATCTGCGCGATTTCCTGCGCCTGATCCTTGGCAATGTCGATGAACATGATGCCCAGGCCCGGCTTCTTTGCATCCGAGCTGCACCAGCGGATGCTCGAATAGATGGGCCGCCGGTTGGCGAGGCCGGGGATTCTGACCTGGGCAAAGGTCTCGCCCTTGAAGGTCTTGTCGGCCTTGATGAAACATCCGCCCGGCGAGATGTCCAGGATCAGCCCCTCCAGGGTCTCCGCCATGCTGGGGTCGTCCTCGCGCGCAAAGAGGCAGGGGAGCAGCGCCCCAACGCGATTGTGGCCGCGCTGGCGTTTGCCTGACGTGTCGTTCAGGTTGTCCAGAAACCGGTCCATGGGATCAAGGTAGGCCACGGAGCCGACCCTGGGGTTGGGCTTGGTGCGCAGGACCGGAAAACAGCCCGCATAGCTGAACAGGCGGTCGCGCTCGGCCCGGCTGGCCCGCATGACCTTGCCGATCTCCAGCACGAGCCCGGCGGCCTCGGCATCCTTGAGCCGGGTCAGGAGGGTGGGCACGTCCCTGATGAACACCGGCGGATTGCCATGGCCGGTCAGGTCATTGCCATACAGGGCCGGGGTGTCCGTGAGGACGAATATGGTGCTCTCTGCTGTCACGGCAACCTCCCTTTAGGCCTGTCTCAAGGGGACTTGGAGCCTCCCCTATAGCCTCTGGGACGCATTTATGTAAAGTGGTCGGCAGCCTGGGCCACCAGGGGTGTCGGCTGCCCGCCGCTGCCGATCAGATCGCCGCAAGCCTTGTGACGAATCGTCACCTGGCCGTCATGCACCGGAGCGCGGCTTGCTGCATCTTGCATCTAGACATTTTCACGAAAACTGGTCACTGTCTCAGTCATGAGTGAAGAACGTTCAGCGGAGGTGCCAATGAAGACAATTCGGTGACTTTCGGTCCAGGCCGGCCCAGGCCGGTCGATGACGGTGGAAGCTGCGTGTGATGCCGAAAGAGTCAACACCTAACCATCGGACGGGGGATTATGGCCCAGAAGCACTTTGTCCTCGACACCAACGTCCTCATTGAAAATCCCAAATGCATCGCTGCCCTGCGAAACGGGCAGGAAAACGAGATATACATTCCCTATACCGTCCTCACCGAGCTGGACGGGCTGAAGAAAGACCCGCGCATCGGGCACATCGTCTCCCAGGCCGTCCGGGCCATTCTCCATGACGAACTTGTCACCATCTTCCCGCCGGATTTCGCGCTGACCCTCACCGACGACGTGATGGACGACCGTATCCTCAAGGAAATCCTGCACATGGCCCCGGTCGAGGCCACGCTGATCACCAATGACCGCATCCTCCAGATCAAGGCCAAGTGTTTTGGCATCCCCAGCGAGGAGTATCGCGACTCCGACCCCTTCCGTTCGGAATCGCAACGCTACACCGGGTTTGTGGAGGACGACGAAGAGATCGTGCACAACTGCTTTCGGTGGGAGAACGGCACACCCGTGTTCCACGGCCCGGAAGGGCCCAAGCCCATCGGCTATACCCACGAGATATGGGGGGTGAAACCGCGCAGCGTCTACCAGAACCTCGCCCTGGAACTGATGCTCCAGGAGGGTATCGACCTCGTCTCCATCCAGTCCGAGGCCGGGTACGGCAAGACCTTTCTCTCCCTGGCCGCCGCCCTCTACCTGACCCTGGAGCGCAAGGACAACCCCTACCGCAAGATCTATCTGGTCAAGCCCGTGGTCGAGATCGGGGCCAAGATGGGCTACCTGCCTGGCGACATAGAGGAGAAAATGCTCCCCTATATCAAGTATATCCAGGATCTGCTCATCAAGCTCCACGACATCCGCCCGGCCAACCGCATCTTTGCCAACCCCGAAGGCGACTCGTTCAAGCTCAATGCCAAGAAGTTCGAGATCCAGCCCGTGGCCTTTATCCGGGGCATGAACATCGAAAACGCCGTGGTCATCATCGACGAGATGCAGAACCTCTCGCGCGGCGAAACACGCGCCCTGCTCACCCGCATGGGCGAAGGCGTCAAATGCATCTGCCTGGGCGATACCCGGCAGGTGGACAACCCCTACCTCAACGAATCCAACAACGGCCTCAACTGGACCGTGAAAAAACTCAAGGGCTACAAGAACTACGCCCACATGGTCCTCAAAGGCGACCGCTCGCGCGGCCCCATCACGGACATCGTCCTCAAATCGAAATTGTAAGGGGCGGGTGTGGGGTGAGGTGAGAGATTCCGGGGGGAAAACTTTTGAAAAAGTTTTCCCCCCGGCCCCCCCTTTCAAAACTTTTTGGGTCTATGCCGCCTGGAAAGGCAAACGGGAGAGGAAGGGCTTGATGGCGACGGAGGGGGCCGCGCGTCCGCACTGGGCGCGCTTCTTTTTTGTCAAAACAAGAAGAGGGTTGACGAGCCGCGTATCCACGCCCTCTCCGCCGCTCTCAAGGCCTTGGTTCTCATCAGCCCTTCCTTGCGGCGGAGTCACAAAAAGTTCTGGAAGGGGGAGTCCAGAGGGGGAAACCTCTTCCAAGAGGTTTCCCCTCTGGCCGCCGGAGGCGTGCTTCTGCGGCTATTTGCCGAACGGGCATTTGGGGAAGGAGCAGGTCTTGCAGTTCATGCAGAAGCCGCCCTCGCCCAGGCGGGCGAGCATGCGCCGGGTCAGGGTTTGCCCGGCCAGGAGCCGGGGCAGGATGACATCAAGCGAGGTGGTCTTGTAGAACAGGGCGCAGGCGGGCACGCCGATGATCTGGGCGCTGCCCAGTCGGCCCACCAGGGTCATGGTGCCGGGCAGCATTGGCACGCCGTAGAGCGCGTCGCGCAGTCCGGCGTCCACCAGGGCGGTGCGGGTGACATCGTCCGGGTCCACGGACATGCCCGCCGTGGTCACGATCAGGTCGCATCCGGCGTCGAGCATGGCCCTGGCGCTGGCGGTGATGGTTTCGCGGTCGTCGGGCACGATGTCGGTTTTGGTCACCTCGCAGCCGAGGTTGATGACCTTGGCCGAGATGATGGGGATGAACTTGTCATCGATGAGGCCCTTGAAGACCTCGGTGCCGGTGACCAGGATGCCGACCTTTGCCCGGCGCAGGGGCAGGATTTCAAAGACCGGGCTGTCGCCCAGGGCGGCCAGGGCGCGGCTGAACTTGTCGCGCGCGATGTAGAGCGGAATGGCGCGGGTTCCGGCCACGCCCTTGCCCTGGGGCATGAGCGAGCCGTCGTGCCGGGTGGCCAGCATGACATCGGGCGAGAGGTTGAAGCGGTCCAGGGCGTCGAGGTCGATGGAGAGCAGTCCGGCATGCTCGGCAAAGAAGTTGATCTTGCCCTCGCGCGGGTCGGGGTCGTAGGAGATGCCCGGTCCGGCCATGCGTTTGGCAAAGGCCTTGACCGCGTCGTTTTCATGGACCCACTCGTCGCCGGGCAGGTCTTCCTGGACAAAGACGTTGTGCTTGCCGATGCGTTGCAGGCGGCAGACATCGCCCGCCTCCAGGGTGTCGCCCGCGCTGGTGACCGGGCCTTTGGATTCGCCGGGCACGATGCCGGTCATGTCGTGCAGGGCCTTCTTGCCCACGGCCTGCTCCACGGGCACGGCCCGCAGCAGCGGTGCGTCATCGAGGCAGCTGGCGTCGTCCGTGGTCACGTAGGGGGCCTCGCCCTGGCAGCCGCGACAGATGGGGCCGTCGCTGGTGGGGTAGGCCTCGGCGCAGACCGGGCAGACGTCGATGGCTGACATGTGGCCGTGGCCGAGATATTTTTTGTCTATGGTGATGGGCCGGACAGAGCAGATGGTGTCCCCGGCTGCCTCGATCTCGGCAAAGAGCTTGTCCGTGTCCTGCTCGGCCTTGGGCGTAAGCTTCATGAACCAGCCCTTGATCTCGGGCCAGGCCTCGAGCTTGTCCTGGTCGATGGCCACGCGGAAGCCCTGGCCGGTGTATTTGTCGTAGAGGGAGACGGCGTAGCGGCCCAGCAGTTTGATCTTCATCCAGTTGTTGCCGATGCTGCACACGGTCAGGAGCTGGACCGCATCGGGCAGACATTTGCCGGACTCGACCATGGCCTCGAACAGGGTGCCCTTGGGCAGCCGCCCCTTGGCCGCCTCGACCATGTAGCCGCCGATGAGCAGGCCCGGAGCCGGATAGCCGTGAAAGTCCTTGGCCCTCTGCTTGAATTCCTCAAAAGTGTATTGGCCGATATTCATCTGATCTCCCCTTGGTGGTTGTTTTCCTTTATGCCCGCTGCATGGTGCATGGCTCAATGCGCCTCCGCAGGCAAGCCACTATGCCATGCGCGGGCCTTGGGCGCAATTGCTTGCCCGCTTGTGCTGTTTCATCACAAAGTCACATGCCGTTTGCAAAGAGGAGGGCCCCGCTCCATGAGGAGCGGGGCCCGTGTTCTCTGTAGCCCGGCGAGGTGACGTTACGTGGCAGGGCTTTGGAGGCTGCTAGGCCTCGGTGCAGCCGCACTCAGGGGTGCAGCCGCATTCGTCCTCGGAGGAGCAGCCGCAGGGCAGCGCCTGGGACTGGCCCATCTCTTCCTTCACGCCGGTGGCGATCTTGAAGAGGATGGTCACCACCAGCGCGCCGATGGCGTACACCATCATGGAAACCAGCAGCTCCTTACCCGTGGGCCAGTAGGGGGTGATGGTGTGGAACGGGGTCGGGTTGAAGCCGCCGATGAGCAGGCCCAGGCCCTTGTCGATCCAGGTGGCGATCACGAGGATGCAAAGCGTCCAGGGGAGCAGCTTCAGGTTGTTGCGCAGCTTTGGCGTCACCAGCAGGGTGATGGCCACCGCAGCCAGGGCGATGAAGGTCCACATCAGGCCGACCAGTTCGGTGTGGCCGTGATAGCCTGCGAACAGGTAGACCAGCGGGTGCATGTGGCCCGGCATGTTGGAGTAGAAGGCGGTGAAGACCTCAAGCATGAAGAAGAACATGTTCACGCACATGGCGTACATGATGATCTTGACCAGGGTCGTCAGTGCCTTTCTGGGCATCTTGAAGGTGGTGAACCGCTCGGTGACCATCATCACCAACAGGAGGATGGCGGGACCGGAGCAGAACGCGCTGGCCAGGAAGCGGGCTGCCAGGATGGCGGTGAGCCAGTAATGGCGGCCAGGCAGGCCCTGGTACAGGAACGCTGTCACCGTGTGGATGGAGAAGGCCCATATGATGGAGGTGTAGATGAAGGGCTTGAGCCACTTGGGGTGCGGCAGCCGCGCCCGGTCGGCCTGCAGGCAGGTCCAGCCCACCAGCAGGTTGAGGCCCAGGTAGCCGTTGAGCACGATCATGTCCCAGAACAGGATGGAGTTGGGCGTGGCGTGCAGGATGACGTTGAGCATGCGGGTGGGCTGGCCGATGTCCACCACGATGAAGAGCAGGCACATGATGCAGGCGGCGATGGCCATGAATTCGCCGAAGATGACCATGTGCTTGTTGGCTTTGTAGTTGTGGAAGTAGTTGGGCAGCACGATCATGACGCCGGAGGCCGCCAGACCGACCAGGTAGGTGAACTGGGAGATGTAGAATCCCCAGGACACGTCCCGGCTCATGCCCGTGATCTTCAGGCCGTTGACGATCTGGTCGATCCAAGCCATGGACCCGATGGTTATCAGGACCAGGAGGAACGCGATCCAGCCGTAGTATCTCTTGGAACCTTTCAAGGCTATTTCGAGCATTCTGATTCCTCCTAGATGATATAGAAGACGCTGGGTTCGGTGCCAGCGCCAGGGCTGCGGCGGATGGTGAACCGCTCACGCAGAACCTGACGCACCTCGGAGTTGGGGTCGCTGAGGTCGCCGAAGAACATGGCGCCTTCGCTCGCTTCCACACAGGCCGGAAGCTTGCCCACTGCCAGCCGTTCGACGCAGAAGTTGCACTTCTCGACGACGCCGCGCATGCGGGTGGGGTACTCCTTGTTGAGGTTGTTCAGGTCCAGGTGGTCGCGGGGCTCGCCCCAGTTGAAGGACCGGGAACCGTAGGGACAGCCGGCCATGCAGTAGCGGCAGCCGATGCAGCGGTGGTAGTCCATGTCCACGATGCCGTCGGGCCGCTTGTAGGTCGCCTTGGTGGGGCAGACGCGCACGCACGGCGGGTTTTTGCAGTGGTTGCACAGCAGCGCGTACTGGCGGATGTGGACATCCTCGCTCAGGTACGGGTTTTCCTGGTCGATGAAGGTCTGGTCGTAGGGGGCGGGCCACAGCCACTTCACTTCCTGCTTGCCCGCAATGGTGGGCACGTTGTGGATGGCGTGGCAAACCTTGCCCAGGGCCTCGATGGCTTCCTTGGTGTTGAGCTTGGTCGTGTCAATGACCATGCCCCAGTGCTTGGCGGTGAGGGCCGTCCGGTCCGCCTTGACCGGGGAGCCGCCAACGCTGGAAGCCATGGCCTTGGGGGCCAGGGCCAGTCCTGCCGCGGCGATGCCGGCAAGTTTGATGAAGGATCTTCTGTTGTTCTTCATTACTTCAAACCCTCCGGCTGAATGTGGCAATCCCAGCAGTAGGGGGAGACGCCCGCATCCGTGTGACACTTGTCGCAGAAGTCCGCCTTGGAGACGTGGCACTTCATGCAGGTGTTCTGCAGGCTGATGGTGAACTCCTTGCCAGCGTGGTTGGTGTAGACGCGTTTGCCGTCGCGCAGCGCCCAGTCGCGCCAGTCGTTGAGCAGCTGCATGTGCTGCTCGCGCATGAACGCCTTGGACTCGACGCACTCCTTTTCATTGGCGGGCATCTTGAGCTCTGGCTGCTTGTAGGTCTTGGTCACGGCCATGCCCACCACAAACGGGGCGCACAGCGCACCGATGAAGATAATCAGGCCGACTATGATCGGGAATCCGTAGTGCATTTTCATTTATGCCTCCTCGTCCTCGAAGCCGGGGAGCGGCTCCTGGCGCAGATCCATGGTCCGTGTCTCGCCTTCCTCGAAGACAAGGGCGTTGGCCACCAGCTCGTGCGTGCCCGTGATCTGAACGCCGGGTGCCCAGTAGTCGGCCAGGGGGATCAGGGTGGCGCGGTCGATGGCGCAGATGCAGGCCATGGTGTTCACGCCGTGCTTGTCCTGGACGTACTTGAGGGCGTTGCCGCGGGGCAGGCCGCCGCGCAGGCGGATCTCAAGGATTTCCTCGGTGTTGAGGCCCGAGCCGCCAGCGCAGCAGAAGGTCTGCTCACGGGTGGTGCCTTCGGGCATCTCGAAGAAGTTGTTGCATACGGCCTTGAGCACGTAGCGCGGCTCGTCCAGCAGGCCCATGCCCCGGGCGGGGTTGCAGGAATCGTGGAAGGTGACGCGCAGGTGGTCGTTGCGGCTGGGGTCAAGCCTGAGTTTGCCGTGCTTGATGAGGTCCGCGGTGAACTCGGCGATGTGCAGCATCTTGGTGGCCGCCGCGGTGTCGAACACGGTGCCGGTGATGGGCGACCTGGGCGTGGTCATCTGTGCGCCCTGGGTGTCGCCGTTCATGGTGTCCATATACTGGTGCACCACGCGCCACATGTGGCCGCACTCGCCGCCGAGTATCCATTTGCAGCCGAGGCGGTTGGCCTCGTGGTACATCTTGGCGTTGAGCTTCTTCATGACCTCGTTGTTGGTGAACGAGCCGAAGTTGCCGCCCTCGGAGGCGTAGGTGGACAGGGTGTAGTCAAGGTCAAGGTAGTCGAACAGCATCAGGTAGCCCATGAAGGTGTAGATGCCGGGGTCGGCGAACACGTCGCCGGACGGGGTGATGAACAGGATTTCGTGGCCGTGCTCGTTGAGCGGGGCCTTGACCCTGCGGCCCGTGATCTCCTCGATGTCATCCACCATGAAGTCCACGATGTCCTTGAAGGCGTGGGGCTGGATGCCGAGATGGTTGCCGGTGATGTTGCAGTTGGTGACCGGCTCCATGATCCAGTTGGTGTTCAGGCCGACCAGGTGCATCAGCTCGCGGGCCATCATGGTCATCTCCGCGGTGTCGATGCCGTAGGGGCAGTACAGGGAGCAGCGGCGGCACTGGGTACACTGGTAGAAGTAGATGAACCACTCCTTGAGCACATCCTCTTCCATGACCCGCGAGCCCGTGAGCTTGGACAGGATCTTGCCCGCCAGGGTGAACTCGCCCCGGTAGACGGAGCGCATCAGCTCGGCGCGCAGCACCGGCATGTTCTTGGGATCGCCGGAACCGATGAAGAAGTGACACTTGTCAGCGCAGGCGCCGCAGCGCACACAGATGTCCATGAACAGCTTGAGGGTGCGGAACTTCCCAAGGCGTTCGCGGAATCCGTTGACCACGGTCTCCTTCCAGTTGGCGGGCAGTTTCCAGTCTGCGTCGCCCGGGGACCATTGCCGGGGGGTGCCCCACAGGCCGGGGAGCTTCTCGTTGATGTACTCGATCTTCTCGGGCTTTGCGGGGTAGCACCAGTTGCCCGGCGAGAAGTCCACCGGGGTCTCCATCCATCCAGTGAGGGGTGGAGTGTAGTCTATGCTCTTGAAGAGCTCTTCTGCTTTGGGCATTTTGGACATATTTCTTCTCTCCTAATAAGAAGTCTCACCTGATGGGCGAACCCTAGGCCTTTTCCTGAGCCTCGGCATTCTCCGGATTGTCCAGAGGCAGGCCGGCCTCGGCCATGGCCGGTCCGAAGTGCTTCTCGTAGTCGGCGTAGGAGTGGGCCTTGATGTTGGGGTCGTTCCAGGGGTTCACATGGTGCTTCGCGCGCGTGTCATTGGGCATGTTCCTGGTCGGCGACAGGAAGACGCCGGGCAGGTGCATCAGCTTGCTGAAGGGGAAGTAGGCCATGAGCACGCTGACCAGGAAGACGTGGATGAAGAAGGAGACATCGACGGCTTCCGGGATGTGGTAGTTGAAGGTCACAAGGCCCATGGTCAGCTCCTTGATGGCCATGACATCGACTTTGGCGAAGTAGCGCATGTAGACGCCCGACAGGGCGACTGCCAGAATCAGGAAGAGCGGGAAGTAATCGGAAGCGTAGGAGATGTAGTTGATCCTGGGGCTGGCGAGCCTTCTTCCGAGCAGCAGGAGCACGCCGGCCACCAGGCCGAGGTCGGCCAGATACATGGTGGGCGCGCCGATCTGCAGGATGCCGTCCACGAACTCAAGCCCGTTGACAAAGAACGGGACCGGTTCGAGGAACAGGCGCAGGTGCCTCAGCGCGACAATGAAAAAGGAGTAGTGGAAGGTGATGGCGAAAAGCCAGAGCCATTTGCTCGACTTGTAGGCCACCACAGGGCCGCCCTTGGTCTCGTGGAGAGATGCCGAGGTGTTGCGGAACAGGGAGCGGAAGGCGAAGACTTCGAGGACCATGCGCACAAAGGTCTGGGCGCCGGTCTGGGGACAGTCGTACTTGTTCTGTTTGAACAGTACGGGGTCGAAGGATTTGAACTGCCCGCCGGTTGTGGGGATGCGGAACGGCACTGCGCTCCGGCCCCAGTTGACGACTTTATAGATAAAGCCGAGAAGGAAGATGATGAAAGCCGTTGTCGGGATGCAGACACCGAAGAATATCTTCATGTGCGCCGCATCAACCCCGAACAGCGGGATCAGCACCAGGAGAAAGACGAAAAGAAGTGAGTAAAGAGCATTCATCTACCGTCACCTCGCTTGAAGGTTGGACCAGCCGGGACTTTCCCGGTTGGTCTGCCACTTTCGGTTCGCGCCTGCGGCGTCGCGGTGATGGAGAGAGATGTCCTGCCCTGTGCGGATGAGCGGCAAGGCCGCGTGCGCGGACCAGACCTGCCCCTACGCAGTGAACCACAACTCCCCCTGAAACCTACCACAACCCCGTGACCCGCCCTGATCGACCGATTACTCGGTCGTAACGTCCACAATCATCCCGGCCTTTCTGAGCAGGCTGCTCTGGGCGCGTTTCACTTCATCCACGCGCAGCCGGTAAATGGTCTCGCGACCCTTTGCATAGATGTCAAAAGACATCATGGCCAGGTTGTCCACCTTGGCCTCGAACCTGAGCAGCTCGTCGAGAGTGCCGCTCGCCTGCATGGTCTTGAAGAACTCGTCGCGCAGGAGCTTCTTCAGCAGAAAGACAAAACTGATGGCCTGGGAGGGCGAAAAATCCTGCACCGACCGGATGCGGATGAGAGTATCCAGGCTGGCCGCTATCTTTTCCGCGTCCTTCCAGTCGAGCATGTGGTCGAACAGTTCCCGGGTCGCCTCGACGATGGCGGCCCCCACCGGGTTCTGGAATCGATCCTTCTGCCGGCCCCAGATCTTCTGGGTTTCCTTGGGATAGGACTGGAGAACCAGATCCGCCCATTTCTCCGACAGTTCGGCCCTGCGCGCGGCCAGCTCGTTTTCAAAGTTCATCTATGATCTCTTCAAAGCCAATGAAATCAGGAGCATCCCTGGACGCGGCCATCCGGGGAGCACTCATTTTCACAAGCCGGGCTTGAGTACGTTGTGAAAAAGGTCACTTAAAGCTCAGAATCATATTCCAAACCCCTTGGCAAACGTCAAGGTTTTTTCCAGGAAAACCCGGCTTGTGAGGTTTGGAGACGGCTCCGGGGCCGGGGGAGGCGCTGGCGTCGTAACCAGCTGTCGCAGCTGGCGTTTCTCTCGTCTGACTGTGGGTTAGTTGGATTCAACCCGGTTGCGGCCCATGCGCTTGGCCTTGTACATGGCTTCGTCGGCCCGGTTGATGGCGTCATCAATGAGGCGTTCGCTCTTTCTGGTTTCGGTCAGGCCGATGCTGACCGTGAACATGACTTCGATATCACGCAGCCGGACCTTGAGCGCGCCGAGTTCGCGTCTCAGCCTGTCGGCCACGAGCACGCCGCCGGCCAGGTCGGTTTCGGGCAGCACGGCGGCGAACTCCTCGCCGCCCAGGCGGCCAAAGATGTCGGTGTCGCGCAGGGTGGTCCGGACCAGGGCCGAGAGCGCCTTGAGCACCGCATCGCCGGTCTGGTGGCCATGGGTGTCGTTGATGGACTTGAAGTAGTCTATGTCGAGCATGAGCACTGCCAGGCTGTGGCCGTAACGCATGGCTCGCCGCAGTTCCAGCTCGGCCAGCCTGAAGAATTCGTGGCGGTTGGCCGCTCCGGTCAGGCTGTCGGTGGTGGCCAGCCGCTTCATCTCGCGCTCAAGCCGCACCCGCTCGGTGATGTCGTGGATGACCGAGTAGAGCAGCTGGTTGCCCTGGACCATGATCGGGCCGGAGTAGACCTCCACATCGCGGATGTCGCCGTCGGCCAGCCGGTGCCGGTGGATGAAATAGGATCGTTTTTCGCGCCTGGAGTCCACCATTTCCTTGAAGATGGCGGTTTCGTCCTGGGCGTTGATGTCCGAGAAAGGCATGGAGCGCAGCGTGTCCGCCGGGTAGCCGTAGAAATGGACTGCCGCCGGGTTGGCGTCCACGATGCGCCCTGTCCTGGGGTC
This sequence comes from Pseudodesulfovibrio aespoeensis Aspo-2, assembly GCF_000176915.2. Lineage (NCBI taxonomy): Bacteria > Pseudomonadati > Thermodesulfobacteriota > Desulfovibrionia > Desulfovibrionales > Desulfovibrionaceae > Pseudodesulfovibrio > Pseudodesulfovibrio aespoeensis. Next base: position 418,686 of record NC_014844.1, read on the forward strand.
CATCAGCAGCATGATGGAGTGGTTGTTCTCGAACAGGGCGCGGTACTGCTTTTCGCGCTCGCGCAGCAGCCTGTCGGCCTCGATGCGCTGGGTGATGTCGCGGAAGGTGCCCTCCTTGGCCACGGCCCGGCCCGTTTCGTCGCGCACCAGATGGGCGCTGGCTTCGACGGTTATTCTGGATCCGTCCTTGTGTTTGGCCGTTAGCTGGTGCCCCCTGGCCGCTCCCGTGGCGTCCAGGGCCATGACGAACCGGGCGCGCTCGTTGTCGTCGGCATAGAGCGAGGCCATGCTCTGGCCCACCAGCTCGGATTCGGCATAGCCCAGGTGGGCGCAGGTGGCCGGGTTGACCATCTGGATGACGCCGTTCATGTCGGTGACGATGTAGCCGTCCTCAATGGTTTCGAAAATGCGCCGGAATTTTTCCTCGCTCTGCCTGAGCTTTTGCTCGGCCCATTTGCGGCTGCTGATGTCGCGCACCACGCTGACTGTCCCGAGCAGCGTGCCGTCGTCGCAGGTGATGCGCGACACCGAGTGCTCGGTGGGGAAGATGTCGCCATCCTTGCGGCGCATGGTGAACTCGAAGTTGGCCTGCACGCCCGCTTCGAAGGCCGCTTTCTTGCGCTGTTCGAATTCCAGGAAGTTCTCGTGGCTGGCGTGCAGGAGCTCCACGGATGCGCCGGCCAGCTCCTCGTCGGTCATCTGGAACATGGCCCTGGCCGCCGGGTTGGCGTCGAGGATGCGGGCGTCGGGCGTGAGGATGAAGACCGCCTCGCCCAGGGCCACGAAGGTGTTGCGCAGCCACAGTTCCTTTTGGCTCAGTGCCTGCTCGGCGGCGCGCTGCTCGGTGATGTCCGTGCCCGAGGAGAGAACTCCGGCTGGCGCGCCTGACTCGTCGGTCAGCAGTTGGTTCTTCCAGGTAATGAGCCTGTGATCGCCCGATCTGGTGGTGACGTAATTGGTGTGTTCGGCGTCTGTGTCGGCGTCGCCGGAGAACATGCAGTAGAGATAGTCCCTGCTCTCGTCGCGTTGCTCGTCCGGGATGATCAGGTCGATCCAATCCTGTCCGAGCAGTTCCGACTCCTTGTAGCCCAGGGTGGTGCATCCCGCGCGGTTGATGAGGGATATGCGCCCGGCGGTGTCCAGGGCCACGACGATGGAGCCGACGATGTCCAGGTAGTGGGTGGCCCGTTCATGCTCCCTGGCCAGTTGTCGCTCCATGTCCATGCGTCCGGTGATGTCCTCCAGACTGACGATGGAATGGCTGAATTTGCCGGACACGTCGTCCATGTGCGAGACGGCCACGCTGAAGTGGCGCATCCCGTCTGCGGTCTCGCCCGAGGCGTCGAATCGGCATGCCCGCTGGCCCGGCTCAAGCGGGCAGAGCCGCCCCAGCTCGCTGGCCAGCCAGGGCAGCCGGTCGCGCAGCGAGATGCCGGTTCCGACAAAGTCAGGCGTGCCGTGGGCGCGGGCCTGGCCGTAGTAGACCTGCCCCGGTTCCTGAGCCAAGCCGATGAGCCGGGCGGCGGCAAGGTTCATGATGCTGGCGTTGAGGTCGTGGTCGAGCAGAAAAACCGGGGTGTCCAGGCTCTCGAACAGGGTCAGGAACATGTTCTTTTCGGTGGTCAGGTCGCGGTTGCGCGTCTGAAGCTCGGCCAGATGCTCAGCCTCATCGCCCGCCTCGACCCAGTCCACGGACAGGGCGATGGCGACCCTGTCGAAGAACAGCTCGGTGAAGGCCCGGCAGGGGGATATCCATTCCGGATCGATCGCGCCTTGGGCCTTCTCGTCGATCAGGGCGAGGTAGGCGCGGCGGTAGTACTTGAACAGGCCGAGGAACATGGCCAGGGTGATGCCGCGCGCCCGGTGCTTGCGCGACTGCTCCACGGCAAAGGCCGAGGCCGGGTCGTCGCGGAAGGTGTCGTCGGGCGTGAACTCCGGCCCGTCCAGGCCGTGACGCTCCACGGCCCGGACCAGGGCCTCGGTCAGCCCGGCCACGGAAATCCGCCACGCCTCAAGGAGCGTGCTGGTATACGCGGTGTATCCCTGCCGCTTGGCGTGGTCGAGGATGCGCTGCATGAGCCAGTCCTCGTGGGAGGTGAAGAATCGCGTGATCTGTTCCATTGCGTCCCTGCGGGCATGGGCCTGATTGTCTCTGGATTATACAGGAAAAACAGGCTGAGGTGAACTGCAAAGATGAGATTCTTCGCTGTCTCGGCCAGCCTGGGCTTTGCAATGCACATATTGTGGGCCGAAGTGTGCAAGAATTTGCCATTTTTGCACAGGTGTTGCCGGGTACTGCCAGCCAGCCAGCGGGAATGACTGGCAATCCGCCGTGGCACGCCCGGTGCATGACAGAGACGGCCCAGGTGGATGGGCCTGGCGTATTTTCATACCATGGTGGTATGGAATCAATGTGATTCAGGGGATCTGCATGCTCAGGAAAACACTGTTTGGCGTGGCCGCAACCGCCTGTCTCCTGGCCGTTTTGGCGTCCGCCCCGGCCCACGCCCTGTTCGGCTTTGGCGGGAAGTTTCAAAGGGTGGAGCCGAGGGACGGGGTGGTGACCATTCCCGTGTCCGAGGTGGTCGACGGCGATGCCCATTATTACATCCTCAAGCGCGACGGGTTCGAGGTGAAGTTCTTTCTCCTCAAAAGCCCGGACGGGGTGATTAGGGCCGCCTTTGACGCCTGCGATGTCTGTTTTCGCGAGAAAAAGGGCTATGTGCAGGACGGAGAGTTCATGGTCTGCGTCAACTGCAGCCAGCGGTTTCACGCCTCGCGCATCAACGAGGTCAAAGGCGGGTGCAACCCCTCGCCACTGGAGCGCGAGGCCGGGCCTGACGTGGTCACCATCCGCGAACGCGACATCATGGCCGGGCGCGGGTATTTCTAGATGAATATCCTCGTCATCCCCCTGCGCAACCTGCGCATGAAGTGGGTCCGGACCCTGCTCCTGATCCTTGTCTTCACCCTGGGCGTGACCTCCATCGTGGCCCTCAACCTCGTCTCGGGCGTGGTGGGCGAGTCACTGGAGAAAAAGCTGGTGGCCTACGGGGCCAACATCCTGGTCATGCCCCACACCGAGAAACTGACGGTCAGCTACGGCGGCTTTTCCATGGGCGACATGATGCTCGGCGTCAGTGACATGGACGAGTCGGACGTTGTGGCGCGCATCGAAAGCATCGGCCACCGGGACCGCCTCTCGGTCGTCGCACCCAAGCTGGTGTCCATGACCAGGGTGGACGGCACGGCTGTGGGCGTCGTCGGCGTGCGCTGGGACCGCGAACTGGTCCTCAAGGGTTACTGGGCCGTGGACGGCGCGTTCCCCGTTCAGGACAACGGCGTGGTGGTGGGCGCGCGGGCCGCAACGCGCCTTGGTCTGGCTCCGGGCGACTCTGTCCGGGTTGGAACCGGGGCGGCGGTGGTCTCCGGCGTGCTGCGGCCCACGGGCGGGGACGACGACTCGGTCATCTTCGCGGGCATGGATTTTGCCCAGGCCGTTCTGGCCCGTCCGGGCCGGGCGGATTATGTCGAGGTGGCGGCCCTGTGCGCCGGGTGTCCCATCGAGGATATCGTCCTCCAGCTCCGCGAGACCCTGCCCGACACCGATGTCCAGGCCCTGCAATCCGTGGTCAGGCAGCGCATGTATTCCGTGGAGTTCGTGCAGCGGCTCATCCTCACGGTCAGTCTGGTCATCCTGCTCATCGCCTGCGCCATGGTGGGGGCCACCATGCTCTCCAGCGTCAACGAGCGCATCCGCGAGATCGGCCTGCTGCGTTCCCTGGGATTCTCCCGGCCCGGCATCTTCTCCATCTTCTGCTTCGAGGCCGTGGCCCTGGGCGCGGCAGCCGGATGCCTCGGCTACCTGGGCGGTTACGCCCTGAGCCTGCGCGTCATCGGCGTGCTGGACATCACCGAGGGGGCCACCCTGGCCTTCAGCGCGGCGGGTCTGGCCCTGACCTGCCTGCTCATCGTGGCCGTGTCGGTCCTGTCCGCATTCTTTCCGGCCTGGAAGGCGTCGTCCGTGGAGCCGTCCGAGGCCCTCATCTCGCTGTAGGAGGCGCGCATGCTCGAAGCCAGAAACATCGTCAAGACCTTTCACTCCCAGGGCGTGGAGAGTCGGGCCCTGGACCGGGCGCACCTCTCGGTCGAACCCGGTGAGTTCGTGTCCATCGTGGGCCGCTCCGGGTCGGGCAAGACCACCTTTCTCAACGTCCTGTCCACGCTGTTGACCCCGGACGCGGGCCAGCTGCTCTACCGGGGCGAGGATGTCACCGGGTTTTCAGCCGCGCGGCTCAACCGGCTGCGTCGGCAGGACTTTGCGGTGGTCTTTCAGTTCCACTACCTGCTGCCCTGCCTCTCGGCCCGCGAGAACGTGCTCCTGCCCTATCTCAACTCCCTGAAGCCGGTGCCTGCCGAGGTCCGCAAGCGGGCCGACGCCTGTCTCGACCGGGTGGGACTGGGCGGCAAGGAAGCCAAGCTGCCCGGCCATCTTTCGGGCGGCGAGCAACAGCGCGTGGCCATTGCCCGCGCCCTGGTCAAGCAATCCGCCGTGCTCTTTGCCGACGAGCCCACGGGCAACCTGGACCGGGCCACGGGCGAGTCGGTCATGGACCTCCTGGCCGACCTCAGGCGCGACGGCCTGTCCATCGTCATGGTCACCCACGACCCGGAATACGCCGCCCGCGCCGACCGCATGGTCCACATGGCCGACGGGACCGTGGTCTGATCAGCGGCTCGGCGTTGCCGGGTCAATCGGCCCGCACCTTGGGCAGCTCCTCCCAGACTGTGGTGTAGCGGGGCGAGCGCATCTCGCGGCGCATGCGCCAGGGCGCGTCTTTTGAGCCGGAAGCGGCAAAGGTGACGGTGTCGCGGCCCCAGCGGGCGTTGAGGGCGTCCACGGCGCGCATGAGCGGGGCGTGGCGCGGGGTGTCGTCGGGCGGCAGGTCGAGCAAGCTGAGCCAGCGGCCATTGGCCGGCTCCAGGCCGGAGAGCATGACCCCGCATTTTTTGTAGTCGAACCCTTCTTTGTAGATGCGCGTCAGCCCGGCCTGGGCCGCCCGGATCAGGGCAGGGGTGTGGGCCGTGGCCACGGGCAGGGGCACGGCCTGGCTGGCCGAATACTGGGGCAGGCCGGGCCGGAAGGGATTGGTCTGGAGGAAGACGAGCACATGGGAGGCCACCGCCCCCTGGCTGCGCAGCCGCTCCGCCGCCCGGACCGTGTACTGGGCCGAGGCCTCCAGCAGTTCGTCCAGACTCGACACCGGGTGGCCGAAGGAGCGCGAGGAAACAATGGTCTTGCGGTCCGCCGGGCCTTCGGAAAACCCCAGGCAGGGCTGGCCGCGCAGTTCGAGCAGGGTGTGCAGCCCGGTCACGGTCATCTTCTTGCGCACCCAGCTCTGGTCCAGGTCGCGGAAGGCGAGGGCGTCGTTCACGCCGAGCTTCCTGAGCCGGGCGGCGTGGCGCGGGCCAATGCCCCAGACATCGCCTATGTCGGTATGGCGGAGCACCCGGTCCGGGTCCGGGCTTGCGGCGTGGTCAAAGACCCCTTGCAGCCGGGCGTGGCGCTTGGCCAGGCGGTTGGCCAGCTTGGCCAGGGTCTTGGTCGGCCCGATGCCGATGGAGACCGGGATGGAGGTCCAGCGCTCCACCGTGGCCTTGAACCGCCTGGCAAAGGCGGACGCGCCGCCGGGCACGCCGGTCAGGTCGGCAAAGGCCTCGTCGATGGAGTAGACGGCCACCTCGGGACAGAACCGGGCGATTACGCGCATGACCCGGGCCGACATGTCGCCATAGAGGGCGTAGTTGGACGAGAAGACCGCCACCCCGTGGCGGCGCAGCAGGGCCCGCCATTTGAAAAAGGGCGCGCCCATGGGGATGCCCAGCCCCTTGGCCTCTGCCGAGCGGGCGATGACGCAGCCGTCGTTGTTGGAGAGCACGACCACGGGGTGTCCGCGCAGCCCAGGCCTGAAGACCCGCTCGCAGGAGGCGTAGAAATTGTTGCAGTCGATGAGCGCGTAGCTTCGCGGCATGGGTTCCCTTGGCGGTGCGTGCGGACCCGGTCCGCAGCCTCACAGCTTGTGCAGGACGTGGCGGACCACGCCCCAGATCTCGAAATCCGTGTCCGGGGTGATGGGCGTCGGGGCGTAGTCCGGGTTTTCCGGGGCCAGCTCCAGCCCGCCGGCGGTGCGTTGCAGCCGCTTGACCGTGAACCCGCCGTCGATGCAGGCGATGACCACGTTGCCGGGGTTTGGCGTGACCGACCTGTCCACCACCAGGATGTCGCCGTGGTGGATGGACGCGCCGGTCATGGAATCCCCGGCCACGCGCACGAAGAACGTGGCCTCGGGCCGTGGCGCGAGATACTCGTTCAGGTCCAGGGTCTTCTCGATGTAATCCTCGGCAGGCGAGGGAAACCCGGCAGGCACGGCCTCCCCGGCCAGGGGGAGCGGACGCGCCGCGCTGCGCCGGATGCGGAAAAAGGATGTTACCGCATTCGAGTCCGGAACGCTCAGCTTCTTGATCTGTGAACAATGGACCATGAAACACCTCTCCTTTGTCAATTTATACAAAACACAACTGCCGCAAAAGCAGATTTATGTCAATATTCATAAAACACTTTGTGCCAGATCGAGGGAATGGTTGGCAGCTATTGCGGAGTCGGATAAAGTGACGCATCATAGAGAGAGGGGAAGGTATTCATGTCGGCGAAGGCGGTTTCGCATAGTTGTTTTGATTCCTTGTGCCGGGCGGCGGACGCCGTTCCGGGCTTGAGGGTGGATTTTGCCCAGCTTGAAGGGGGTCCGTGCGGGATCGAGGTGTTCTCGGTCCGGCACGCCCCCTTTCGTTTTACCCAATGGCGCGTGGAAAAGAGCGCTCACCATCTGGGGGTGGCCCCGCTTGGCCGGGTCGGCCTGGCCCTGCACGCCGAGCCGAACCTGACCTTGAATTCCCACGGCGAGTTGTTCGGCGACGATGTTATTTTCCTGACCCCCGGCGGCAGCACCATCGACAGCGTTTCCTTTGCGCAGACCAATCTTTTCGGCCTGTCCGTCGAGGAGGGGGCCTTTGCCGCCATGCTCGGCGCAACGGGCTGTCCGCTGGCGGTTCCGAGCCAGGGCCAGGTCCGGCTGCTGACCCCGTCGCGCGAGGCTCTGGTCCGGCTGCGCGACACCCTGTGGCGTACGCGCGAGGCGGCCCTGACCGGGCGTTGCAGCCAAGCCGAATGGGACTCGGTGGGCGCGAGCCTTGCCGCCTGTCTGACCACCCTCGGCGATGCGGGCCGGATGCCCCGGGAGTCGGCGCGTCGGCGCATTGTCCGGCAGAGCCTTGGCTACATCAACGACAACCTGGCCTCGCCGGTGAAACTTGGCGACATCTGCCGCAAGGTGGGCGTCAGCGAGCGGACCCTGATCTACGCCTTCAAGCAGCACCTGGGCCTCACGCCCAAGGCCTATGTGAACATCTGCCGCCTGAACATGGTCCGCAGGGAGATGGAGTGTGGCCGGGTGGCCTCCATCACCGATGCCGCCACCCGCTGGGGGTTCTGGCACATGGGCCAGTTTTCGGCGGACTACAAGCGGTTCTTCGGCGAGCTCCCCTCGCAGACCCTGTCCCGGTCCCGCGGCAGAGGGGCTCGGCCAGACAGCGCCCTGCGGGACTGACCACTTTTCGCATCCTGTCCCCCAACACGTTCAGCCCGTTGCCCTGGCCGTTCACGCCAGCTGTGTGCGGCCACAGGCCGACAGCGGAATGGTGCCGATCACGCCCACCAGCCCGCGTCCGGCTTGTGGCCGCGCACCGTACCCCCTTGACGCAGGCGGGCAAAGAGAGGATATGGTATCCTGAGAAACCCGCAAAATCTGCACCACAGGAGTGAACCCATGAAACGCATTGCGCTGCTTTCGGCCCTGCTCATCACCTTTGTCCTGACCGCGACCATTGCCGCCGCCCAGACCCCGGAACTCCGCGGCACCTGGCGCGGCGCCTCGTTCATCATCGACGCCTCGGGTTTTCGCGAGGCCAAGTGCACCTACGTCATCAACGCCCAGGAGGGCCAGCTCTTCTCCGGCTACAAGCTCTGGTTCGACGCCAAGAAGGTGGTGCAAAAGGAGACCTTCACCGGCATCTTCGGCGACGACGGCAACCTCTACTTTGCCGAGCACGATGACGGCTACACCTTTGGCCAGCGCACCAGCAAGCAGACCATGAGCCTCTACTATCTGGAGCACGGCGCCCTGAACAAGTCGATCCTCTACAAGCTTGAGCGCGTCCACTACGTCACCGGTTTCGTGGAGATCGACAGGGACGGCGACAGGCTGCTGGTCCACGCCGAAATCTCCACCCACTATCCCCTGGACGCCGAGCGGATCATGGCCGAGGCCGACGCCGACAAGGACGGCAAGCTGACCGAGGCGGAATGGGAAGCCTGGAAAAAGGCCAACAACTTCAACTAACCGCGTCCGCATGACCCGCGTCCCGGCGTCATGCGCCCTGGATGAAAAAAACGCCCGGCCAATCATGGCCGGGCGTTTCCCGTGTGGTGGTGTGTTGTCGGTTAGTAGTGGATGTCTTCCTTGGCCATGGGGGTTGCGAAGGTCTTGTAGGCCCAGAACTGGTAGCCGATGATCACCGGCAGGAAGACCAGGACCACGCCGAGCATGATGCCCAGGGTGAGCGGGCTGGAGGCCGAGTTCATGATGGTCAGGCTGTTGCCCGGATTGGGATTGGACGGGATGATGGCCGGGAAGATGCCGGCCACGCCGAACAGGGCCGTGCCGCCGATGTAGAGGCAGGACGAGCCCCAGGCCATCCACCACTTGCCCGCGCCCATGTAGGCGCGCATCAGCACCAGGCCGGCCACGGGCAGGGCCAGGATCACGAAGAGCACGGGGTAGAGGAAGTAGTTGCTGAAGAGCTGGGTCTCCACGGCGGAGTAGGCCAGGAAGAGCACGGTCAGGACCACCTGGATCGGCCACAGCTTGACGGCCAGCCCTTCGGCCCGCGCGCGCAGGTCGCCCGTGGCCCGGATGCACAGCCACAGCGCGCCGTGCATCACGAAGATGATCACGAAGAGGACGCCTCCGGCCAGGCCGTAGGGGTTAAGCAGGCCGAACAGCCCGGCCTGGCTGAACCCGGTCTCGTCCAGGGGCAGCCCCCGGAAGATGTTGGCAAAGGCCACGCCCAGCAGCAGGGCGGGCAGGAAGCTGCCCACCGCGTGGCAGGTGTCCCACAGCTTGCGCCAGGAGGCGCTCTCGACCTTGGAGCGGAATTCGAAGGACACCCCGCGCACGATGAGCGCGAAGAGCAGCAGCATGAGCGCGGTATACAGCCCGCTGAACATCTGGGCATAGGCATACGGGAAGGCGGCAAAGGTCACGCCGCCTGCGGTGATGAGCCAGACCTCGTTGCCGTCCCAGAAGGGGCCGGTGGAGTTGAGCATGGCCCGTTTCTCGTCTTCGTTTTTGGCCATGAAGGGGAGCAGGGTGCCCACTCCCAGGTCAAATCCGTCCAGGATGAAGTAGACGGCCCACAGCACTCCCCACAGGACGAACCAGATGACCGCCAGATAGTAGTGCATTGTCCCGGTTTCCATGAATGTATCCATCATTGCAGCATCTCCTTGCAGTCTTGTGCGTTACCCGGCCTGAATCTGGATGGGCGTGTGGTCTTCCGGTCCCTTCTTGGCCAGACGGATCATCAGCCAGATGCCTGCCGCGCCGAGCAGCGTGTACAGGATGCTCATCAGGATGAGCGAGAAGGCGACCGTGCCGGTGGTGACCGGCGAGACTGCATCGGAGGTGCGCATCAGTCCGTAGACGATCCATGGCTGGCGACCGACCTCGGCCAGCACCCAGCCCGCCTGGATGGCGATATAGGGCATGGGGATGAACCAGGGGAGTATCTTCAGGTAGAGCGGGAAGTCGTTGAGCCTGTTGCGCATGATCCATCCGAACAGGGCCAGGATGGGCATGATGGTGCCGATGCCGACCATGATCCGGAAGCCGAGGAAGGTCAGGACGACGGGCGGGCGGTCTTCCTTGGGAAAGTCGTTGAGCCCTTTCACCTCGGCGTTGACGTCATTGTAGGCCAGGAAGCTCAGGGCGCCGGGGATGGGCAGGGCCTCCACCAGATTGCCGTCCTCGCCCGGGATGACCAGCAGGTTGAGCGGCGCGTTGCGCTGCGTTTCCCAGTGGGATTCCATGGCCGCCAGCTTGGCGGGTTGGACCTGGGACATGTGGTTGCCGTGGAAGTGGCCCTCCACCGCGGTGACCACGGAGAAGATCAGGGCCACGGCTGCGCCTATGGCGAATGACTTCTGGAAGAACTCCACATGGCTCTCGCGAATGAGGTGCCACGCGGCAACGCCCATGATGAAGAAGCCGCCCAGACACAGGGCTGCCGGGATGACGTGGAAGAACTCATACCAGCCGAAGGGGTTGGTTATCACTGCGAAGAAATCGGTCAGCTCGGCCCGGCCATTGCGGATGACGTAGCCGGTCGGGGCCTGCATGAAGCCGTTGGCGAGGAGAATCCAGATGGCCGAGAGATTGGAGGCTCCGGCGATGAGCCAGGCCACGATGGCGTGGGCTTTGGGCGAGAGCTTGTCCCAGCCGAAGTGCCACACGCCGACAAAGGTGGATTCGAGGAAGAAGGCCGCCGTGGCCTCGATGGCCAGCAGCGAGCCGAAAATGTCGCCAACATAGGCCGAGTAGCGCGACCAGTTGGTGCCGAACTGAAACTCCAGGGTGATACCGGTGACCACGCCGAGCGCGAAGTTGACCAGAAAGATCTTGCCCCAGAATTTGGCCATCTTCTGGTACGTCTTGTTGCCCGTGCGCACATAGGCGGTCTCCATGCAGGCGATGAGCACCGAGAGCCCGAGCGTCAGCGGAACAAAAAGAAAATGAAACATGGTTGCCGCCGCGAATTGCAGCCGCGAAAGCATCAGCACATCCATACAAACCCCCTTGTGGATACTGCCAGCAAAAACCGAACTATTCTAACTATCCAACATGAGCGGGACGGTATACCTGTCATGGCCGCAAATCAAGAATAATAACTAACATTATCACAAAAAAACTCACTCCTTGCGCATGGCGGCAGGCTGGCCCGTGGATTCAAGCACTGCGCGCCAGTAGTTGGAGTCGGTGATGATCCGTTTCTTGCCCCTGGTCACGAGGTCGATGGGGATGTGGACGTAGCGCCCGTTCCAGCGCGAGATGACCACATTGGTGCGGCCTGACATGGCGGCATGGACCGCATTGATGCCCAGGAACGAGCAGTAGATGCGGTCATTGGCGTTGGCAGGGACCGAGCGGATGATGTAGCTCGGATCGATGTATTTGAGGGTGACGTCGATGTTCTGGGCTGCGAAGTGGGCGGTGATCTCGCGCTTGAGCAGCACGGCTATGTCCCCCAGTGCGGTGTTGTCCGAGGCGTCGGTCCTGCTGGTCGCGTCGAGCAGATCCTGGCCCGCGCCCTCGGCCACCACGATGACCGCGTTGTTGCGCCGTTTCATGCGGGTTTCAAGGGCGGCCAGGAATCCGTGTTCGCCATGCAGGTCAAAGGGGGCTTCCGGGACGAGCACGAAGTTGACCTCCTGGCAGGCCAGGGCGCACTGGGCCGCGATGAAGCCCGCGTGGCGGCCCATGACCTTGACCATGCCGATGCCCCAGGGCGCGCCCGTGGCCTCCACATGCGCGCCCTTGATGGCGATGGTGGCGGTCTGCACCGCGGTGTCGAAGCCAAAGGAGGGCGAGGCGAAATTGATGTCGTTGTCGATGGTCTTGGGCAGGCCGACCACGGCGATGGAGAGGCGGCGCTTGGTGATCTCCCGGATCACGGCGCTGGCCGCGCGCATGGTGCCGTCCCCGCCGATCATGAACAGGATGGAGACGTTCATGCGCTCAAGCGCGTCCACAATGGCCTCCGGGTCCTGCGGCCCGCGCGAGCTGCCCAGGGCGGTGCCGCCGAATTCGTGGATGCGGCTGACATAGGCCGGGGTCAGTTCCACCACATCATACCCCTGCTCCGGGATGAACCCGGCCAGTCCGTAGCGGATGCCGAGCACCGAGGGCACGCGGTACTCGTGGCAGGCGGTCATGACAATGGCCCGGATGACATCATTGAGGCCGGGGCACAGGCCGCCGCAGGTGACCACCGCGCACTTGGTCTTGCTGGTGTCGTAATAGACCTTGCTCCGCGGCCCGGCAGGCTCGAAATAGGCGCGCCCGCACTTCTTGCCCTTGCCGGGCTTTTCCACTTTGCCGCGCGAGATGTGGACGAGCACGGCCTCGTCTTCGTCCACGAACCGGCCAAGGCTGATTGGGTTGCGGATCTTGGCCTCGCCCACGGTGTCTACGACGGTTTCAGCGGGGTTGACGATTTCTTCCGGGCAGGTTTTCATCTGGTGCGACCTCGGGCTTGATGTGTTGAGCTATGACTCGCATTGTTATATGGATTTTCAGCGAGGGGCAAATTTTAATTGATGACCGTGCATCCCTTGGGGAGAGGATATGGGCAAACTGAATGCGCCGCCCTGGGCGGGCATGGCGGACATGGAGGTCCGGACCACCGGCGGCCACGGGGTTGCGGCCCGCTGCTGGTCGCCCGTGGCGGACGTGATGGAGCGCGCCGACGGGTTCGTCATCACGGTCGAGCTGCCGGGAATGACCCTTGACGACGTGGCCGTGGAGCTTCGCGGGAGCGACTTGTGGGTCTACGGGACCACGCCGGCGGACGGCTGCGGCGCGGTGGTCCGACATCACGCGGTGGAGCGGCCCAGAGGGCCTTTCGCCCGGCGGTTCGCCCTGGCCGGCCTTCTGGTCTGTTCCGAGGTCGGTCCGGGTTCCGGCCAGGCCACCGGGCAGAACGTCAGCGCCGTGCTCAAGGATGGCCTGCTCACCGTGACCCTGAAAAAGGTCCGGCCCGTGCGCCGGTCCATCCGCATCGACTGACCCGTGCCCGGCGCGAGCAGCCAGACAGAGGCCGGTCCGGCGAATCCCGTGGCCCATCCAGCATCTTGCCTCCCGGTCTTCCGGCGGGTAAGGTCCGGGCGGGGGATCACGATGATGAAACCGTTTTTGCTCGGCGCGCTGCTCTGCGTCATCCTGGGGTTTTCCCCGGCGCTGGCCGGGGCGGACCCGCTTCCCATCGCCTTCGAGGATTATCCTCCCTACGAATATGAGGAAAACGGACAGGCCAGGGGGATCAACATCGAGCTCATCCGCGAGGCATTCCGGCGCATGGGCATGACGCCCGTCTTCGAGCTGCGGCCCTGGAAGCGCGCCCTGCTGGAGCTTCGGACCGGCGACATCCTGGCCCTGTCCTCGGGCTTCAAGACCCCGGAGCGCGAGGCGTTCGCCTGTTTTCCGCCCGAGCCGCTGGCCGAGGAGGTCAATGTCATCGCCGTTCCGCAGGAGAGCGCGCTTCGGATCACCTCCCTGGACGACCTGCGCGGACTGTCCGTGGGCGTGGTGCGCGACTACACCTACGGGCCGGAGTTCGACTCCCTGCGCTCCTTCCGCCGGATCGAGGCCAACACCAGCCAGCAGCTGCTCGACATGCTTCTCAACGGGCGCATGGATGCGGCCCTGGGCAACCGGGCCGTGTTCGAGCATCAGATCCGCAAGATGGGCCAGGTCGGCCAGCTCCGATATGTATATGAAATAGGCCGGGGGCCGCTCTATCTCTTTTTTTCCCGAGCCAGAGGAAACAGGGAGGCCGAGGCCCTGGCCCGCGATTTCGGCCAAGCGGTCCGGGCCATGCGCGACGACGGCACCTTTGACGCCATCCAGGGGAAATATTGAGGTTCATCCGGCTCAAGAGTACTTTTGACAAAATGAAAGGACATGGCGTCCAACCGATGGAAGTACCACCAACCATCGGGAGGAAGAACCACCATGTCCACGAGTTTGATGTATCACGCCTTCGGTCTGACCGGCTTCGACTATGTTCGGCAGTCGTTTGTGGCCGGGAACATTATCTTTGATGTCCGGCCCAAGCCGAAACTGGTCAGATGTCCGGAATGTAAAAGCCAAGAGGTCGTTCGACGTGGGTCATTTGAGAGGTGGCTCAGGACCGTTCCCATCGGCTTCAAACCTGTTTGGCTGTGTGTGGAGGCTCCGCGAGTAGAATGTCGGAAGTGTGGCTGTGTTCGACGAATCGACCTGAAGATTGCCGAGCCGAGGCGTTGGTACACAAGGGCTTTTGAGCGATTCGCATTGGCACTCACCAAGATGATGACCATGCTTGATGCATCTGCCTTACTCGGTATCGGGTGGGACGGAATCAAGTCCATCTTTAAACGTCACCTCCAGCGTCGTTTCGGCAATCCGTCTCTGTCCGGCCTCAAGTATATCGCCATCGATGAAATCAGCGTCCGCAAAGGGCACAAATATTTGACCCTAGTTATGGACCTTGAAAGTGGCGCAATCGTATTTGTGGGAGACGGCAAGGGCGCGGAGGCACTGGATCCATTCTGGAAGCGGCTGAAGCGTTCAAGCGCAATGGTTCAAGCGGTCGCTACAGATCTGAGTATAGCATACATCAGCGCAGTTATGACCCACCTTCCAGGTGTCCCACTGGTGTTCGATCATTTCCACGTGGTGAAGCTCATGAACGACAAACTGACAGAGATTCGACGCAAGATTTTCCAGGAGTTGGAAAACATGCCAGGGCGGGAAGTTCTCAAAGGAAGTCGCTGGATTCTATTGAAAAATCCAGAAAATCTGAATAAGAAACGCAATGAACCGGAACGATTGAAAGAAGCTCTGCGATTCAATGAGCCATTGGCCACGGCCTATTATATGAAGGAAGATCTGCGGCAAATTTGGAGTCAATCGGACAAAGCAAAAGCCTTTGTTTTCCTGGACGACTGGATTGCCCGTGCAACTACGTCAGGGATCGGCCCACTGGTGAAGATGGGCAATACCATGGTAAAATTCAGGTTCGGCATTCTGGCTTGGTATGATCATCCCATTTCGTCAAGCCCGATGGAAGGCTCCAATAACAAGATCAAAACCATGAAACGGCAGGCCTACGGCTACCGGGACAAGGAGTTCTTTAAACTCAGAATCATGGGCATCCATGAGTCCCGGTTTATCCTGACGGGGTGATTTATGATGTTTGTTTCTTTTTGTGGAGTTTTTTATCCCCTAGAGGTATGGTATTCAAAATACTATCCTCAGCGCTAAGTGTTTGAATAAAATCAGTATGTTGCTTGATGAAAAAAAAGGGGAAACCATGTGTAAGTCAAAGCTCTTGGTGGGACTCATAATGATTACTTGTTTTCTATCGAGTATTGTTGCCTTGGCAGATGACCATAATGATCGTCGTAAACACCGTAAAGACCACCACGATCGAGAGGAGGTAGAAGATGCCGTGCCCAGCCCTAAAAATGAGCTCTACCTATCGGTTTGCGGTTCATGCCACATGGCCTATCCGCCGGGGTTGCTAAATTCGGCCTCGTGGGCTGCTTTGATTCAGGGGGCGAGTGAGCATTTCGGCGAAGATCTTAGTTTAGACACCAAGGATGCCGAAGAGCTCGAAACCTATCTTACATCAGGGGCATCTGAAAACGTTCAAGGAGAATTAGCTAGGGATATTTCCCGGGATTTGGGGAATCGGATTGTAAAGCGCATCACCGAAATTCCTGAAATAAGAAAAGAACATCATGAGTTGAGTGCCTCAGTGTTTTCAAGAACATCTATTGGTGGTCTTTCAAACTGTATTGCATGTCACAAGCGTGCTGATGTCGGAGTGTTTGACGACGACGAGGTAAGTATACCACGAGAATGATCCAAAGAATTTGAGGTTAAAGGGCGAGAGTTTTTTTGCTTATCTTTTGGTGATGTTATTTCGACCGTAAGGTGACCCGCAGGATTTCGCTTGGCCTCCACAGACGCATGCGCGGCCCCCAAATGCCGGTTCCCCGGCAGATGATGACTGTCATCGAGTCGACCTCGTGACGTCCTTCCAGCAGTGGGTAGCGCAGCCGCACCAGATAACCGAAAGGCCAAACTTGCCCTGCGTGGGTATGGCCGCTTAGCATCAGTCCGACGCCTTGTGCAGCCGCCTCTGCGGTGCGTAGTGGGGTGTGCGACAGCAGAACGGTGGACCCGGCAGGACGGTCTGACAATGTTTCGGTTATGGGGTCTGCGGTTGCTGCCATGCGTGAGTGGATGGTTAGATCCTCCACTCCGGCTATGATCAGCCCCGATGCCGGGGACTCCCACTTGTTGAGCAGCACATTGAATCCGGCATCAGCCATGAGCTGCATGGGATTCCCCTCACGGCCATATTGCTCGTGGTTGCCCTGAACCGCAAAGACACCAAACGGTGCGCGAAGGGTGCGTAGCACGGGCAGCAATCCGTCATAGTTTAGGCTGTGTCCCTCGAAGATGTCCCCGAGCAGCACGATCATGTCCGGCTGCATGGACATGGTTTGCTCTATGCGAGCTTTGAGCCAGTCCGTGTCCTGTTGGGAGCCGATATGAAGGTCCGACAGTCCGGCAATGACCATACCGTCGATGTCGAGCGGTAATTCGGGCAGGGCTACCTCGTACTCCGTGATTACAGGCGAACGTAGCCCTTGCACCATGGCCAATCCCGACAGGAGCAGTCCGGCCAAGAACGCCGCCCCCCGCAGCTTGGGTGTCATGCGTGGCATGAAAAAACCGAATCCGGTGATGATGTCTACGAACAGCAGCAGGACGAACGTGAGAAAAATGACGACTAACAGGTTCATTCCAGCAAGTTCAATGACCGAAGCCCATTGTTCATCGCGGCCATGACAAAACGCTCTGCCCAACCAGACGGAGACCCAGGACAGGACACAGAGGCCCAAGCGTATCGGCCAGGAAATGCGGTCGAACAGGGGGAGGCCCCCCATGCGCCAGAAGATGTACCCAACCATTAGGGCAGCCGCAGTCAGAAGGATAGTTCCGAACATGTGACCTGATTACCACAGTAAGGGAATAATGCCACCGCCTAGTTGTTTCTAAATTTTTATGATCATCCAGCTAAAGCGTACTTCGACTCATGAATGTCCTTTCATTTTGCCAAAAGTACTCTTGAGCCGGATGAACCAATATTGAGAGGGTGTCCGGCGTTCCCCGTCTTGACGCGGTCCGCCCAGTGCCTATTTCAGGGGAGCATGTTTATCCCGGAGGAGTATTCAGCATGACAAGCCAGATCAAGACCGTACTGCTTCTGGGCCTGTTGACGGGCCTGCTCATGATTCTCGGCGGCCTCATGGGGGGCCGGGGAGGTCTGGTGCTCGCCTTTGGCCTGGCCATGGTCATGAATGTGGCCAGCTACTGGTACTCGGACAAGATCGTCCTGAAGATGTACAAGGCGCGCGATCTCTCACGGGGCGACGCGCCCCACATCCACGCCGTGGTCGAGGAGATGGCCGCCAGGGCGGGCATCCCCAAGCCGCGCATCGTGCTCATCCCCCAGGACGCGCCCAACGCCTTTGCCACGGGCCGCAACCCGGACAACGCCGTGGTGGCCGTGACGCGCGGCATCGTGCGCATCCTCAACCCCGACGAGCTCAAGGGCGTGCTCGGTCACGAGCTGGGCCACATCGCCAACCGCGACATCCTCATCCAGACCATTGCCGCAGTCCTGGCCGGGGCCATTGTCTTCATCGCCACCATGCTCCAGTGGACAGCCATTTTCGGCATTGGGCGCGACAACGAGGAACGCGGCAACCCCATCGCGGCCCTGGCCATGGCCTTTCTCGCGCCCGTGGCCGCAGGCCTGATCCAGATGGCCATCTCGCGCTCGCGCGAGTATCTGGCCGACGACACCGGGGCGCGGCTGTGCGGCAATCCCCTGCACCTGGCCGGGGCGCTGGGCAAGCTCGACGCCGCAGCAGGGACCATCCCCCTTGAGGGCAACCCGGCCACCGAGAACATGTTCATCGTCAGTCCTTTCAGGGGGCGGGGCGCGTCCTCGCTCTTTTCCACCCATCCGCCCACGGCAGAGCGCATCGCCCGGCTGCGGGCCATGGTCGGGCAAGGGCGCTAGCATGGGCCGTTTCGCCAGCTGTTTCCTCTTTGCGGCCCTGCTCGCCTGTCTGGCCGCTGCCCCGGCTGCGGGCCAGTCGCCTGCTCAGGCACCCGACGGTCTCGACGAGCGGCGCACCCCGGTGGTCAGGGCCGTGCAGGCCACCAGCCCGTCGGTGGTCAACATCACCGTGGTCCGGCAGGCCCAGGTCGGGGCGCGCTCGCCCTTTGGCGATCCCTTTCTTGACCGCTTCTTCAACGAGTTCTACGGGCAACAACCCCGCGAGTCGCAGAGCCTCGGCTCCGGCGTGATCATCGACGGGCCCAGGAGGCTGGTGCTGACCAACGCCCATGTCATTGCCAGCGGCGGCGAGATCACCGTGCGCCTGCTCGACGGGCGCGAGTTCCTGGCCGACCTCGTGGGCTCGGACCCGGATTTTGATCTGGCCGTGCTTGCGCTGCGCGACGGAGCCGGGCTGCCACAGGTGGTCATGGGCGATTCCGACGACATCTTCATCGGCGAGACCGTCATCGCCATCGGCAACCCGTTCGGCTACTCCCACACCGTGACCACGGGCGTGGTCTCGGCCCTGAACCGGCCCATGGCCACCGAGCAAGGCGCGTTTGGCAGCTTCATCCAGACCGACGCGGCCATCAACCCCGGCAACTCGGGCGGGCCGCTGCTCAACATTCACGGCCAGCTCATCGGCATCACCACCGCCATCCGGGCCGGGGCTGAGGGCATCGGCTTTGCCATCCCAGTGAACAAGGCCAAGTTCGTGGTCCGCGAGCTGCTTGATACGGGCCACGTGGCCCCCATCTGGCTCGGTATCTTTGGCCAGGATGTGGATCAGGCCACGGCGCGCTATTTCAAGCTCAAGAATCTCAAGGGCATGCTCGTGGCCGAGGTCCACGCCGGAACCCCGGCGGACACGGCGGGCATCAGGCCGGGCGACATCATCCTGGCCTTCAATGGCCGCGAGGTGGCGGGCAAGGACGACTACCTGACCCGGCTCTTTGGCATCACCCGCAGCGAGACAGTGGTCCTGGCCGTCCAGCGTGACGGCGCGCGGCGCGAGCTGACCTTCAAGCCCCAACCACTGGACAAGGCCAAGGCCCTGGAGCTGGTGCGCACGCGCTGGGGATTCGAGCTGGCCGACCGCCAGGGCGGCGGGGCCGAGGTGACCGTGGTCCGGCCCGGCAGCGCGGCGGCGCAGCTGGGGTTGCAGCCCGGCGATGTCATCCACCAGATCGGCAGCCGGCGGCTGGCCTCGGGCATCGACCTGCTCAACGCCTTTTTGCGCAACAGGATGCAAAAGACCGTGCTCATGCGCGTCCAGCGCGGTCGCGGTCTGTACTACGTCCGGCTGACTCTTTAGTCGGCTGTAAATAGCTATTTTCGCAGGCTGTTCAGCCACCTGCGAGGGCGGCTCGGAGAGCAGGAACTGGGGAACGCTACACCCGGAGGAGGGATATGCAGGACCACCGAAGATACTGGACGGAGCGGGGAGGGCGCAAGACCTTCACCACGCCGTTCAGGATGGACGTTTTCAAGGAACATGTGGCCAGGGACGCGCGCGTGCTCGACTTTGGCTGCGGCTACGGACGGACCCTGGCCGAGCTGGCCGGGGAGGGCTACGCCGACCTGACGGGCATCGATTTTTCCGACACGCTCATTGAGCGTGGCCGGGCCGAGAATCCCGGCCTCAACCTCCTCGCCTATCCGGGCGGGCCGCTCCCCTTCGCAGACAACGCCTTTGACGCGGCCCTGATGCTCGGCGTGTTCACCTGCATCATCGAGACCCGTGCGCAGGTCGAAGCCCTGCTGGAACTCAAGCGGGTGCTCAGACCCGGCGGGCTGCTCTATGTCAACGACTTCCTGCTCAACCGCGACAGGCGCAACCTCGACCGCTACATGAGCGGCCAGGAGAAGTACGGCGTGTACGGCGTGTTTGACGTGGACGACGGCGGGGTCATGCGCCACCACGACCGCAGCCACATGGAGGCCCTGTTCTTTGACTTCGAGCCCCTGCTCTTCGAGGAGACGGTCTTCGAGACCATGCACGGCCATATCTCCCAGGGGTTCTGCGCCCTCATGCTCCTGCCCGCCTGACCTGCGGGTTGGGGGGACGGGGGTGTCGGCTAGTCCCGATCGCGCAGGCGGCGCCACAGGGTGGTGGTGCTGATGCCGAGCCGCCGGGCGGTCTCGGCCCGGTTGCCGCCGCATTCGTCGAGGGTGCGCCGGATCAGGCGCATCGTCTCCTCCTGGAGGGGCGAGTGCGACCCGGGCGAGCGTTCCATGGGCGGGATGCATACAACCGGGTGCTCCAGGTTGTTGCGGATGTCCGTCCCGGTCACTTCCCTGCCCCGGCACTCCACCATGATCCGCTCCAGAATGGATTTCATCTCGCGCACGTTGCCGGGGTAGGCATAGCCGTGCATGGCCTCAAGTCCGTCCGGGTTCAGCTCCGGCGGCGGCCCGCCTAGGCGGTAGCCTATCTCGCGGCTGTAGTGGCGGATCAGGGCGTCGAGGCAGCGGCCCCGCTCGCGCAGCGGCGGCAGAGTCAGGCGCAGGACATTGATGCGGAAATAGAGATCCTGACGAAATAGCCCGTCTTCGGCCATCTTGGGTAGGTTGCGGTTGGTGGCGCAGATGACGCGCACGTCTACCGGGGTCAGCCTCTCGCTGCCCAGGCGCATGACCTGCCGCTCTTCGAGCACGCGCAGGAGCTTGACCTGCATGGGCATGGGCATCTCGCCGATCTCGTCCAGAAAGATGGTGCCCGTGTTGGCCATCTCGAAAAGGCCCTTCCGGCCGCCCTTGGTGGCCCCGGTAAAGGCGCCCTCCTCATGGCCGAACAGCTCGCTCTCGATGAGGTTTTCGGGCAGGGCCGAGCAGTTCACGGCCACGAACGGCCCCTGCCTGCGGCGGCTGGCGTTGTGCAGGCTCTGGGCGATGAGCTCCTTGCCCGTGCCGCATTCGCCCATGATCAACACGGTGGAGTCGACTGCCGCGTATTGCCGCGCCCTGGCTATGAGCGCGCGCATGGCCTCGCCTCCGTGAACGATGTCCTCGAAATGGTGCTGGGCCACCAGCCCTTTTTCCGAGATGCTGCGCCGCTGTTGCCTGTCCTGGTGCCGGGCGGGTTCAAGCAGGACCACGGCCCCGAAATTCACGCCGCCCCGGGCCACGGGATGGGACCGGCACAGATACTCGCTGCCGGCGTTGTGGGTGTGGATCACCCCGCACCACTGCTCGCTGCGCCGCAGGGCGTCGAGCAGCTCGCCGGGCTTGAGCCGCCGCGTCGCGCCGTCGGCCACGAACAACTCGCTCTCCACAGCCGGATCCAGGTGGACCAGCTGGTTGGACTGCAACAGCCGTCCCTGGTCGTCCAGCACCAGTACGCCCTCGCCGGTGGAGTCTATGAAGACCTGCTGCCTGAGTTGCCACTCGTTCTCTCGCCGGGCCATGTCCACCAGCTTGGCGGCCTCGTCCAGGGTCGTCAGCAGCACGGATTTTGGCGTGCGCAGGGGGAACCCCTTGATGCCGAAGGATTCGGCCAGCGACACGGAGTAGGGATTGCCCACGACCACGGTGAACCCCTGTCGGCATATCTCGTCCACCACCATGGGGATTTCCTTGGCCGAATGGAGTTGAAAGAGGCTCAGTTCGACCGAGAGGATGGGCGCGGCCACCCGGGCCGCGTTGACGATTTCGCCAAAGCCGATGACCGCAATGTGGTCGCTGTGGGCGCGGGCCTGGTCGATGAGGGGGATGATGTCGTGCACCGTGATGGGGATGTCCACCACTGGGACGGAAACAGCCGAGCGGATGCGCAGGGTGGTCTCGCCCCGGCTGATGAGGATCTGGGCGCCGCGGGCCACCAGATCCCGTGCCTCGTTGACGGCCTCCTCGAAGAGGCCTTTGCGCAGCTCGAATTCAAGGGCAGTCTCCTTGCGTAGCTGCTGGAACATCTCCATCAGCTTCAGGTCCGGGGCGATGACGCCGATGTCGCAGGTCATGGTCTCTCCGTTGCGCTTGGCTCTCACGGGTTCGCGGGGCGCCTTCCCTGTCTGGAAAAGTAGCCCCCGTCGCCCGGAAGTGTCCAGTCCTTTGGCTGAGGGCGGCAGCGGGGAAATGAGCGGAGAGCCGACGGACTGTCCGTCGGCTCCCCGAGGTTGGGAGAAGCGCCCAGGGGGGTGGGTGTGTGGTTGCGTGCGGTCAGGAGCCGGTGTTGTCTTGTGGCGGCAAGGAGCAGGGGGGCCGCCCAGGTGTCTCCATCGTGCGAACGGGCGCTTCTCTTGCCGTTTGCATGGGTTGGGGTCATCGCCCGCCATCGGGTCGGGCCATGGGTTCGCGTGCCAGCAGTGCGCCGAACACGCCGATCAGGGCCACGCCGATATAGAGGACGCAGGACATGGAATATCCCTGGAATGTGAATCCGCCGTCAGGGTTTCGGCCATGGATTTCAAGAATCCAGCCCGTGACCGGCTGGAAGAGTGCCACGCCGAACGAGGGCAGGGTGTTGAGCAGGCCGCCGCCCGTGCCCGTGGCCTCGACCCCGAAGAGATCGCGCACCGAGGCAAAGCCCACGGACAGGGAGCCCATGCCAAAGGCGGCCAGGCAGAAGAACCAGACATACATCGACCAGCCGGGTAGGGTGTCTCCCGCCAGGGCGAGCAGGGCGAACAGGCCGACCATGCCCAGGGCGTTGAGCAGCATCACGGGCTTGCGCGCCCTGAAGACCGAGTCGGACAGCCAGCCCGCCAGCGGTCCGCCCGCCAGCATGCCTATTCCCATCATGATCAGCACCCCGCCCGTCTCGGACTTGGTCATGTGGTGGACATCCATCAGGAACGGGCCGCCCCACAGGCCGCCAAAGCTCATGTGCAGGCTGAACTGGCAGAAGAACCAGACGGCGATGAACCAGAAGTCTCGGCTGGCGCAGATGCGGCGCACCGAGGCCCACAGCGCTGCCGCGCTCATCCCCTCCGGGGCGGGTTCGTGGCCCGGATAGGGGGCGGCCAGGCCTGCCTGCTCCGGGGTATCGCGCACCCACAGCCACAGGGCCACGGCCACGGCCAGTCCCACGCCGCCGCAGAGGATCAGGGCCGTGCGCCAGCCCACCAGGGAGCAGAGCACGGCCATGGGGCCAGAGCCGAGGATCAGGCCCACGCCGCCCATGCCGAGGTAGATGCCGCTCATGCGGGCAAAGGCCTCGGGCGGGAACCAGCGACTGATGAGTTTGATGCCGCAGATGAAGACCACGGACAGGCCGAATCCCATCAGGGCGCGACCGGCCAGCAGGCCGGCCACCGAGCCGGACAGGCCGAAGAGGATAGCGCCCAGCCCGGCCAGGCCAAAGAAGAGCGGCAAGGTGCGCCGGGGGCCGAACGAGTCGGCCAGCAGGCCGCTTGGCAGTTGCATGGCCCCGAAGATGAAGAAGAAGGTGGAGGCCAGCACGCCCATGGCGGGCGCGCCAAGGTGCATGTCGGCCATGATGTCCACAGCCATGATGGCCGGGCTGACCCGGTGGAACGGGACAAAGAGATAGGCCAGGCAGAGCAGGAGGAAGATGAGCAACCCCTGGCGGGTGCGTCTGTCACGGGGCATGGATGGTTCCTTGTGACCCGGCGCGCGCCGCGCCGGGGTGTTTGTGTGGTCGGGCCAGGAGACCGGCTACAGCCCGCTTTGGAGAACGCCCTGGTCCGAGAAGGCCAGGGGGGCTTCCGGACGCCAGATTTCGAGCAGCGCGCTGCGCTCCCGCAGTTCGTCGAGCAGGGGCCGGGTGACCAGCATCCGGTCCAGGGCCGAGGTGGACTGGATGATGCAGCAGCGCGCTCGGTCCATCTCCGGCTGCCAGCACACGCGCAGGCCCGCCTGGATGGACAGTTTTTCGGTGGGGAGCACGGGCGGGATGCGTACCCGCGTCATGCAGGCCGAGGTCAGGGCGTTGAAGTACATGGACATGAGGTCGAGGTTCTGCGCGGTCTCAAGGGGGATGAAGTCCGCGTTGCCCACACCGATGCCGTTGCCCGACGAGGCCTCGGTCACGCGCAGGGCCACGATGCTGTTGATGTGCGGTGGCCGCAGAGGATCGCCCCTGAACCCCTCGCGCCCGATGGTCTTGATGTCCATGCCCGTGCCCGAGATGTCCTTGCCCAGCCGCTCCACCACCAGGGTGTCGAGCCGCTCGAAGGGGATGGACGGGGCATGGACCTTGTAGAGGGTCAGCAGCCGCCGGTCGGCCTCGAAGAAGTCGTCGGGCCGCACGCCCGAGACCACGGCCAGCTCGTGGTGGCTGTTCTCCACCAGGGCCACGCCCAGGACGAAGCGCGCGCCCTCAAGGCATCTGGCCGCGATGCGCGGCATGAGCTCGACCAGCCCCTGGCGGCCATAGACATGGACGTTTCTCGCGCCCATGGCCTTGCCAAGGCCCACCGAGACCATTTTGCACAGGCCGCTCTCGATGTCGGCCTCGAAGTTGGTGTGGGCCTTGACCCGGGCCACCACCACGATGCCGTCCGCCTCAAAGGCGTTGCGGTCGATGTGCGCCTCGACGCGCGGCTCCACCTCGCCGAGGTTGATGGTCTCCATGCTTGAGAGCACGGGCGCGCCCATGGCCTCGGCGGTCACGCCGAGCTTGGCCAGCACCTGGATCTGTCCTTCCGCAGTCCCCCCGCCGTGGCTGCCCATGGACGGGACGATAAAGGGGACGAGCCCCATGGCCTTGAGGCGGCGGATGACGCCGCCCACCACGTCGGCCAGTTGGGCTATGCCCCGGCTGCCCACGGCCACGGCGACCCTGGCCCCCTCGTGGAGGGCGGCCAGGGATTCGCCAGAGCCCGCATGGCGGTCCATGGCGCGGTCAAGAGCGGCTTCAAGGTCTGTCAGGGCCGGAAGTTCCGGCTGCCTGACGGTCACCCCGACAAAGGGGGGGATGGGCTGGTCGCCCAGGCCGGGGATGTCCAGCACGGGGAAGCTCGGGGTCTGGTATTTGGATGCCATTGTCTGGTCCGCCTTGCGTGGTTTCCGTCGCAGATTGTATCCGACTCAGATGGTTTCTGGGGCGCTCTCGTCCACCGGGATGCAGGCCAGGCGCTTCTTTGCCCGGTGCTTGGAGTAGAGGGAGTAGACCACGGACAAGGCCGCGGCGGCCAGGAAGCACAGGGCGATGGGGCGGCCAAGATAGCCGGAGAGGTTGCCGCCGCCCATGACGATGCTGACGCGCAGTTCGTTCTCGGCCATGCGGCCGAGGATCAGGCCCAGCACCAGCGGCAGCAGAGGGTATCCGCGTTTGGTGAAGAGGTAGCCGAGGATGCCGGTGGACATGAAGACCCAGACATCGGTCATGCTGCTGTTCAGGGCGTAGCTGCCGATGACGCACAGGCCGAGGATGACCGGGTAGAGCACGTAGCGAGGGATGGTCAGGGCGCGGATGAGCACCCGGATGAAGTACACCTGGAGCAGCATCATGAGGATGTTGCTGATGAAGTAAGCCCCCAGGATGACCAGGACGAGGTCGCCGTGGTCACGCATGAGCAGCGGGCCGGGCTGGATGCCGTGGATCATGAACGCGCCGAGCATCATCATGGTGGTGGCGTCGCCGGGAATGCCCAAGGTCAGGAGCGGGATCATGGCCCCGCCGGTGGACGCGTTGTTGGCTGTCTCGGAGGCTATGATACCTTCGGGGTTGCCCTTGCCGAAGCTGTCCGGGTCGGGGTCCGCGGCCTTGGCCTGGGTGTAGGCCACGATGTTGGCCAGCCCCGGGCCGACGCCGGGCAGGATGCCTATGCCCACGCCGATGAGCGAGGAGCGGACAACATTCCGGATGGAGCGGGTGAAGGTCCGCGCCACAGAGAAGAACTCGCGGGCCGTGAAATTGACGTTGACGAGCTTGAACGGCTTCTTGATCTCATCAACGTCCTTGAGGATCTGCGAGATGGCGTACATGCCGATGAGCACGGGCATCAGGGAGAGGCCCGATTGGAGTTCGGGAATGCCGAAGGTCAGTCGGGAGACGCTGTCGGTCTCGCTCAGGCCCACCATGGCCATGAGCATGCCCACCGTGGCGGATGCGAGCCCCTTGGTCAGGGATTTGTCCGAGATGGAGATGATGCAGCTCAAGGTGAAGACGGCCAGGGCGAAGTATTCATAGGGGCCAAAGCGCAGGGCAAAGGCACCGAGCAGCGGCGCGAGCAGGGCCAGGGCGAAGAAGGAGATCAGCCCGCCCAGGAAGGAGGCGAACACGCCGTAGCTTAAGGCCTTGCCAGCCTCGCCCCGCTTGGCCATGGGGTAGGCGTCGAAGGTGGTGGCCACCGACGAGGGCGTGCCCGGAATGTTGAGCAGGGCCGCCGAGACAAGGCCGCCGGAGATGGAGCCGATGTATACGGCCACGAGCATGACCAGCCCCTGGTTGACATCCATGCCAAAGGTGATGGGCACCAGCAGGGCCACGGCCATGGTGCTGGTCAGCCCTGGCATGGAGCCGACGATGAGGCCGCCGAACACGCCCAGGACCATGAGCATGATGTTGAACGGCGACACGACCGTTAACAGGTGGGTGAAATCGAACATGGCTCCTCCCTAGGGCAGGAAAAGTTTGAGCAGGGTGCCGAAAATGAACTGGAGCCCGAAGGTGACGAACAGCGAGGTGACGCCGTATATCGCCAGATTCTTTGGCTTCAGCGGGCCAAGCAGGCACATGCCCGCAAAGAGGAAGGGAATGGTCGCGAGCAGGTATCCGGCCAGGGGCAGCGCGACGAGATAGAGGGTCACCAGCCCGACCAGGGACCAGCGCAGGATCGTGGCATGGGCCGAGCCTGTGCGCGCCGAGGCGCACCATCCCTTGTTGCCTTTGATGTCCACGCTCTGCCAGAGCAGGACCAGGGAAAGGACCGCCAGGATGCCGATGAGCAATTCCGGGAAAAACACCGGGCCAAGGGCATAGATCATGGTGGTGTCGATTTCGCCGCTCTGGTGGTAGAGGGCCGCGCTCAGGGCCAGCAGGCCCAGCGCCATGAAGAAGTCGCCAGTCTTGATTCGCATAAAACCACTCCTCAACCGTATCCGCGTGTTGGTGCGCTCTCTTCCGGACATCCCCGCTGGGACCGGCCTCCTGGGCATGGCCGGTCCCGTTGGAGGAGGTTGGAGAGGCTACTTGATCAGTCCGTTTTCCAGGGCCAGCTTTTTGTAGAGGTCGGCCTCGGCCTGCCACAGGGCGCGCATTTCCTCGGGGTTCTTGTAGAAGGGGATCAGGTTCTGCTGGCGCAGCGCCTCGATGGTGGTCGGGTCGGTCAGAGCCTTCTTGAAGGCGTCGGTCAGGATGGCAATGGACTCCTTGGGCGTGCCCTTGGGCGCGAACACGGAGTAGAGGAAGTCATAGGAGGCGTCCACGCCCTGCTCCTTGAGGGTGGGCACGTTGGGCGCAAAGGGCGAGCGCTGGCTGTTGGCCATGGCCAGGATGCGCAGGTCGCCGGACTCCAGGTAGGGCACGACCGAGGCATAGCCCACGGTGGTGATGTCGCTATTTTTGCCGAGCAGGCTGACGATGCGGCCCTTGTCGCCGCTGGCCGGGATGAACATGGGCTTGAGGCCGCCCACGGCGTGGCTGATGTTCAGGAAGGTGAAGTGGGACACGGCGTTGAGCGCCAAGGTCCAGCGGTATTTGCCGGGATTGGCCTTGATGGCGTCAAAGGCCTCGGCAGCGGTCTTGAAGGGGCTGTCTCCGGGCACGATGAGGGCGGTGTCGCCCATGGCCGTGATGGCGACCGGCTCGAAGTCCTGCCACGAGAAGCGGGCCTTGGTGACCATGGGGGCCACGGCCAGGTTGCCGGGGTGTTCCCAGAGAACGGTGTAGCCATCCGGGCGGGCCTTGTAGACCTGGAGTGCGCCGTTGAGGCCGGCTGCGCCGTCGATGTTGGAGACCACCAGCGGCTGGGGCAGCAGGTTCTTCATGTGGTCGCCGATGATGCGGGCCGAGATGTCGCTGCCTCCGCCCGGTTTCCAAGGGACCACGACCTGGATGGCCTTTTCGGGATACCCGGCGGCGAAGGCCGGAACCACAGTCGCGCACAGCAGCGCCAGAATGATGAGCATTAACCCTTTGCGCATAACCTATCTCCTTTTCCGTGTTTCAGGATGTGTCGCAGTCTCCTAGAGGCCCGGCCCCCGGAGATACACTTCCACATTGTCGTTCACGTCAAGCGTCTCGCCCTTGGTCAGGCGGCCGGTCGCAAAGCCGAGCACCTCGGCCACAAGCCGCTCCCCGGCCTGGGCAATGGGCTCGCGCTCGCTGATGACCGTGCCCGAGTTGAAGTCCATCTCGCGATGGGCCTTTTCCCATGTGCGCGGATTTCCGGTCATGTACAGGGTGGGAGTTACCAGCCCCGTGTTGACCGTAGGCATCATGGTGTCATCCGTAAACCAGCCGCCGCCCACCTGGAAGATATTCAGCACCGATCCTGCCGCGGCAAAGCCGAGGAAGAGTGCGGTGGAGGACATCCACGAATCCATGTAGTAGAGGCCGCGCCCGGCAGGGATCTCGGCGTACTGGACGCATCCCTGGATGGGCCGCGTGCCGGATTTGGCGATGGCGCCCAGGGATTTTTCCTCAAGGGTGGTCAGCCCTGCCTGGATGTTGGCCGGGATGGGGTTGATGGTGCGGATGTCCTCGCCCGTTGAGCGCGCCTCTTCCTCGACCCGCTCCACGGCGGCCAGGAACTTGCCGCGCTCGACCGCATCGGTGAACCGCTTGGCCACGATGTGCTCGGCACCGATGACCTCGGTGGTCTCGGCAAAGAGGGCGGTGCCGCCCGCGTCCACCAACTGGTCAAAGAGGTGGCCCACCACCGGGTTGCCCGACATGCCCGAGGTGGCGTCGGAATAGCCGCACTTGACGGCCATGTTCAGTGCCCCCAGGCCCACCTCGGTGCGCACGCACTCGCTGGCCTTCTGGACCAGCATGCGCGCCTTGCGCACGGCCAGGCCCAGAGCCTGCTGAAAGCCGCCGCAGGAATCCATGAACACGGTGTCCATGGGCTTGCCGCACTTGGCGATCTCGCCCACGATGGCGTCGTAGGAAAACTCTGGATATCCGCCGTTCTGCTTGTTGCCCACAATGAGCACCGCGCCGACGTTGGCATTCTTGGCCAGCCCGACAAGGGTCCGGGCGATGGTCTTGCGGTCCTCGCCGTCGCGGCCATTCTCGTTGGGCTGCACAAAGCACCTGGTCCCGCGCACGAGCTTGGCCACCATGGCCGCCAGGGTGGCGGCGCCGCGTCCGTTGGCCATGATCAGGGTGTCGTTGCGGATGCCGGTGGAGCCGTCCGGCCTGACGTAGCCTAAAAACTTCATGCCTTTTCTCCCATGATGTCGCCGCGGCCTCGCTTGCCCTCGACGTTGTGGATGTGGACGCACTCGCCGGCACGGATGTCGCGCCCGGCCTGGCCGACCACTTCCTTGTACTTGATGATGTCCCCGCTGGCCGGGATATCCTTGACCGCGGCCTTGAAGCCGAACGGAATCTCATCCACGGCGGTAAAGGTGTGCACCTTTCCGCCCACCGTGTAGGAGACCTCGTCGCCGCCCACGATGTCCTCGATGGCGTTGCCGACGTTGTCTTCCGCACTCATGACGATTAACGATTTCATTGCATCCTCCGAGATGTCAGTGTTGCTCCTCCTGGTAGCAAGACCCTTGCCAAAGCAAATCTGTCTGTCCAACACCCAGAAATCCATTATTTAATTTTCAGAATTTTCAAGTACACAGCCATCCAGCCCCATGCCGCAAGCCCGGGTTTATTTCATTCTGCAATGCAAAATGAAACCGGCGTTGCAGAAAGGTCCATTTCTGCCCCGCCGGTCCTTCGGCCCCATCGTCGCCACCAGTCCGCCTGCACCGACGCCTGTTCCGCCTCCCCTTGCCCTGTTTTCCCTTGACCTCGCCGCACCCCCTGGCTTAATTATTCCTTCCCATTTCGCCAGAATAGCTCAGATGGTAGAGCAACTGATTCGTAATCAGTAGGTCCGGGGTTCAATTCCCCGTTCTGGCTCCAAGGAAATCAAGAGGTTAGGCCGATGCGCCTAACCTCTTTTTTGTTCAACTGAGTTTTTTGTACAACTCGTGTACAACTTTTCCCGATGAAGGTTTGTGAATTTTTTAAAAGCCTGTGCAGAGGAATGGGCAGGGGGGATTATTCCAACTATGAGGGATTTGACCACGGCTTCATAGCTCGGAGCCTTCTTGGCATTCTCAACTATGAGAGACTTGACCACAAATTCATAGTTGGGATTTTCTTTTAATATTGATCGGTTGAATGCGTATTCATAGTTGTGGGTTTTTTCAACTATGAGGGATTTGACCACCGATTCATAGTTCACCCTTGGTTCTCAACTATGAGGGATTTTACGACCCACCGCCTCGCTCCCTCCAGTGCTGCGGCACGGCGGTCCATGGTTCACGAGCAACGCACGACCACGGTTCGCAAGCCGCAGAGCAACGACTTTGTGGAACCCTGCACCGGACGTTGCTCAACGATCATTTCAGGATCAAGGGCCGGGACTTTACAGACGAAAGACAGACGGATCTGGACGCCTACAGAGGGATGCGGGGACGGACGCCGTACAAGGTCATCTAGGACGGCATCGTACAAGACAAGGAATCGGAAACCAAAGCAGCAGCGTGACTCACCTCGCCAGGGGCGGCGGTGTCAGGTGAATATTATCTCTGTACACATAATTGCCCGCTAGCGCCGCTAAAGCTGGAAGTTCTCAACCTCAACCATCACTTCATCAAGATATTTTCTTTTTTCTGGGCGTTTAGAAAGATATTCCTCAATTTTTGAATAACAATCACCCATGTCTTTCAACTGATCATCTGCAAATGTGACTGTCGTGATCCCAAAAGTTTCAAAATAGTCATTTCTTTTCTTCACCTCTTTAGCCCACTGCTTTGATAGCTCCTCGTTCATTTCTATAAGAGTCTTGTCACCTTTTTTCTTAATTGAAGCGTGAGTTGAGGCAGGGCTAATTTCAAACCCGATCATTTCCATCGTATATGGATTGAGGATGGTGTAATCTAACCGGTACTGATGCTCCCTGTCTTTACCTGCGTACCTTAATTCAGGAATCAAAAAAGGCTCATCAAGAGGAGCACTAGATTGTTCGATATAATTACAATAAAAATCAGCCACTTGTCTTTCGTAGGCTGAATTTGAGACCCTTTTCAAAACACTTCGATAAAATTCAAGCAGTTGTTCAAGATCATTAAATGACAGTGGTTTAGCGGAGCCTGGATCAATTAACCCTGTTTCCAGAACATGTCTTACTGTCCAATATGAATAACCAGCCCTTCGCATCTCACTTTTATCATTCGTCCATGTGCTATCACGATATACAGGCGAAATTATTAAACCCCACACCAAGTCGCCGCCACCAAACCATAACTGCCACAGAGTCTCTGCGGGCTTCTCGCGAGTTCTGGCTAAAAAGTTGCGATAAAAATTTCTCGTTAGAAATGTAGTAATATAGTGCTGCGTTACTTCGTTTTGCAACAGCCCAAGAATTTTGTGGCTTGAAGTTGTCTTATAAACCCTTCCAGCATACTTTTGCCGCTGTTTCGCTTCCTCTTCTCGAGCCTTATCAAGCACTCCTGATATCCAACGGGTAATGAACTCTTTTGGATCAAGAAACTGATTGTTAACACTGTCAACATAAGTATTGTTTTTACCGCCTATAGTCCCGTGAAAAGAGCCAACATCTTCTTTTTTATCATAAAGTCTGGCATACACGCTTAACGCTTCAGGGCGCAGGGCTTGCAATTCATTAGTTAGCTCCTTCTCTCGCTCAACTAATTCAATTTTAATATCCATACTGCCTCCATCAATGCTAATTACAACGTGCTGAAATTTTGATGTATTTCTTTGACCAACCTTGCAATTGGCATAATATGTTCTCCAATACTGTCAACTCCCAACGAGTTTATAAGGCAACTACAACCCAAACGTACCTAAATATCCAACTCCGGCAATCCGTTCACGATCTTCATTGTCTCCAGGCTTACGGTTATCACGCGCATGAAGAGTTCCAGCGGGTAGCGCGGGTTGTTCATGGTTTCAATGGCCCAGTCGTTTGCATCGTTGACGATGCCGCTTGCCTTGTCGGTCTTGACGCATTGGCGTTCCACTATCCAGTCGAGGGCGGGTTTGCCGTTCACTACGTAGTCATAGGCTTCCAGCGGGATGCCTTTCAGGGTGATATGGGCGTTGTAGATGAGCGTGGTTTTGTCCTTGCCCTTGCCGTATTTCATCTTGACCACGCGGTATTGTTCGGCGGCCAGTTCCTTGCCGCCCGTATCCACGGTGACGGGGTACATATCCACGGTTTCATAATTCAAATGCAGGTCTGCCAAGTCCCGGCCCGCTTTGCTGAAGGCCCAGAAATCGGCAGCGGTTTTCACGCATGGGATACGGGGCAGCTCTTTGCTCAGGTTGTCCTTGAACCGCTCCCGGTAATCCGGGGAATGGAGCAGGCCGTACACGTAATAAAAGATATCTTCCTTGCTGATGGCTTCGCCGGGGTAGGCCGCGTGGAAGTGCGCAAGGCCTTCGTCGGTTATGGCATCGCGTTTGGTTCGCTTGGCTTCTTTGGGCTTGGGTTCATCAAAGAGGCTGGCTTGTTTTTGATTTTTGGCGGGCTTTTCCTCTTCATAATAATAGAGCGGAAAGCACTGGACTCCTCCATCGGTTTGGACATCCACAACCCTGTCAACCAATAAGGCAAACTGACCATTCCCAGTCCATCTCTGTTTGAGCATGATTGCTTTATTATCTACTGACGACTCTGGAAAGATGCTTGGCATCATGTAGCGATTTTCATTGTAGAAGCCATCATAATAATGCCAACACTTGCCAAAAGGGCGATACATTGATCGCTGCACATGCTCTGGAACATAATCGCACTTAATGCCTTTTTTATGGCGTCCGCGCAAAATCCATGACCATCCGATTTTAGTCGGGTCGTTCATGCTTCGGTGTTCCGTGTATTCAATGCATTGATTGTAGAAAGAAATCATACTCTGAATATTGCTTTCAAGCTGGTTGCAAGAAGCATTATAAGCCCAGCTGTCACGATTAGTTTTAACACCTGAAGAATATACTGAAAACAGCGTTGCTGAAGATTTGTTCTTCTTGTCACCAACAGGTATAAAAGCATCGAAGGTTGCATCACGTTGATCAAGCCAATCAGCATGTTTGTTTGGAATAATAATATTCCAATCATTTGCCGTGGCAATGCCGTTGATACTTGTGTAGTTGGACACTATATCAAGCTTTTCTTCACGGCTTAAATATTCTCCTACATCGCAATAGTTAATCTGCCCTTGCTTTTCAGCATTTGGATTCTTGATCAGCAAAGTGATGGCAATGGGGGAGCGACTTCCGCTCCCAAATATCTTGCCACCTTCTTTCCTTGATTGCTCTCCAGAGGTCCGCTGATTTCCTCGCAAGTTAAACACATAAGTACTTGAAAATTCACTAACTAAGCACTTCCGCATTCCATCCGCTGCTTTTCCGTTCAGAAAGCCAGCATTAGACACGAAGCCGATGATTCCACTGTCTTTTATACGACTAGAGGCCCATCGAAATGCTCTGATATAGCTGTCGTATAAACTTCTCGGATTTCCAGTAGACGCTTTTACATATGTGTTTTGTATTTCTTCATCTAACCCAGCGTATTTTACGTTTGCGGCGTCATCGTTATCGCTCTTCTGCCCAGAAGAATACGGCGGATTGCCTATAATCACTCGAATATCCAATTTTTTCTGTCGCATCCTTCGCTCGCTGTTGTCTTCTAACAACTCGCTAATCATGTCCTTCCTTTCATACATTTGGAAGGTGTCAGTCAGGCAAATACCCTCGAACGGTTCATACTTCCCCTTGCCGCCCATGAGGGTGTGGTAGACCGCCTCGATATTGATTGCGGCGATGTAGTAGGCCAGCAAAACAATTTCATTGGCGTGAATCTCATGCTTGTACTTGTGGGGGAGCTGTTCCGGCGAAATCAGGCCACTTTGCAGGAGACGGGTGATAAACGTGCCGGTGCCGGTGAAGGGGTCGATGATATGAACCCCCTCGCTGCCCAGCGTCTGGCCGAATTCGCTTTTCAGCACGTCATTGACGCTATGGATGATGAAATCCACCACCTCGACGGGCGTGTACACGATGCCCAGGCGTTCGGTCATTCTCGGAAAGGCGTTGCGGAAGAACTTGTCATAGAGTTCAACCACGATTTTCTGTTTGCCTTCGGCGTTGTCGATGCCTTCGGCCCGCAGCTTCACGCTGTCATAGAACTTTTCCAGCGTATCGGCTTCCTTGTGCAAATGATGCCCTTCCAAGGTGTCCAACACCTTTTGCATTGCCTGCGAGATCGGGTTTTGCTGGGCAAAGCTGTAGCCCTCGAACAAGGCTTCAAATACGGGCTTGGTCACAAGGTGCTGGGCCAGCATTTCAATGATTTCTTCGTCCGTAATGGAGTCATTGAGATCGTCCCGCAATTCGTCGGCAAACTCGGCAAACGCCTTGCGCTCCTGCTGGTTGCCTTCATTGTCAAGGATCGCATGAATCCGGCTGATATGAGTCTGGGCTATCTTGGCAATGTCATTGGCCCAGTCTTCCCAGTGGTGGCGGTTGCCGCATTTCTGCACCAGCTTGGCATAAATGGCGCGTTCAAAGTCGCCAATCTCAAAGGTAAGCTGTTTCGCTATCGGGTCGCGCCGGGGCGTTTCGGCCTCACCTATGCCGTATTCGCCCTTGCCGGTGTGGGTTTTCTTTGCGGCTGTCTTGGCATTGATCTTGTCGGTTATGGAAATGACTTCGATTTTGCTGATGTCAGGGCCGACGAACTCGGTTTTGTTCACCATGGCGTCAAAGCGGTCGTCATGCGAACGCAGGGCCTGCAACACCTGCCAGACGACCTTGTAGGTCACGTTGTCATTCAGGGCTTCATGGGGTTCCTTGCCTGCCGGGATAACCACGGGGAGAATGACATAGCCGCGCTTTTTGCCCGGAGCGTTTCGCATGACCCGGCCCACGGACTGAACCACGTCAACCTGAGAATTGCGGGGAGTGAGAAACAGGACGGCATCCAGCGCAGGAACGTCCACGCCCTCGGAAAGACAACGGACGTTGCTCAGGATACGGCAGGTGTTTTCCGGCACCTCGGCCCGGAGCCAGTCGAGTTTCTCTTCCTTCGCGCTGGCGTTCATGGAGCCGTCTACATGCTCGGCCTTGCAAATGAGCGTGGAAGCAAGTTCGTCCTGTTCGGTCTTTTGGTATTCCTGGACAACCTCTTCAAACATGGCCGCTATGTTTTTAGAGCTGACCTTGTGTTTGCGCGCGTTCCTCGCAATCTCAATGACCTGGCAAAAGGCAACGGCCCGTTTCATGGGGTTGGTATCGTCCACAAGATCAGTGGTCACGTCCTGCTTTGAAAGAGCCTTCCAGCAACCAATGATCTTGGCGGCATCGTCAACCTTGAGTTGATTGTCGCCGGATTTTAGCAGGTCTTGAATACGGCGGCTGACATGGCCTTCGTCAACGGACAGCACCAGCACCTTGTAATCGCACAACAGGCCACGTTTGACGGCTTCGGAAAAGTTGATGACGTACAGGTCTTTGCCGTACCGCTCTTCATCGTCCATGGAGCAAAGCACAATGTCATCGCGCTCGGCAGTGGCTTTTGCCGTGTCCCCGTAAATGCGCGGGGTCGCGGTCATGTAAATGCGCTTCGCGGCCTGGATGAAGCGGTTCTCATGGACCTTGACAAAGTTGCTCTCATCATCCCCGGCAAATGTCGCGCCCGTGGTCCTATGCGCTTCGTCGCAAATAATCAGGTCGAATTGGGGCAAGTCGTGGTCGTATTGGGCTTGGCTGAGAACATCGATGGAGTGATAGGTGGAAAAGACCACGCTCATGTGCTGGCTGTCGTGGCGTTTCACCATTTCCTTTGCCAGCTTGTCCGGTTGCGTGGTGGCCGGGTAGCGCAATTCGTGGGTGAAGACCTGTACGCTGTCATCGTCCGTTTGGCGTTTCTTGCCCACGTCGCTATCGGAACACACGGCAAAGCTATGCAAGGGCGTTGCGCTCTCTTGCGTCCATTCCGTGAGGGTCTGGGAAAGCAGGGCAAGGCTCGGCACCATGAACAGAACACGCTTCCCCTTGCCTGCCAGTCCTTCGGCAATCTTCAGGCTGGTCAAAGTCTTGCCGGTTCCACAGGCCATAATGAGCTTGCCACGGTCTGCCGTTTTCAATCCCTTTTCAACGGCAGTGTATGCGTCCTGCTGGTGGGGGCGTAAGACCTTTTTCGGCTTCAAGACCGGCTCGGCCTTGGGTTGGTATTGCGCCCAGTCGATTTGACTGTTTTCAAGGTCGTGCAGGTCGATTTTGTTGACCGGAGGGAATTGGTCGCTGAGGGAGTCTTCGGCGGGCTTGCTCCACTTGTTCGTGGTGCAGACGATGATGCGGTTTGTGAAATACTTCTTGCCCGAGGCCGTGAAAAAGCTGTCTATGTCACTCTTTTGAATCGTGTGGTCCTCGCCATAGAGCTTACACTGGATAGCGTGGAATTCGTCCGTGCCTCGCGTCTTCGCCACAAGATCAATGCCGGTGTCCCGCTTCGCCAGCCCTTGAAGCTCGGCCCATTCCGCATACCTCCATACATCGCTGTACAGGTCTTTGTAGGTGGCCTCATTCCTGAGATAGCAGATAGTCAGTTCTTCAAAGTAGGTACCTTTTTCGCGCTCAGAGACAGCGGCGTTGCGGTAGGCGTCGAGGATATTTTGAAGGGCGGTCATTGGAGGCTCCTGAAGATGATGCTAGCGGCTTTGCTTCAAACGAAACGGAGGTTAGTATCCATAATTAATGCTGATTCCGCATCAATCCATAAAATCACCCATGCGGTATTTGAACAAAAAGGCAAAAAGCATTCACCGTGAGTAAATACTTATTGCCTTAAAAAGCAAGCAAAACGGACCCGTTCTGAAAACAGCAAAGTTGACCGGAAGGTTTCACCCGCGCCCTGAAAAGTCCGGGTGTAAAGACGGCTAGAATTTCGATTTTGGCCGCTTTTTTAGAGGGAGGTTTCATCCGCGCCTTTTGTCGAAATGGGCTTTTGGGCCGTCCTTTAGTGGGAGGTTTCACCCGCGCTTTGTTGTTTTGGATATTTAGCAGGAGGTTTCACCCGCGCCTTTTGGGAGGTTTCGCCCGCGTCTTTTGGGAGGTTTCGCCCGCACCCTTTGGAAGGTTTCGCCCGCGCTTCCGGTGTCTTTCTTCATATAAATTTGATAGTTGAAGCATCTCTCCCTTTTTCCCATAATCCCTTAATCCCTCCCAAGAAACTAAGAAAAAGTAAGGGACTCGAAAAGTTAAGCTTCCAGGAAGTGGGATGGCCGCCCAGCATTCGCCCCCCCTTCCATGACGGCCGCAAAGCGGCCTAAATGAGCCATAAGCACATGGAAAAGGAACCGTCGAAGGCGCGATGTGAAAACTGCCCACGGCGCAGCCTGTGGGCGAAACGCGGCAAAGCCGCGCAAGGCAACCTTGAGGGCGCGAGCGTGAACTCGTGGCGAGCTTGTCACCGCGAGTCACGCGACCGAACTGCGGAGCAGATCCGAAGGATGCTGTAAGAGCTTTAGGGCAACTAAATATAGCTGCTAGCCGGAATAATCCTAAGGATGTCGCCCCTGCTTCCCCCGGGGAGGGCGGGGTCTGGAAGAAGTTGCGCAACCGTCACATCACCCCCTTCTACCTCCATCGCTTGAAATCCTGCATGCTCAGCCTCCAATCAAGGGGGTGCGGGTATGCCGCCGAATCGCAGACGAAGGTCGAGGAAAGAGTCATATTGGCAAGAGCAGGTAGCCAGGTGGAGTAGGAGCGGGTTGAGCCAAGCCGAGTTCAGCAGGCAGGCCGGCAGCCCTGGCTGAAGTACGGCGCCCTGAAGGGATGAGAGCGACCAACCCCTTCGGTAATGAGCTGTTACTCGTAACTCAATTGGTAATAGGTGGGAAAGCTCTCTTCCTTTGCAAGAAGGTGGAGAATGTTATAATGTATTGGTATATAACATTATGACTAAATATTATTAGCGCAGCAGCGTTCATAGCTGGCCTCATTGGCGCGGGCACAGGATCGCGACGATTGCCGGTTTCTTCCAAGGACAAAGGGGGAGGCGATGAAAGTTAACGCAGCAACATCTTGGTTCGGTCTCGGACTGGTTGTCATCGTGTTTATTTGCGGCTTTCTGTATGATCGTTACGGCAGAAGAAAAAAGCCATCCAATAATCTTCATAAAGATTGAGTTTGAATACCTCCGCAAGCCCCAATACACGAGAGGCAGTGGCTGCGTTGATGGAAAGGCCTGAAACCGACCTCAAGCAACATGGCATAAAAACAGACTGCGTCATAAAGAAACACCTAAAAAGGCCCGGCAGATGAATTCGCCGGGTCTTTTTGTTGTTTGAGAGGGGGGGAATCTGAAGTGTTTTCGATGTGTCACTCTCATCCTGGATATGTTTTGTATTAACCTCAATTTTGCCTACTGCAATAGGCAAAGTATGGGCATACTCAAGAGTACGATTTGGAGTTGACGAAATATTCGCTGCAAGCTATATTCATTGCATCAAACATCCTCTTTAGGATTCTGGCTCTTCTGCCAGCCTTATCAGGCCACTCAGTGAAGTCTGATGAGGGAAGAAAAGGTTATGTAAGCTCCTTGAATGTGCGGTTTTCGAGAACGGTCTGTTCTTGTTGATTTGCCATTCGAATAACTTGCCAAACGGAAGTGAAAAGCTTCGAAGTAGGGCGGCCCGTATAGCTGCATCAGTTGAAAAACGTTAACCTGCATAAGTAGAACCAGTGTTTTCCAGCCTCACACGAAACTCGTGGTGGTACGCCAAGGCGGTCCTTTAGAGGGGGCGGCTCCGTAAGGAGCATGGTCCCGTTGGAATTTGAAGCGGACGAGGTATACGGCCTTTACGCTTTTTTCGAGCAAGACAACAGTCTTGTACGCGTTCGGATGAACCCTCCACTCATCCAAACCCGGCATCAGTCGGGGATGAACGTTATCAAACCAAACTATCGGAGAGGGCTGGACTATTGCGTCCGGACTTCTAGCTCTTTTGATCCTTTCTGGCGCACGAGATCCTTTGTCTCGTGCACTCTGGGACGTATTCTTGCGTCCAACACAATCCCATACCTGGGAGAGCATCGCCCCCAAGTATGGGGGAGTGCGTTCCCCTCAATCATTGAGGAGAGCAACATAAAAAAGCATATCTAAAATCGCTTCGTTGGCTTGTTTGGGTATGAGCTTCGGCGCATCAGTTACGAGCCATTGAGCCTCGCAGAAGCCTTCAAGGACAAAGCGTTTCGTAGTGAATTCTACGCGCTTGAAGACACCATCCGCGAGAACGCCATCATCCAATAGAGAGCTGAGTCTGAAGACGCGATGCCGTGCTCGATTCAGCCGATTAACCCACACCATTAAATCTCGGGATGTTCTGCGGAACGTCCTACTATCAGAACATCCGTCCTGGAGGGGGACATACAGGGTGCTCACAACCGTGCGTGTTCCATGTCCACTGTCCGCTAACCTGTCCGGTTAGTTGGGCGGTGTGCATGGGCAAAACTCGCACGGCTCTAAGAGCGAAGCTCACTTTTGTTCGCAGAACAAAAGTGAGCGACCTCTGGCTCAGCTTGTCTGAGCCAATTCCTTATCCGGTCGGTCCCGAAGGGGCAGCTGGTTCATATAAACAGGAGACACCTGGACTCCTGCAAATAAACAGAGGACCACGGAGCCGCACTCCTAAACTGTTCTATCTTAAGAATAATCGCAGCCCCTCGCAGGGCGGGCCGGAGGGATACAGAGAATGAGAGGAAGTATAATTCGTCAATGCGGCGATGCTCTTCAGACAATCACCAGAATTGGGGAGAGCCGCCATGAGGCCAAGGCAGTCGGTGAAGTTGGAATCTATTCTACGAACACGAGGCATATAACAGGGCAGCGCCTGTTACCTTTGCAGGGGTTCTGCAAGGATCATGGAATCAAAGACATTGAAAGGTTAACGACTGCAAACATTAAGGAGTATGTCGAAGCGCGATTGCGACACCACATGGCACAAGGCAATGCTCTGACGACATTCCGGGCAGAGCTTTCAGCATTGGGGAAGCTTGAGCAGGGTTTGAACCGGTATTTTGAGCTGCATCGAGCGGATCGGATTAAATATGATTGGAACCAACAGAGAAAAGAGATTTCACGACAGGCTGGAGAAGTGCTTTCTCGTTCTACCAGCACATACCGGGATCGGGCCTTTAAAGACCCTCAGGCCGTCGTTAACGCCATTTTTGACCCTGTGCACCGGCTTCAGGCGCAAATTCAATTAGAGGCTGGCTGCCGATCAGAAGGCGTCGGTGCCCCCTCTAAGGGCGTAAAAGGGCGCAACAACAATCCCATCACTATGGCCAATTGGTATGAGCCGGGTGGCGGTAAGGCTCTAGGAGTCGTTCGAGATCCGATTTCAGGCCAAAACGTGGCTACTTTCTGGACGAAGGAAAAAGGCGGCAAAGTCGCGTTTCATTTTTGCACGCTGCGGACGAAGGATGCCATCCTGAGTCACATAGAGAAACACGGCAAACTTGAATCCAATTACAAGCAATACCTCGATTCGGTGAATGAGGCGGCAAAAGCTGTTGGGCAGTTCCATCAAGGCCGTGGCACTCACTCTCTACGGCATTGTTTTGCCCAGGGGCGGTATGACCAAGCCGTACGTCGAGGTTACTCCGATGAGCAGGCCAAATATGCGGTGAGCCAAGAAATGAGTCACAATCGAGCTGATATAACGGAGACCTATTTGCGATGAGAGATACGGCCAAAATAAATCGGATAACAGGCATGTCGGTCCAGGAACGGCAAGACGCATTGCGCTGGTATGCTCGGCAGACCGAAGAGTTTAGGGTCAATCTGATGACAAACCGGTTCCGGCTTTTCTGCGATCTCAAAGCCAAACAGGTGGATAAAGATTTGGCCTTGCTTGAGTACGCCGCACTTTGCTTGGTATTGAAGTCAGAAGGATTTTTTGCGGAGAAGCGATACCGCAGCAAAAAGGTATTAGCCGACAGCGAGATCCAGTTGTTGAGGAAACGACGGACGGAAAAGGCCCAGGCAATCCAATTGAGAACTCGGAAGCGCGGCCAGGTCATGGAGCGATTGGCAAAAAAATGGGGAGTTGTCGTTGAGCTACGAGAGAATGGTCTGAGTTTTCGGGATATCGCGGTCTACTTGAAAGAGAATCATCAGTTAAAGGTGTCATGCGGCTACCTGCATGAAAAGTTCGTAGAGTGGGAAAAGAAGGAGTAGCTACAGTTCTCCAGATTCGGTTTGCGCCGGTTAATTGTCGAGCAATGCTTCGACGCCGCCCTCTTCCTTGGCTGCCTGGTATCGGTAAAAGGTGCCCCGCGAAAAGCCCATCAGCCGACAGGCCTTCGAAACGTTGTCGAGCTCTTCCGTCAGATTGAGCAACCCGACCTTGTGTTTTATGACGTTGTGATTGAAGCTGGACATGAGGTTCTCCTTGAGCGCTGGGCTCAGTTTGATGGTCTTCGACATTTCCATCAAAAGGGAGAACCTCTTGATTTTCAAGAGGAACTATCAGATCAAATCGAAACTACTTCACTTAAGCTGCTCTCGGGGAATTTCACACTTTGGTGCCAGCAATTTCACTCGCGACCACCTCTTCACTATTTATAAAAGCGTCATAGTATTCCGAATGCCGTGTAAGCAAAAGTTTCTCCCCTTCTGCATACCTACGGAACTGTTTCCAGAATTTCATGAGAGCTTGGTGGCGCGGGAGAGACTCATAGCCAAAATTATGGTGGACAACAGCATTGGGGCAATGCTCGATTGCCCAGCCCTTTTTGTTGGCTCGGTAGCAAAGCTCGATGTCTTCGGCTGCGGCAAGCGGGAATTGCTCATCAAAACGCATGATCTTGGCGACGTGGGCGCTGATAGCGAGGTTGCATGTGGGGCCGTAGAGGAGCCTGTCGGTCTCTGTGAGTCTGCGCCCGTTGAGTGTCCCATTCCGCTCATGGTACTTCCCAAGCCAGCAACGGTCGTGGGAAAGAGTGATGCCTGACAGCAGATGTACGTATGGAGAATCGATGTAGCCATCATGGAGAGCTTTGAGCCAATCCTTAGAGGGGAGGCAGTCAGAATCTGTGAAGGCTATGAAGTCCGCACCAAGCGCAAGCGCTTTCTCCATCCCCTTGTTTCGAGCTACGGCTGGGCCTGAATTGCTATTCAAGAGCAGGAGCTCGATGTCAGGATAGAGGGGACATGGGATTGGCGACGCATCGTCAACAATTATGATCTGACCGCCAAGCGTTTGATTCTTCAAGCGTGAGACCAAGTCGTTCAGCATTTCCAGATCAGCGGCGGTTTTGAGGTAAGCTGGTACGACGACAGCCGGGGCCGACCTCTGATATATTTCATTAGGTACCAGCTTGAGTGGGAAGTTGACCTTTCCTTCCTTGCGAGCAAGCTTTTTGTTTTGACTGATACTATTTCTGAAGGCCGAGACTTCAATAGCTTTGGTCAGCAAGAAACGAATCCGGTTGGGCTCCCCCTTCAAGGCTTGCCACCAGTAGTCGAATATCTGACCATAGGGGAGGCTGGTAAGACAACTCATGCGGTACCTCCCATACAGGCGCAGTTCGCGCAGTAGGAATGAGCTTTGTTGTTTTCGAGAAACCATCGGCGCTTCTCGCTTTCGAGGATGACACCCAAGCGTTCCTGCAGGATGTTTCCATACTCGTAGGGGTTGAACATGTTGCAAGGTGTAACTGCCCCATTGTGAAGAATACATAGCTCCTCGCGAAGAGCTGGGCATTCTTTTTTGCCGCCGAACGTCTGGTTCGTGCCATTTTCTTGTATGATGATACCTTGGATTGAGTTGGGGAGAAGGCAATTTAATTCCGTCCCATCATACAAAGCATGTATCAACCGATACGCCTCTGCAAGCTCTTCGCGTTTGTTTTGTACCATTTCAATGAATGGCTCAATTCCTTCGTCTCTTCGAATTGTGTTGAAAATTATGTGCATATTCCTATCGATACAGTATCGAGCCATGTCGACCATTCTGTGTAGGTTGGCCTCTTGTATGGTGAAAACTACGTGAGGCCTACGTTTCATTATGGCAAGTCTCTTTATATTCTTTTCGAGGATTGAAAATCGCGCACCTCGGCGAATTGATTCAAGCTCTAGTGCATTCGGGCTATCCATTGAAATGAAAAGCTGTACCTCTTTCTCAGCCAGGGAATAGACCAAGTCCTTGTTAGTCACCATCAGGTTGCTGAATAGATTTATGATAGATTGCGGGTATCGCGACTGAACATGCTCCATCATGGGGATGAACGCAGGGTGGATCGTGCTTTCTCCTCTTCCGTTTAGGCGAACTCGCTCTGGGACGGATGGAACTTGGTCGAGTATGAGATTGAGGGTCTGCCATGTTATGAACCGTTTGGGACTCGCAGGCTTACCTCCAAAACCGCACATGATACAAGCTAGATTACAATTGTGGCTTAGTTCGATGATGAGTTCTTTCATTGTCTATTGGTTGCACTTCAACTTTTTGCAGGGGAGGTTGCATGTCTTCATACAATTAAGCACGTTTGATGAATAGACTGAAGACAACATGGATATTATGGACGCTTCACCGAGTCTCCCGAGCGGTTGGTCGCAGCCATGCATGAGTGGTTGTTGGAAACATGTCAAGACGCTGCCGTCAGGCATGATGGAGAGATTACGCCCTGCGGCTTGGCATCGGTCCGTTGGGACGGGCGCAGAGAGTGATTCGGGGAGTTCTGTCCACTCGCCTTCAAAGCCCTGCTGAATATAATTTTGCACCGAGTGGAAGCGATTCAATTCACGGCAAAATGCCCCAACTGCCTGAACATGCTCCACAGTCTCTTGGGCGAGAACCGACTGGACACTAAGTTGTTCAGGGGCGAGTTGGTTAACGGCATAATGAAAATGCTTCATGACCCGATCGTAAGAGTCCGTCCCTCGAACGTATTTCCAGAAGGTGGGATCGATCGTGTCGAGGGAGAAGATGATATGCAGGTTGAAATCCCGAACGCGGTCAATGAATTGAGGCGTACAAGCTACTCCATTGGTGATGAGGATTGTACGTACAGATGTGTCGGCAATTCCTTCCAACAGGTTGAGAACTCTATTTTTGTAAACGAGTGGCTCGCCTCCAACAATGCAAAGTTCTTGTGCTTTTTCCAGGTCGTGAATTGCGTCGATGACTGCGATCAAGGGCACTTGAAGACCATGATCAGTAAATGTCCAATGAGAGCATTTTGAGCAGCGTTCGTTGCAAAGCAATGACATGAGATAGTAGAGATGGG
The DNA here is from genome assembly GCF_000176915.2 of Pseudodesulfovibrio aespoeensis Aspo-2. NCBI lineage: Bacteria > Pseudomonadati > Thermodesulfobacteriota > Desulfovibrionia > Desulfovibrionales > Desulfovibrionaceae > Pseudodesulfovibrio > Pseudodesulfovibrio aespoeensis. The sequence goes on from NC_014844.1 coordinate 463,153, forward strand.
TCGGAGAAAACATAGATTTTTAGTGTCTGAACGGTGAGTTATGACGGAGTGTTTTTTTAAATAAGAGGTAGAATCGTCGATGAGTTCATTCTAATTCAGGTTGATATAAAGACTTCACATTTTGGAATTATTTCTTCGTCCCTTTTCTCTATGTCCTTGGTGGCGCATGGTGCATCATGAAAAATGCCTTTGGCTGAGGTTTAGTCTTCGTACACAATTAAAGCACTGGCAATCAAGTCACACATGGGTTGTTCGCTCCCGGCCACTCCTTCGATGCATGCGTCCAGCCAGCCGTGTTTGAGCTTTTCCGTGTCAATGTCATACCCTGCGTTGTGGGCCAGCAGGGAAAGATAGTAGCGAGCCGTGCGCCCGTTTCCTTCCCTGAAAGGGTGGGCAACGTTGAGTTCCAGCATATAGTATGCTGCCTGTTCAACGAATTTTTCTGGAGAATTGTTTTTGAGATGGTTTTCCTGTGCCAGTTCGGCGGTCAGGGTCGTAACTGAGTTGGCGATGAAACGCGGATTGCAGAATAGAGTCTCCCCCTTGCTGATGGAAACGGTTCTCTCCTCCCCGGCCCAGTCGTAGACGTCCTGGAACAGGTGACGGTGGATGGCTTTGATGTGCTGGTAGTCGAAGTTGCCGTTGGGCGGGTCTTCAACCATGCGGTTGGCAACTGAGAGGCGCTCGAATTTATCAAGCGCCTCTTGGTCTCTGTGGCCGGCCTTGTTTTTCAGGACGGACGAATTTTCGTATGTGTATGCGTCTTTATGCGCGTATCGCGTAGTCATAATTGGGGAAGCGTTCCTTCAACCGCTTGCTGCGTTCTTCTAGGGTGCATTCCTTGTTGATGCACTCTTCGAAGACGGCAATCTCTTCACTGGTCAGTTGGAATCCTTCGATCTCAAGCGAGGCCTTGGCGTGCATGAAGCGGCGAGTCAAGACTTCGACTTTCGTTTTTGGGCGTTTGGCCTTTGCGAAGGTGTATTTACGACTGCTTTTCATCCATCAAGATTAATCATTCTGGAAGGGAAAAGCAAATATTACGAGTCCGGCAAGTCGATGAAGCTCAAGAGCTAAACCAATCGGAGAGTGCATCCCACTTCGCCCAGTGCCTCCCATATGTCATCCAGCTGGATTCCAAACGGGGAAAGCTCGATTTCGATTTCTCTTGATGGGAATGTGCGTTCGAATATGTCGATTTTCTTTTCATTCTGGAGCCGAGCTGAGGCAATTCGAGCTGTCAAATCAACGATGGGAAGTGGACTCGTTTCAGTGAGGCCGTCCAACGCATATGCCAGCGAGGGTTCGTCTTTGAGGAAATGTTCTGTCGGCAGCAGGGGCATGGTCATCTTCGGTGAGATAGATCGACCTCGTAGTAATCGACATGGGCATAATCGGGATGCCAGAAAAGCCAACCTCTAGCCGGGACATTTCTCCATGCCTTCAGAATCAGGGACGGGCTTCCTTTCATCGAAGCCACAGCGGGGGAGCGTCATAGAAATCGAAGACGACGGCCTTCTCTTGCCTAGCTTCGTCCGGGATGAATGTAGCGAATTCCTCATCTGATATTCCCACGTTGTGCCTGGCGGGCGATTGGGGGATGCCGGTTGTATGCCGGGGCAATTCGGGCGTTGGTCCAAACATCAGTCGGCCCTGACAAATTCACAACAACCTGAAACAGAAAGACAAAATTGGATCCTCAATGTTTCATTCTTGACCAGTAACTGTAGTAATTCTGCAAGAAACCGGTCGCGCACGCCGGGTCGAGAGTGCTCATGAAGGCCAAACCCGCCAGAAATGACCAGGGCAATTTTCTCTACGAGGACCTCATCGATCAACTCAATCCCAAGGATCCTCTGCTCAAGCTCGCGGCGGCCATCTCCTGGGAGCGGTTCGAGCAGGAGTTTCCCGGTCTCTACAGCGAGCATGGCCGACCGGCAAAGCCCATCCGGCTCATGGCCGGCCTCATGATCCTCAAGCGACTCGAAAACCTGAGCGACGAACGCGTCATTGAGGAATGGGTCCGCAATCCCTACTATAGGCCTTCTGCGGCGAAACACATTTTCAATGGAAGTTTCCCTGCGACCCCACAGACTTGGTCTATTTCCGCAAGCGTATCGGCGAGGAAGGCGCACTGCTGATCTTTGAAGCCTCGGTCACATGCACGGTGACGCGCAGAGGTCTCCAGGAAGTAATCGCCCAACCGAGGCCCCTTCTGTCGAATAGCCATACCCTCCTACTTTGAATAAAGAAAGAATAGCATAATAAACCGAATGTTTTAAGAGAAAAGTGTAAGTTTGCCGTGCAGAAGCCTCATAAAAGGTATCGACGTCTATATCGCGTTTGATGTATATGGTTTTCGCATCGTCTGAGTGCCGAAAATTGTCCCTTTCAAGCTGTGGTGAATATGAATCTTGCACTGTTATCTATTCCTTTGGATGCTACGAAAAAAGAATCTGATCGGGCTCTGCCTTTTTCAATTGCTCTTAATTATGGCCTGCTGTCCATAGCAACCTATGTCTCTCAACATGGGTTTAAGGCTGAAGTTTTTGACACCCAACCTCTGCCTCGAGCAGAGGCAGTGGATCGAGCACTTGAGTGGCTCTTAGATGCCAAACCTCATGTGATAGCACTCTCCTGCATCAGCGGTTTTAGCTATAATAATTTAAAAGAATATTCAACTCGCATTCGTGAACAATTTCCGACCACACCAATTGTAGTTGGAGGACAAGATCATGTCGGTAGATTAGGGGAGAGGGTGTTCGATGATATCCCTGAGATCGATGTTGTAGTCTATGGCGAAGCAGAAAAAACAACACTAGCTATACTTCGGCATTGTATTGCTCAAAAGGATTTGGAGCCACTTTGCCGAGAGTATCCGATTTGGGTTAAAAGCCGTGACAACAAAGTATCTACTTTTTCTTCTTGTTCAGAATATAATGTAGAAGAGATCGGAGGGCTAGATTATTCGCTGTATTGCAATGCTAAAGCTTTTCCTGCTTCAATTGAAGTGGCAAGAGGTTGCCCTTTTCATTGCAGGTTTTGTTCAAACATAAAACGTAGATATATAAAGAAATCAGTAGTCAATATTTTAGGTGAAGCAAAGGAACTAGTCAAATTTTATGAAAAAAATGACATCTCGATTTATTTCCAGTCTCCCATTTTTCGGATGGAGAAAGAAGAAATTGAGTTGTTGAAGGCTGAAAGGAATAGGGAAGGACTTTGTTTCAAATGGAGAGCTCAAACTCGTGTAGATACTTTGTCGCCAGACGACATCCCATTGCTTGTTGAGGCCGGGGCGGCGGTTATTGATCTTGGATTCGAAAGCGGAGCTCCCGAAATTTTGTTGGCAATGAAGAAAACTAAAACACCGGAAAGCTATCTTAACGATGCAAAACAAATTTTGTTGGCCGCCCATCAAGCTGGTTTAATTATCAAGCTTAACATCCTTTTTTATGCAGGAGAAAGGGATACTACTTTGCTTGAAACATTTGATTTTTTGTCAAGCAGTGAGCGTTACCTTCATTCAATTTCAGCATATCCATTGTTGGTGTGCCCTGGCACACAACTTGAGGAGTCGATCGAACCAATCCTTCTCAAACATGGTGGTTCAGTTTGCAGATCACCGGAGTGGGCAGAAAGGCACATATTTCCCGTCAATAGTAGTGCGGCATATTCATATGACAGGCTTAAAGAAATCGGCAAGATGTTTGGAAAAGCTTTTCAAACAGTTGACAACTATTATCAAGAAAGGCGTCATGGGTATTATCGCCCTGGACTGACAAAGAGTGAATTTGATGCTCAGTTGAACTCAGGTGTGATAGAGCTATTGCCATGCTCTATTGATAAGAAAAGTATGCTTGAATATCGTAACCGACTACATCAAACAATCATTGAAGGATAGGTTGTTTCAATGAAAATAGCATTAACTGGCCCCTCCTCAACCGGAAAGACTACCCTAATGAACGATTTGTTGGATTGCAGTAGCATGTCGCAGATAGACGCTTCGTGTGCACGAGTGGATATTCGGTCATTGCTTCGCAATCTCGGCCTGAGAGCTGACGGTAAAGGGTGCAATAAAGAGCAGATGAGAAAAATGCAATGGGCTATTCTAGAGGAAAAGCAACGTGTTGAAAAAACGTTGGATAGCTTGGTTACTGACAGGTCTTATTTAGACCTGGCAGCTCACTGGCTTCATAGAGATGGAACTGACGATGAAGAAACAAAAGTATATGTTAATCAATGTGTAGAACTGGCGAGTGCTAACTACGATTGGCACATTTATCTTCCTTTAGGAAGAATTCCATTTGTCCCAGATGGAGAACGTCCTGAGGACATGGGCTTTCAACTGGCCGTCAACACGAGTATTGAGCAGCTTTTAGGGAGATGCGATTCAAACGTGCTAGTTCTTCGTGAAAGTGACCGAAGGGCTAGCATCAAGGAAATACTGCTTAATCTGGGTCTTTAAGAGACTCAACTGGTATGTCGCAATGCTCTTGGAAGTGGTCATTGATTCGAGCTAAAGTCGTATTGATGGCTTCCAACGCTAACTCCTCGGAGGCGAAGGATTGCCATATTGTTGAAGTACTTCCGACAGAATTTTCATCATAATCAAGAAAGTACCTAACTGGGAAAGCTTTCTCTGATCTACTAAAAAAGCTTATAAAAAGAATTCGAACGACGCCTTGAAAAACCTGAGGGAAGATTGCAAAAGGTGTTTCAAATTCATTGTTTTCAAACGGCCTAACCCCTTGGTTCACAATTGCCTTGTGGATGAAGTCGTACACGGAACGTCCACTTATATTACTTGTCTTAAAGACTAGAACTCTTCCGTGTCGCGTTCCCGTTAATCCTTTTTCAGCTATGATTTTTGTGAAATCTGTAGCTTTTGACGTGAAGTGCTTTAGATTATTTTGGATGATGAGAGACATCAGCTGCTCATAATGGTCATCTTCTTTTTTCTCTTGCCCAGAAACCATGATTTCATATCTTATCCCCATGGCAACGTCATGCTCTTCTCTTGTTATACCTGCTACGTGAGGATTGTCGAAGTTGCATAAACCGGCCACTTTCATCCAAAAAAGCGAATTTGAATCGAGCGAGTTGCCCGTGAATAGAGCCCGTTCATCACACAAATAGAGATTGATCCCTGCTGAAATCATCTTTTTTACTTCGATCCCAGTGATCGCGAGCGGAGATGCGAAATGCCAAGAACAATTTGAATTTTCTTGGATTTTCTTAAGAGTGACGTCGAGCAGTGAGGGGGACAAATATAGGTCTAAAAGTGATACCGAGCTGTATTCTCTGAAGTCAAAATCTTGGAATGTTTCCTTCCAAAATGTTGTGGTTGAAAAAGTCTTATTGTGATTGCAAATCGTCGTCACTTCAAAGCCTTGCTGCTCAAGTTGTTTTTTTGTGATTGAAGCAGAAATTAAGCCATGCGCGTTGCAGTAGGCAAATACGATAGCTTTCTTCTTGGATGCGACCTCTAGGCTGCTTTGAGGTAAAGATGGGTGAATGGGGACCAGTTGCACAGGCCAAGAAAATCGAATTCCCAACAGTTCCTCTATCAGTCGGTCAATCTGCAGGCTTGCTAATTTGAAATTCTCAACGAAAAGTTCCAGTTTGGTCCCAATATGATTCACGCGCAACCTAAGAGCTATAATACTAAGCACGCTCAAATGATGTGGAATCTGGTCTTTGTTTATTCTTTCGATGATTTTTTCTCGAGATCCTTGGAAATCGGGACTTCTTCTGTAGTCTAAGTCCATACTGTCAGCAATGCGTATCATTGAGGCCAAAAGGCCCGTCCTAATTTTTAATTGCTCCTCCACTTCATCCGGATCGAAATCTTTTCTATGCCATTTACAAAGGGTGGCAACTACATGGGCTTCTTCGGCGGAGAAAGGGAGTTCTCCAGACTCAGAGAGCTCAAGCACTAAATCATGTGCGACGATGTGGTGATTGTCTCTGTCGTCTGCCATCCCAATGTCATGGAGAAGTGAGGCAGCGAGTAAAAGAGCTTTTTCGTGCGGTGAGATGTCAAAAAGAGAGCAAAGTAACTTGGCATTCATGTACACCCGCTGGGCGTGGAGTGGCCCATGATCGTTCATTTGCAGGGCATTGGCCGTGTCCTTAGCCGCCTCCATAAAGGGCAGGCTCGCTTTATAAACATATATTTCATTTGATAAATCATACATTTAAGCACCATTGACCATAGTGATTCGGTTCAAGAACAACACAATAAGTGGTTCGAAACATAAGAAGATCTATCCACAAACCGTGAAGCAACTCAGCTGCTGTTCTATATTTTTTCGCCCCTTAACTCTAGCACGCTCAGACTCGCCTTTCTGGGAGCAATTCCTATTCACTGCAGATTGAACGATCAAAGCTAGTTTCAAATTCTCAAAGTCCGCCTCTCCGATATCGCTTCGCCTGAAAACCGTGCTTCCCATTTTTGAGTGAGGCTTTCTGCTTTGGCGTGATCATTTGAATCCAAGTGGACTGGCATAATGACCTTTGCGCCTCCACCCATCCTTTGGACCACTGATCGGTCTTTTTAAGGTGGAGCCCGGCGTCCGAGTTTGTGCCTCCGAGGAGGCGGGTCGCCATAGCGTTGTGGAGCGTAGCCCGTCCCCGTAGGGGCGGCCCGAAGGGCCGAGGGCGGAGCGGAGCAACGGCTACGAGCCAAGTCAATGAACATTCAAGTTGCCCCTGTATACGTCAGCGGGAGTTCTTTTGTCCAACGACGAATGACCGCGCTCCTCGTTGTAGTACCGTAAATAGCACGTAAGCCCATGGTATAGCTCGATTCCTTCACAGTACGCCCTGGGGTAAATATCCTCATATTTCACCGTCCACCACAGCCGCTCAATGAAGACGTTGTCGATTGCGCGACCTTTGCCGTCCATGCTGATTGCAATTCCCTTGCTCTGCAGAACTCCGGTAAATTCACGACTCGTGAACTGCGCTCCCTGGTCCGTGTTGAACACCTCCGGCGTAGAGATGCGCAAAGCCTTGTTGAGCGCATCCACGCAGAAAGAACTATCCATCGAGTTCGATAGCTCCCAAGCCAGCACGAAGCGGCTCCACCAGTCTATCACTGCCACCAAGTACAGAAAGCCGCGCTGCATGGGGATGTAGGTGATATCAGCGCTCCAGACTTGATTTTTTTGTTCAATGGCAACTCCTTTCAGCAGATAAGGAAACACGGGATGCTCCGGGTTGGGGACACTCGTATGCGGCCCTGGAGTAATAGCCTGCAAACTCATCATCTGCATCAGTCGCTCAACCCGCTTGTGGTTGACCTGATGCCCTTGTGTCCTCAGCCAATCTGTCATGCGCGGCGAGCCGTAATCAGGCTGACGCAGGTACTGCTCGTCGATCAGACGCATCAGGGCCAAATTTTCATCGGATTCGGCCTCAGGCTTGTAGTAAAATCCCGAACGGGAAATGTCTGCCAGCTTGCATTGCCGCCGGATGGAATACTCCCGATCCGGTTTGATCCACTGGCGGCGCAGCTCAAGCGGCAGGCTTACAATTTTTTTTCAAGCCACTTGATATCCATTTTGAGCCGACCGATCTCCTCAAATAAAGGTGCGGTGATCTCTTCCTGGCCCTTGGCTTTCTTGCCACTGGAAAAGATGCCCTCGGCATTCTCAAGAAGCTGCCGCTTCCACGTGGAAATCTGGTTTGGGTGCACCTTGTGCTCCGCAGCCAGTTGCGCCAGCGTCTTCACGCCACGAATCGCCTCAAGCGCGACCTTGGCCTTGAACTTGTCCGACTGTTTCCGTCTTTTGCTGCTCTTTGTCATACGTCCTTCCTTATCGGTTTAAGGACGCTGATTCCACCTTAACCGGGTGGTCCGAATTTCGGGGGAAAGCGTAGTATGTACCAGCTGAGAAAACGGAAACAATTTGATCAGGCTGTGGGTGGCAGAGGCGCACGCGCGTCCTGACATCCATCGGTGAAGTTGCGAGGTGAAGTCGGGGATATCGTCTTTTGGAAAGAGTTGTGTGAGAAACTCGCAGAAGCAGGGGGCTTGGGTTGTCCCAGACAATATGTCGTTGATGATTTTGCTAGCGCTTGAAGGGGTAATCTTCATTTTTGAGTGCTTTGTTCGGCTCTTGCTTTTGCTTTTTTGAACTCGCCCTGTTGCCAATTTGCCTTTTTGATTTCGTTGATAAAAGGACTGGTCGGGTACACCGTCACCACGTAGTCCACGACCTTCTTCCTACCTCCGGCTTGATAGACCGGCTTTATCTTGTAGCTGGTAAACTTGCAGCGCGGTTTACCTATGTTTGGATTGTCGAGCCGAATTTGTAGGTTCAAAATCTGCCGCCTGATATCTTCGTATCCCGACTTCTCTGCCAACTTTTTCGCATAGGATCTCTCTAGTTCCTTGATCTCTCGTTGGAATTTCTCAGATTCTGTTTTATTCTCCGAAAATCGGGCGTCCAAAGTTATTTGATCCAGTGCGACTCGAAGCTGCCGCAGCGATTCGCGCAACCTTTTACCCACCGCAAACCCTGCACCAGTGAGAAATTGGATAAGTCCAAAACTATAGCCCTTACCGTCGAGCTGCTTATGAGTATGAACAATCCGCTCTAGGAGTTTGCGACCCAAGGTGCTGATCCGGATCGAGGTCTCATAATCAAGAATTCTAAAGTCGCCATCTATGACGGCCGCAGTGGTGAGGGTGTTGAAGCTCACCACCACTTTTTTATTCTTGCCCTCCCCCATCACGCCTAGGCCCAAAATGTATGATTCCTCAAAACTAGTGCCCAGCTCGCTTTTGAGGATAAACGAAGATCTCCGCAGAATTTGAAGGCTCGTTAGAACCTCGACGTGGCTTGCCGTATGCCCCACCCTTCTTAGTTCTCTTCTAATCTCGCGGATCGAAAAAATCACGGTCATATGGCTATCCAGTACAGTGGCTCTTCCTGTGGTTGCCGCCATGTTCTTGAGGACTTCCAGAAGAATTTCTTCCTTTCCGCCTGGGTAGTAGTCCTGCCACTCCCCTTCCTGGTGACCCTTTATGATTTCCACCCTACCGGGCAGGATCGAAACAGAGGCAACTAAGCCATTACACACGCAAAATGTCCTATTCAATACAGGCAAATGGCCACTCTTACTTCGCGGCTGTCGAGTTTGGTAAAAGAATAAAGGCGCCATGTTGATACGGGTTGTGAAAGAATGATTGAACGACGCTTTTATCTGACTAAAGAGGGGTAGCCACTTAGGCCTACTCTCTACCATTGCTGATAGGTCATCATATTTTGTTCGGGTAAGCATAGGCGTCTACCCGAATGTCTCTTTCAACCATTCCAAAAAGCGATCCCGCTGGATCACATCCTTCTTCCCAAAGCGAAGCAAAATGCTTTGCGGGAACTCCCCGCGGGCTTTCATGTTTTGCAGAGTTCGCCAACGCACAGCTCCACCGGTGTATTCATCAACCGTCTTACCTGCAAAAATAGCAGGCATCTCTGCCCTCAGTTGCTCGATAATACTTTCGTTCATTTTATTAACCCTTAAAACAAAAAGGAGAGGACCACGAAAGCCATAGCCATCGTTGTTTCTCTCCTTTTGCTGGCATAACCAGCTTGGGGTTTCCGCTAGGTGGGTTAATCCCTAGCCCCCCGGTGGTCCACTAATGAGCGCATTGCTGCACTCACTAAATCCTGTAACTCAATTTTATTGCTTCTCCAAGCTGTTTTTTAACAACTTATCCCACATCTCCATTACCAACCGCTTCTCAGCCACGTGCTGAGACTTGTCATAGTGTTTTTCGCCCACGCCTTGTTCCCCATGATTAAAATGCCAATTAAGTAAATATGGAGCGCAGCCAGCATCAGACAAATGGGTTCGACACGTCCTGCGAATGTCACTTGGGCGCCAAAGCTCAACTTCCTCATGAGCACAAAACTTTTTCACAATGTCATTAATACTAGTGCAAGGCATAGTTTCCTTGGGACGCCAACGCTTCGGGAAAAGATATTGACTCTCGCCCTTAAGGCTTTTTATAATACTTACAGCGCGTTCAGTAAGCGGTACAACATGCTCCCTCTTATTCTTGGTTCGTTCGCCAGGAATAATCCAAATCATTTCTTCTAGATTGAATTCAGAAAAAGGAGCTTCGAGCACTTCTTTAACTCGCTGGCCACCAACCGCCAGAACAAGCCTAAAAAAAGAAGCAGTCTGGACAGTACAGTATTTATCCATGTTTTCCCATAACAGTTTAATTTCTACATAGCTTAAGAACCGATTTCTAGGTTGATATGCTGCTGCGTTGCGGGGAACAACTGCAACCGGATTTGCTTTCAAATCAAATTTGACGCACTGATTTGGGCGAAAGTAGTCAAATTCCCGCGAGATACCATAAGCAAATGCCCCATGAAGATATGACCTCAGGTGCGCCGCCATGGACGGCGCATCAGCGTGAACCTGCTCTAAAACGCGCTGAATATCCCGACTGCTGATTGTATTTGCCGCCCGATTTCTACCTAAATTGTCTGCAGCAGGAGTTACATTTCGGGAAGTAAGTAAAGAACGCGCAACCTCTTTCCAAGATGTTTTATTTTGGGATCTTAGGTGATCAACATAGCCTTCAAAAAGGTCTTCAACGCTGCCGACGTCCCTCTCCTCTTCAAAAGCATACTGCTTGGCCTCCTTCATTTCGGAGTAGGTTTGAGGCCCCTCACAATTGCGGTGATTTGCTTTGAGTTGTCGAAGAATGTCATCACACTCTTTAGCGCTCACTTTATGCGAAGCCCAGCCAATAGCCTCCGACTTCGTTTTCCCTTTCAATTTGTAGGTTATCGTGAAGTACTGGTCATATTTGACCCCATGTCTTCTTTTCTTGTGTTTTCTATATCTTACGCCAGGAAAATCTGTCTTGTGCCAAACAGTCATTCAGTACAACTCCTGTACAACTTTTCTCTGTGAACTGTTTATATATTCTGTGCACGATTGTGCAGGTTCACAAATTAAACTATTAAATAAAACATCGGACTGTCAACGTGTTAGTGAAGAGCTGTGTACAAATGTGAAGGTTTGATATTTCAAAGAAATACCGATTCGTAATCAGTAGGTCCGGGGTTCAATTCCCCGTTCTGGCTCCAAGGAAATCAAGGGCTGACAAGGGTTTCTACCCAAGTCAGCCCTTTTTCATACTGTCGAAAATTGACGAAAATTGACGACCGAGGGACCCTTGTGCGGGTCCCTCGGTCCTGTTTTTGGGTCCCTAACGGGTCCCTCAAAAATCACTTCTTGTCGGTGGTCAGGTCGAGCGGACCTAGGCGCACGAGATTGACGGCGAGCTGCAAGGCATCATCCGTGACATCCGCGTATGTGTCGGCGGTCACCCTGAACTCGGAGTGGCCAAGCAGTTTTTGCAGGGCCTTCATCCCTCCGCCGGATTCCAGCATGGCCACGGAGAAGGAGTGCCGAAGATCGTGCAGGGAAAGGTGGCCGAAGCCGCCGCGCTCCAGGGCGCGCTTGACCTCGTGGGTGTAGGTGTCGGCGTGGGCGTAGCGGTTGAAGATCCGGCCCTTGCCCCTCGGCATGGACTTGAGCACGGCCAGGAACGAGGCGCTCATCGGGTACGTCTTGCAGAGGTGCCGCTTCTCCTTGGCGATGAAATACTCGCGCCGGTCCCACATGATATCTTCCCACCGCAAGGCGACCAGCTCCGACCGGCGACGGCCGGTGGCCAGGCAGGCGACGACAAAGCGGCGCAGCCCGACATCCTCAATGGACCGGATGAACTCGGATATCTCTTTCGGCTCGATGAAGCCCACGCGCTTGGCCTGGGGCAAGAGCTTGGCTCCCTTGAAGGGATTGGCCTTCAGGTAGCCCCACTCGACGGCCTTGTTCATCACCGCCTTCGCGTGGCGCACGTAGTTGTTGATGCTTGACGGCTTCAGGTGGCGGTGCGTCCGCTTCAGCTCGTCCATGGTTTTCAGGGTGAGCATATCCAGGCGCTTGGTGCGGCCCTCGATGTCGATGACCTTGCGCATGGCCAGCCGGTTGGCCTTGAAGGTTTTGACCGGCTGTGTCTCGATGGCCCACGCCTCGAACTCGTCAGCGAACTGGCCCAGGTTCTTGTCGTTCTCACCTGTGATCCGCTGTATCTTGCCCTTGAGATATGCGTCCTTTATGGACCGGAGCAGTCGGCAAGCCTCGGAATAGTTGGTCGTACTTAGCGACAGCCGACGCCCGTCGAGCTTGTAGTAGTAGCTGGCCTTCCCGGCGACCTTGAGCGGCTTTTTGCTGATGCCCATGATGTCCGTCATAGGCCCGCCTTTTTCATGAGGACCAGGGCCTTGCTTTCCAGACCATCAGAAAAAACAGGCAGCGAGCTCTCCAGAATCCGCCAATCGTGGCGGCTCCCGGCCTGGACCTTTCGAGCCACCACATACCCATCGCGACACCACTTCCGCATAGTGTCGCGGTGGACATCTGCCAGCGCGCAGGCCCTGCCCATTTTGATCCAACGGTCCATTGATCAGCCCTCGTTTTATGAAGGGCTGAACGTTGCCACGTCGCAACGCTATGCGTCAACTAAACGTTCGCTTTCCACCAAGGCAGAATCATTCTTCCCCGCGCAGGGTCTCCGCTCGCTTCAGGATAACGCCAGGGTCAACTCCCACGGCACGGCAAATCTTAGAGAAGTCGCTGGCACGCATTGAGGCTTTTCCGCGCATCATCGCTTTGATGTCGGGTAAATTCAGTATTTCAAGCTCTCGCGCAATGTCCGCTGTGCCTTTGCCCACAGCCTTGGCCACTACCACCAAGGTTGAGGCAATAGCCTTGTCCAGATCGGTCGGGGCCCGGTCAGGAGAGGGCGGTGGGAGTTCCCCATCATCCGACAAAAACACTTCGCGAAGCGGGATGCGCAGCCGATCTAAATACCTGATCATGTCTCGGAAAGTGGTTCGCTCGCCACCCCTTCTGTCCTGAATCCACCGATTGACTGTGGCCCTGTCGCAGCCAAGCATTCGAGCAATTGACGACTGGGTTGCACCGGCCTTCAATCGCTCGTTGATTCTGGAAAGGATGAGTCCCCAAGCGCGTTCATTGATTTTATAGCTATCCATGATTTCGGCCATATATCCTCCAATGTTAATATGGCGCAGTTTTTGTCGTTGACCTTTGCGTTGTACTATGACAACACTCCACCCATGAAAAACGCACTTGAGCTCTATCGGGAGTCAAATGGCTTTGGCTACGCGGAACTTTCGCGCTTGGTCGGGTTCGACCGGGCTACCGTCTGGAGGCACTGCAAGGCCACATTAGTGCCCGAGGCGGCAGCCGCGCGCTATCACGCAAAACTGCAGATCCCTCTGGAGGACCTGCGGCCGGATCTGTTCGCAAGCGATACCACAACCTAGCACCCGGGTGTGGCCATCGCCACCTATGTGCTGAAACCACGGAGGAGAACACCATGGAAACCAAGCTGGACACCCAAGCCCTGGCCGGGATGGACGCTGTGGACGCATTCAAGGTCGCCATCATGAAGTCGTCAAAGGAGTTGCCCGCAGTCGCCAGGGAGATGGGCTGGAGCGATTCGCACACGCGCCGGATATTCTCCACGGATCGCTACTTCCCCTCCTTCGAGGACATCCCCAAATTTTGCCATGTCGTCGGCAACACCCTGGTCGTCCAGTGGCTGCAGGCAAAAGCCATGACCTACGGGCTGCCCCAGGACGTGCGCAATCTGGACTGCGAGAATCTGGTCTGGAAAATCGGCGAGCTCTTTGCAGAGGTCGGCGACGTCGGGCGCAAAGGGCAGGAGGCCATAGCGGACGGCCAGCTTGAAGCGCACGAGCTGCGTGAGATCATCAACGAAGTGAAGGACGTCCTCACTGCGGGCATGGAGCTGGTAGGCGACCTGCGGGTACTCGAGCGCGAACTGTCCAAGAAGTAGGAGGCCTCATGACGAGCAGAGCCGCAATACGCACAGCACGACAAAGGACCCTAGCCCGACTCATCAAAGAGGGGCTTGCCTCCCACAAGACATGCCTGGAACTCGTAGAGATCCAGGCGCGGTTTCGGGGAGACGCCGCATTCCCCCTCCTCTCACAGCTGCATCTGTTCGTGTCCACCCAGCACGTATCCGCCCCGCACCCCGGCCCCGGCCAAGTGCGCAGAGTCATTCTCCTGAACAACCTCGCCAAGCGCTACGCCAACGAGATCCTCGGGGCCGCGGAGAGCGAGGACTTGGCGACCGCCGAATTTGGCTCCATTGGCGACCCGATCTTCACAATGTCAGCAGCAAGGATGTGACATGCAGGAACTCACCCAGACCCTTTGGGCATGCACCAAATGCAACAGGCTTTTCGCGGGAATCCCGATGCCGGGCGGGGGACTGCCATGCGGGCACACCTACGAAGTCGCCGCAACTGCCCAAGAGGTAACCCGCTCCATGCGGATCGCCCTGGAGGTGGAGGTGCGAATCGCGGAGAAGGACAGCATCGACTTCGACCTACAAGACTTCGTGGAGGGACTGGAGGAGCTGGTGAATGACTAGCTTCCGCCAGGACATCGGGGCCGAGGACGTTGTCCGCGTGCTGCTGAACGACACGACATATGAATTCAAGCGCGAGGGCGGATTCCTGCGCAAGGGCGTGTGCCCGAGCTGCGGCAAGCGGGAGTTGTTCGTAGGGACAGACCACCCCTGGGTCGTGCAATGCGGCAGGCTGAACAAGTGCGGCTGGTCATCGTCGACCAGGGAGCTGCTGCCGGATCTGTTTGCCGAGTTTTCCAAACGATACCCGCCCACGGAGCAGGATCGCAATGCGACCGCCTCCGCCTACCTCGGCATGGATAGAGGGTTCGACCTGTCCAAGATCCGTGGCTGGTACGAGCAGGGGGCGCATCAGTTCCCCAGGAGCAACGACTTCGCGCCCACGGTACGCTTCTATCTGGACAGGGAAGCGGGCGTTTACTGGGAGCGGTTCATAGACATCCGCCCCAAGGACGGACGCAAGGCGCATTTTCAGGGCAGCTACCGGGGCATGGCCTGGACGCCGCCGAACTTCGAGCTTCAGGATGGCGACCGTTGCTTTCTGGTCGAGGGATGCTTCCACGCCATCGCCCTGGCGCACATCGACATCAAGGCCGCGGCCTGCCTGTCGTGCGTCAACTACCCAGCCAAGTTGATCGAGACGAACAAGGGCAAGGGCGTCACATGGGTCATCGCCCTGGACGGAGACCCCGCCGGACGCCGGGACGCAAGGAAGCATGCCGCGGCATTGCAGCAGGCTGGCGAGAAGTACGAGGTCCTGATCCTTCCGGACAACGGCATGGACTGGGACGACTACTACCGGGCCGGGAAGCTGACCAAGGCATTCATCCAACAGCGGCTCTACCACGGCAAGCTCTTCATGGCCGAGAGCGTGGAAGAGAAGGCATATCACTATTACATCCACACCCACTACCGCACCTTCATCCTCGACTTCCGCTCGGCACTCTACAGCGTGGAGATCAACACCACGTCCCTGCGCAACGACCTGACGCCAGGGAAGAAGGACGACCAGGAGCAGGAGCCGGACCCCATCGCCCTGGAGACACGGCAAGGCTGGGACGTCTTCATCCGCCACGTGAACGTCGACCAGATCTCAAACATCTATCCCCGCTTCCTCTACATGGAGCGCGATGAAATCATGGAGGAGCAGCGCTATGTCTTCCAGGTCAACTACTCCAACGGCAACCCTGCGGACATCATCGGCCTGGAGGGTACGAACATCACCAGCCCGGACGCCTTCCACAAGTCACTGCTCAACAAGTCCCGCGGCGGCACCTTCGACGGGGATCCGCGCCAGCTCAAATTTCTGCGCGACGGCTGGCTCAACTCCAAGATGCTGACCGTCACCTCCATCCCGTTCGTGGGCTACGACCGCGACTCCAAGGCATACGTCTACCAGCAGGCTGCCTACTTCAACGGCCGCGAGATCACGCTGAACCGCGATGGCTATTTTCAGGTCGGCAAGACCGGCATCAAGACCAGCCTCAACGGCGTGTCCATCACCACGGATGGAGATTTCTCGCCGGACTGGCTCGACAACTTCCACCGCGCGTTCCACTGGCAGGGCCTCGCCCTGCTGGCGTTCTGGCTGGGCAGCCTCTTTGCCCAGCAGATCCGCGCCATCCACAAGAGCTGGCCCTTTTGCGAGTTCACGGGCGAACCCGGCGCGGGCAAGTCCACGGTCCTCGAGTTCCTTTGGAAACTCATCGGCCGCGACGACTATGAAGGCTTCGACGTCATGAAGGCCACCACGGCGGGACGGCGGCGCGCGTTCAACCAAGTCTCGAACATGCCGGTGGTCATCATCGAGTCCGACCGCGACAACGGCGACAAGGACGCCAAGGCCAAGCAATTCGACTTCGACCTGTGCAAGCCGTTCTTCAACGGCCGCGGCACCGGCACCCTGGGCGTGGCCCGGCGTAACAACGACGTGGAGGAGAGCCTCTTCCAGGCCGCGCTCGTCATCAGCCAGAACGCCGAGGTCGACGGGTCCGAGGCGCTGCTGCAACGCATCGTCCACTTCCACGTGGACAAGCGCCACCACGGGCCGGACTCGCGCGAGGTGGCCCGCTGGTTCGAGAGACAGACCAGCTCCACGGTGGGCGGCTTCCTGCGCACCGCCCTGCGCAACGAGCGGCGGATCCTCCAGGTCTACGAGGAAGCCTTCCATAAATACGAGGCCCTCTTTGCCCGGAGCGAGAAGATCCGCAACGAGCGCATCGTGAAGAACCACGCCCAGGTCGCAGCATTCGGCGATGCCCTGGGCGTGATCTTCCCGGCAATGACCGCCGAGCGCCAGGACAAGCTGGCAGCCTACATTCTGGCGCGGGCCGAGACCAGGGAGCAGCGCCTCGCCCATGACCACCCCATCGTCGAGCAGTTCTGGGAGAGCTACCACTACCTGAACAGCCAGCACGACACCAAAGTCGACGGCTTCCTCAACCACGCCAACGACGACGGGATCCTGGCCATCAACCTGCAGCAGTACCGCGAGATGTGCCAGAAGCACGGCCAGGAGCTGCCGGACTTGAAACTGCTCAAGAAGCTGCTGCCCCAGGGCAAGCGCCACAAGTTTGTCGAGGCCGGCCGCAATGTCTCCAGCAGACACATGACCAGGACCGACGCCATGGGCCGGGAAGTGCCCAGGGCGATCCGCTGTTGGATTTTCCAAAAATAGGAGGAGCAAGTGGACACGAGCATGAATGCCGCCATTGAGCCGAAGGCCCGCATGGGCGCGAGCCGGATCCCTGGCGGGCTCAACCGTAAGAGGCCCCGCTGCATTACCCAGCGCTGTCCGAGCAGGACCAGATGCCAGTGCCCGGAGTTCGACGGGCCACCGCGCGATTACTCGATCAACCTCGGCGCGTGCCAGTTCTGCGGATACTTCAAGATCAAGGAGGAAGACCAATGAAGATCGCAACCCGCCTGCTGTCCATGGCCATGCTCCTGTGCGTCCTCGCCTGGGCCCCGTTCTACCGGCTGGTCATGTCCATCCGCGACGGGATCTCGCTCACATGGATGGACTGGCAGGAGGACCTGGAGGTGTTCCGCAAACTGTGGCGGGAGGCATAGCCATGGCCAGCCACGATGTCCGCACCCGCCTCGAGGCCGTTTCCCAGGAGCTCAGTGAGCTGGTCTCCGAGTGCATGGATTCTCCGGTGCGCGTCGAGGGGACAGGCAAATTGAGCATGGCCAACTTCTTCGCCCGGCAGGCCCTGGAGGCCATGACGGCCCGGCCGGTCATCCCCCGCGGCGGCTTGGACCGAAGCCTCCCGGGCGGGGATCGGTAGGATGGGAATGATGATCACGCAGGAAGTTTTAGACGCATGCTGCGGCGGACGCATGTTCCACTTTGACAAAAACAATCCTCAAGTCCTGTTCGCAGACATCCGGCAAGAAGATTGCCGACTCTGTGATGGCCGGTAGTTCACAGTTTCGCCGGACACTATTGAGGACTTTCGGGACATGTCTTTCGACGACGAGGCCTTCAACCTCATTATATTCGACCCGCCTCACCTTGTCCGCGCGGGAGACAATTCGTGGATGAAGGCCAAGTATGGGCGGCTCGACCGCGACAACTGGAAGGATGATCTCCAGAAGGGTTTCGCCGAATGCTGGCGCTGCCTCAAACCGGGAGGGACTCTGATTTTCAAGTGGAACGAAACGCAGATCAAAATAGGAGAGCTTCGCCCCTGCTTCCCAGCCACCCCGCTGTGTGGCCACACGACAACCCACAACCTGAAAACGCACTGGGTAGTTTTCTACAAGGCAGCATAGGTCTGGCTATCCGCAATGGAGTGACAATGAGCGACTACATCATCGAATGCAGAAAGACTCTCCGGGGGCAACTCCGGGAGATACAGGACGAAAACGGGGACTACCCAGGTATTACCGTCACCTGTCCGTGTGGACGCACCCTCGCCATGTTCAGGGCGTTCCGGTGTTTCCATTGCGGGATTTGGTTTTGCTCGTCCTGCGCAAAAGAACACTTCGGCCCGGACACGTCTGAACACGCTGACCCGTTCAAGACTGGCCGAGTCGTCAACTCATAGGGAAGAGGTAGGCCATGTTTAACCGCCCATGCCCGTTCTGCAAATCCGACAAGGTTACGGCTGTAGGCCGCGATACATCGGCAGAGGTCGCCTATTACACTACCCGCAAACCGAAGATCCAAATCCATTGCACCAACTGCCGCGCCCGTGGGCCGATTGCCCGAACAGAGGCAGAGGCGTGGGACGCATGGAATGGCAAAAAGAAAGCAGACCTTCCGCTGATGTATATGGCCGGGGAGGTGGTGGCGTGACCTACCGAGCAGACGAGATCCAGCGACAGGAGTTCCTCATGCGCGCCAAGCCCGGCCTCTATTATGATTTGGTGGTGTGCCCTCGGTGTTGTGGCCACGGCCAGGAGCCTGCCGGCTTCCATGGGGATGACACGGTACCGTGCCGGGCCTGTGGCGGGCACAGGGTCGTGCAGCGCCGGGTGAGCGTGCGGGTTGACGACGTGCCCGTGGGCTCCCGGTTCCCCAGATAGCTTTCCCTCAACCCCCTGGCCCTGCCGCCGTCCTGGTTCCTCCGTGCCAGGGCGGCGGCTTCATAGGATAATACAAATGGAAAAGACATTCGCACGGCAACTGGACAAATCCCGGCTTGATTGCGTCGTCAAGACGTTGAAGCGGCGGACAGGGATTCCCTTCTCTCCGCAGGACATCCTGGACATGTTCCACGACATAGACATCGCCCTCGGCCATGCCGAGGAAGGAACCCTGCCCGACCACTGGGTCGTGGAGCACTTCTGGGATCTGGTGGAGGAAATAGGGCTGGACAAGCTGGACCACTCGCCGAAGCCGGACATGGTGGCCATCAACCTGCGCGAGTTCCGGGAGGCGTGCTGGGAACGGGTCTTGCCCGAGCCGAGCTTCAGGATGCTGACCCACTACCTGCCCACGTCATCAACACGGTATACGTGGATCGGACCACACCGGAACGTGATGAGCAAATTGACGGGGCAGGTGAAGCGCTGCTGGGTCTTCCATAAAAACTAGGCCACCCACGCCACACCCACGAAAAGCCCTCTGGAGTCATCCAGAGGGCTTTTGTCTGTCATAGGCTTTTTTACGCGCACGCACGCGCAGGCGCACGAGGCTTGCGGGCGAAAATTCCCAGAGCAAAGAGCATCACGGAAAAGTGTAATATTTGTAATTGAGGTCGGCAAAAAGCCCGCAAAGCTATGAGTGGCAACGGTTCCCGGAGATTATGAAAATGTAATAAAAGTGTAATATTTTTGTAATATTATTACACTTTGTGAGTTACATTTTCCAAAAAATCAACATATTGAAATTACTGAATATTACATTTCATATTACATTTGTTTACAGAAATATTACATTTGACTCCTGCCCTGAAACCTATGCACCATGCGGGCTAGCGGGGATTTTGAGCAGTCAATTACAAATATTACACTCTTCCGTGATGACCTCCCGGCTAGAGAAAAAAGGAGAACCTCCATGAAAGCTGGCGACTACATCCTTATTTGTGGGAAACCTAAAAGGATTCTAAGGGCTAACGACAGATTCATTGTCGTTGATGGCGGTCTTCGGCTGACGCTGGCCGAGGCGGAACGATTCAAGCGCAGCTCCGCCCCCTCGCCGGAACCAGGCCCCGGCCAAGGCGACAAAGGCAGGCCCGCCAGGCAACTGGCTCTGCTCTGACTTTGGGCACACGGATAATTACAAATATTTCATGGGCATCCATCTGGCATGAGTGAGCACCCTCTCACACGTCATGCGCATTTTTTGACGCGCGGGCACACTCATAATCCATACAGGAGAAAGCTCATGCTCGAACAGAAACAGACGACTCTTGACGAAGCCCTGAACAAACTCTCCCTGGTGGCCGAGAGCCTCATCCACCTCGGCCAGGCCGAAGCCAGCCCGCTGGGCTCCCTGCTCCAGCTCCTGGGCCACAACATCAACGACTGCGTTGCTGCGCTCGATGCCCAGGAGTCGGAACGATAGAAGAAAGCCCCGGCAGCGTGTGTGCTGCCGGGGCTCGGATTATGAGTTGTTCCTTTCTGCCTAAATCCCGCACGCGCCTGATGCCACATGCTTCCCGGCCATGGCCAGGAATTCGGACCTGTCCATGTCATACTTGGCTGCGGCCTGATCAATTATAGCCAGGTCAGACTCGGTGAAGCTGACGTTCTTACGGATGCGCTTCACCTTTTCAGGGGTGACCACCAGCGTCACGGAGTGAAAGCCCTCCCTGCCCGACACCTCGCGGTGGATCGCCTTGAAGCCGCGCGGGGCCGGGATCGCGCCGCCGTCTTCCTTGCTGGCATCAAGCCACACGAACAAGGCGTCCTTCAACATTGCGTCCAGCATTTCCAGGCTGTCGGCCTGGGTGACGCATCCTTCCAGGTCCGGGAACTCGGCGTAATAGCCGCCCTCTTCGGCGGTAAAGATCGCTGCGTAATAAGTTGCCATATTGATCACTCCTTGGTTTCTCGTTTGCAGCGCCGTGCGGCGCTGCGGGTATATGCCTTGGGGCGGGGGGGCCTTAGCCCCTCCCCCCTAGCTTGACTCCGGTTGCTCTTTCGATGCTCTTCAGAGTCCCGATTTTGATTTCGCCTTTCGGGATGGTCACCTTCCCCGGCTTGTCCGGGTGCCGCATCACGGTGTGGCTTCCCTTTCCGCGCCGCTTCATGGTTTCCCATCCGGCCTTCGCCAATGTCTGTATAACTTCCCTGTCGTTCATGTGTATAATTTACCCACGGCGGCGTAGTGAGTCAAGTGTTTTGTGTGTAAAAAATACCCACAAAACAGTGTTTCACCAAGGCAACACGACGTGTGGTATCGGGCGAAAAATGGAGGAACTATGCCCGAAAGCAGAGCACGCGCAATTATGGTGGAGACCGGCTTGGCTGAAGAGGAATACTCGGACCTTTCCGAGTGGGAACTGTGGGAGGCTATCTGCAAGCTGCCCGGCAGTTTCAGACAGCAATTCTATGCCCCGGAGATATGCTTCACCGGCTTTGGGCGGGGCAAGGAAAAGGCCATGCTACAAGAGATAGCAAGGATGAACGGCTATATTGTCCGCAGTGATGTGACGAATGGTCTCACGTTTCTTTGTTGCGGCCCCGAACCTGGGCCAGCGAAGATTGAGAAAGCCGAGTTTCGAGGAGTTGAGATGATTTCCTTGGAAAGCTTCCTTGGCGCGGTTGGTATACCTATGCCCTGATGTTGCCAGTCATAAGGAATACAATGAATTCATCCTGGGTCATGGTATGAAATTCAAGCTCGGACAATCCATCACGAGCTGCGTTTGGTCGTTTGATAACGAATTCGACTTGCCCTGGGAAACGTGGGTAGTCAGCTTCAAGAATCCAGAACCACCGCCGAGCATTTGGCTTATACTTCAGTTCAACGGTGTATCCCTGTGACGTCAAGGATGCCTCCTGTTCTCTGGCGGCTTCCTTGTCACTTCTTTCCCACTTGCCAGAGACATGAATGGCCGGGGTAGCGGGCATTCCCTTCTTGACCTGGATTACAGCACGGATGGACTTTAACGCTTCACCCCACGGCTGATAGCCATTCGGGGTGTCATAGATGGTCACGCCTTCGTCGAAGCAAAAGGCGCTGCCTTGGGTCCATTGAAGCCCTTCATCAATTGTAGGCGTCTGGGCAATATCCAGCGGGCGGATGAACCGGGCGTCAACAAAATAGACCCAGCCGTCCGCAATCCCATGAATGAGGCCATCCTCGCCAACCGCCATTCCTCCCAGAAATGTCCTTTCGCGGTACTGCCTTTTGCTGAACCTCGGAGTCAGCCTCTCCAACAACGCTATATCCTTGCTTATCATATCCACCTCGTTTGACTCCCACGCTATATTGTTTTGCTTTCTGTCGCAACTTGACAACGGCTCTTCTCTGTGGCTTATTGCTTTTGGTGCTAAACACACCTAGGCGGCAGCCACGCCCGATAGCAGTGGTTTTTTTGCGCCCGACGGAGGGGGCAAATGGCATTGATCTTCATGCCGGGTGGTGGCCGAATACAAGACCCTTCGGGGGAATACGCCAGCAGCTCCTAGCTGTGTTTACCACCCGGCATTTTGCTTTTTGCGATGCCGAATTAAACACACTAGGAGTTTTCCCATGGCACAAGCCACCACCCTTTCCCCTGTCGAGGACATCCGCGATGTGGCCGGAACGCTGGCCCAGCTGTACGACCTGGCTCCCGAAGAATTCACGGCCCTGGACTACCTGGCCGGACAGTTGTTCGGAATTGCCGAAGCACTGGAAACGCGGGAGGCGGCGTCATGACTCCCGCAGACGCACGGCACCGGCTCTATCTCATTTCCTACGCGCTTGACGAACTGGGACTCGTGACAGAGGACGCCACAGAGACAACGCTATCCAGTACCTTGGGAATCCTGTCCAAGGCCATGGAGGATTGCATTGCTGTAATCCATCCCTTTGTCCCGGACCCTGTCAGACATGACGATTAATGAAAGCCCCGGCATTCGTGCCGGGGCTTTCTTGTTGACCAAGCCCTATTCGATTATATACGGTCAGCCTATCCCGTAGATGACCCCCACCCATCAGGAGATTGTCATGACAGAAAGACAGCCCCAAAATAACAAGGCCTGCTCAAAAGGCGATTCGCTTGGCTGCTACATAAAGACTCGTGACCAGATTCTGAAAGACATGGATAAGCAAGCGGAAAGATTTAAGACTCTTCACGATAAAGTGACGCGCAAAATAGCCCAGGGCGTTAGGCGGTACACTGATGACGCTCTATGATTTTCTGTACATCGATCTGGACAGAATGCAGTCCCTTTACGCCCAGCTCAACTCTGGGCTTCTTCATGCCATGGAGGCTCTTGCCAGCACGTCCGAAGAAAAAAGCAATAGCGGGCAACTCGGTGGAGACCCTGTGGGCAACCTGCGGCATGAGAACCGTTCCGCAGTATCGGAAGCGAGTACGCAACACATCTCGCCTCATGACATCATCCTCAGCGACGTGCTCGGAGGACTGCACGAGAAAGGGCTTATCAAGGACGAAGACGAAAACCTCAATGTCGGGAATTTCGTCGTACTGGAAGGGAAGGTCTCCTTTTTGAACTACGGCATAGGGAGAGAGTTTATTGACCTCATCCCCATCTTTGCCGGTTCATCGTCCCCTGATGTGTCTCACTTGCCCAAGAATGAGCGGAAGAAGGCCATCAGAGAACAATCAAAACACCAGGAAACCGGCGCTGCTCTAGTTTCTGCGATAGCCAAAATGCTCCCATGGGAAATCCAGATGGTGATGACCACGGGCAGACGCGAAGCCTGGGCCGTCATCGACAAGCAAAAGCTGCGTAACTCTGCGGCCGGGCTCGGGCTCATGTACGGCATGACGCTAACCGGGAAGTGGTCCGTTCTCGGCATTGTAGACCAACTCCACGACGAAAAGCCCCCACGCCCAACCGCTTTCACGGCGAATGATATGGCCTCTGGACTATGTGACGCGTCAATAGGCATCAAAGACTTGGTCGGCTGTCCTGACTCGGCCATCGGTTTGACTCCACTTCTCCTTTTCCGAAAGGTCGGATAAAGACGAAGCCCCGGCCTAGGCCGGGGCTTTCTCGTTCCTGTCGGCTAGAACCTGATGGGTTCAACCTCCTCGGCCTCCTGCCGAGGCCGTGGCGGCGGGGGGATGTACGCGCCCGGCGCGCCCCGCCTCTCGGAGAACAAACTCGCCTGCTCCTGGGGCGGCGTCGTGCGGATCTGCGCGCGCAGCTCGTCGGGCAGGTTGTGGGCCGATGGGCTCAAGGTGTGGCTGAACTCCACGTTGACCACAAAGGTGTGGCCGCACTCCGGGTCGCGGCAGGCGCAATATGCCTGCTTGAAACGGAGGTCGATCTCGTTGGAGCTGGTGATGGTGGCCAGCCGGCCGCAGGCCGGGCAACGCACACGGAAGGCCATGGTGTTCTCCTGTGGGGTTTCGCTACATTGGGGAGCTTTCAGAACCAGTGTCAAACGTGACCCAGTCCCTGGGCAGCAAGACCTCGTTGATGGATTCCATCAGCAGCTCCTGCACGGGTTTGACCTCGTTGCGCTGATAGACCTCGTCTATCTTGGTGATGTCGCCGAAGCCGCCGGTGTTCTGCGGGATGAGGCAGGCCATGGCCGGGGGGATGCGGTGCGCGGCGATGATGTCATCGCGCGACAGGTTCTTGATCTTCTCCAGCTCGTCCTTGGTGGAGAAGTCGCCCACCGGGATGATCTGGATCTCCTTCTCCTTGCCGTTTGGTATGTGGATGAACATCGAGCGGAAGTTGCCGATGCCCTTGGTCCCCTGGATTCGCTCCTTGATGGCGGTCTGGGTCTCGGGGTCCAGCTGGCCCCCGGCATAGAAGATGTACCCCATGTGCGCCCCGTTCTTGTAATACTTGCGCCGGAACAACGTCGCGTCCTCATTGAGAAGCATGGACTGGATCGCGCCGAGGTATCCGGGCAGCCCGTATATCTCCTGGCACACGTCGTAGTTTTTGACGTGCAGGACCTCGTCGGGCTCGAAGGTGACGACCTTGCCGGTCTCGAGCAGCAGGCAGTACACGCCGGTCGCTTTTGCCCGGCGCATGTTGATGCTCGGCAGCTGGCGCAGGCCGACCACCTCGCCGAAATGATTGCGCACCTTGAGGAAGAAGGCGTTGTAGAAGACATGGAAGTCGGTGCAGCCCGCGTGCATGGTCCGGCGCGACACCGCGCGCGACGCCTTGAACCCGCGCATGACCTGGTTGACTTTGAACTCTATGGCCGGACCGTGGTAGGCATTGGCCCGCAGCAGCCGGGCCAGCCCCTTGAAGGGCACGGGCGGGGCATAGTATGTGCCGTTGTCCGTCAGCCAGGTGCCGAGGTAGTCGTAGATGATCCCGCTCAAAACCGGCTCGGGATCGCCGAAGGTAAACAGCAGCGGTTCGCTCATGAGGGCTCCTTACTTGCCGAAGGCCACCACGGCCTTGCGTTGATGTTGTGAGTTCAGCGGCTCGTTGGCCAGGGCGTGCATGATGGCCCAGGCGACATCCGCGTGGCCGGTGGCCTCTGTCCGCCCGGCGGAATAGGTGATCATGCCGTTGCCGGTGGTGCCCTGGCGGATGGTCAGGAAGGCGTGGGCGATGTCGGTCAGGCTGGCGTCCCACTGAATGCGGCCGGACTCGATGACGTCCTTGGCCTTGAGCACCAGGGTGGTTTTGGTCTGCACCCCGTAGGTGATGGGCATGGCCGCGGGGAAGAACGCCTGCACACTCTCGAAGACGCCGATGCCCGGGCCGGTGACATCGATGCCGATGTGAACGAAGTTGAACTGCTGGGTCAGTTCCTTGATGCGCTGCGCCTGCCAGGTGTAGGACTTGTCCACCCACTTGTACCGGGCCAGCACGCGGAACATGCCGCCGGGCTGCAGCGGCGGGGCCAGGATCACGAAGGAGGCGTCGTCGCGGTTGCGGCTCGGATCATACCCGCCCCAGACCGGCAGGTTGCCAAAGGGCCTGGCCGCGTCGGGGTTGAAATCCGTCCACTCGTCCATGTCGCCGTAGCACGCCTCCAGATTGTGGAGCCGGAACACGGCCTGCAGATCGTCCACGAACTCGCACATGAACAGGTTGCGGAATTCGTCCGTGCTGTACTGCAGATTGAGATCTTCGAAGTCGAAGAGGTCACAGCCTCCGGCCTCGGCATCCTTGATGGTGATGACCTTGCGCCACACCTTGTCGGGACAGACCACGCCGCGCTGCATGGCCTCGAAGGACGGGAACTCCTTGCGCTTGGCCTGGCGCGACCACCGCTTGTTGAATCGGTCGCCCGTCCACAGGTCGTAGGCTTCATGCGTGACCGCCGAGGGGGTGGAGAACAGGGTGATCCGCCACTTCTTGTGCGCGGCCATGGCCGAGGCGACCTTGTAGAGCTCGTTGAACTTGGTGATCCAGAAATACTCATCGATGTAGACATGGCCGTGGTAGCTCTGGGCCGACTTCGAGTTGTTGGAGAGGAAGTAGAGCGTGGCCTGGCCGTGTGCCGTGTGCAGCACGATCTCGTCCTTGCCCTTGAGCTCGATGTCGAACTTCTCCTTGACGATGGCCACAATGTAGGCGCGGAAGACATCGGCCTGGCGGCGGGTGGCCGAGAGGAATATCTGATTGTCACCGGACAGGCAGGCGTCCTCGAACGCCTCCTGGGCAAAGTACCAGGTGGCACCTATCTGCCGACTCTTGAGGATGTTCCTGACCCGGTGGGTCTCCTTGGCCTGGCGCAGCTCGTGCTGGTATTCATAGAACCGGCCGTGGAACTTCTCCCGAAAGTCGCTCTCGGTCAGGTGCGAGACATCGTTCTTGATGATCTTGCCGCGCTTCTTCTTGGGCCTGCGCGTGCGCCCTCCCACCACGGGCCGCCCCTCGTCGCGCGCCTCGTTGGCGGCCTCGATCTCGCGCACCTGCATCTCGCGCAGCCGCACCATGTGGTCCAGCAGGCGGTCCATCTCCTTCAGATCGCCATCGGCCTTGCCGTCGCGGCCGACCAGGAGGGTGTAGCGCCTGGCGACGCAATCCAGGGCGGACTCGCCACCGAGCATGTCGTCCCATTGACCGGCTGATCTCCATTGATATACCGTCCGCTTGGGGACGGCCAGCGTTGCGGCAATCTCCGGTACCTTGTGTTTTTTCAAATACAAGGATTTTGCTGCCTGTATTACCTCGTCAGTATGCTGCTGCATGCAGTATCAATACATGCCTCTTTATCTCGATGCGCCCCGGTTGATTCCGATTATGCCATAATCGGAATCCGCTTTGTTGCGTCACTGTTTTTTGCTGGCGTAGTCTTGCGCCATGCCTGCCACATTCATCACCGACTGGAAGAAGATAGGACAGTCCGGCCCGACCATCGACGGCCGGAACATCGAGCCGCAGTGGCTCATCGATGCCGCCGAATCCTATGATCAGGCCACGTACACCGCCGTGATCTGGGTCGACCATTTCCGCTTCTACGGGAACATGGGCAAGGTGGTGGAGCTGAAGACCGAGCGCGAAGGCGACATCGTCAGCCTGTATGCCCGGCTGCAGCCCAACGACCATCTGCTCACATGGAACAAGGAGCAACAGAAGCTCTATACCTCCATGGAGTTGACCCCCGATTTTGCCGGGAGCGGCAAGTGCTACCTGTCCGGCTTGGCCGTGACCGACCAGCCCGCCAGCCTCGGCACCCACGAGTTGCATTTCAACTCCCGCCTGCAGACCCCCGAGAGCTTTGTCCTGTGCGGTGTCGAGCTCGACTCCCTGCGCGATCTGGACGGGGATGCCGCTCTCCCCCAGTGGCTGACCTCGTTGCTCGGGGCTCTGGGCATCAACTCCCCCCACAGCAAGGGGGCAACCTCAACGGAAGAGGAAACCATGACCGAAGAGCAGATCAAGCAGTTCGCGGAACTCGTCGGCGAGCGCGTCGGCAAGAAAATCGACGAGATGCACGCGCAGCTCGCCGAGCATTTTTCGGCCCCCACGGATGAGCCCGCGCCCGCCCCGGCAAAGGACGACAGCACAGCCACCGGCCCCATCGACTTCACCGCGAGCCTCGCCGAGGCCGTCAAGCCGCTGGCCGACAAGCTCGATGCGCTGTCCGCCCGGTTCGAGCAGGCCCGCCCGGGCCCCGCCGTGCCCGAAACGACCAACCCCGCCGGCGAAGCGGGCCTCGTCTAGGAGATCGCGAAATGAAACCTTTCACTGAGCTCAAGTTTTCCGAACTCTGCGCCGCTCTGGCCGAGGGCTACGGCGTCGAAACGGCCAAGGTGACCCAGGGCTTCACGGTCGCCCCGACCGTCGAGCAGCGCCTGCAGGACGCCATCACCGAGCAGTCGGAGTTCCTGCCGCTGATCAACGTCATCACCGTGTCGGAGCTGGTCGGCCAGAACGTCCTGGGCAGCGCGTCCGGGCCTGTTTCCGGCCGCACCGACACCAAGGTCGACGGCAACGAACGGACCCCGCGCGATGTTTTGGGCCTGGGCAGCTTCCCTTACCAGCTCTACCAGACCAACAGCGACGTCTACATCCGCTACGACACGCTCGACGCCTGGGCCAAGTTCAAGGACTTCGCCGAGCGCTACACGCGCTACGTGCAGGAGCGGATCGCCAACGACCGCGAAATGGCCGGCTGGTACGGCGTCGATGCCGCGGCCGATACCGACATGACCGCCAACCCCCTGCTGCAGGACGTCAACAAGGGTTGGCTGCAGTACATGCGCGCGCACCTCCCCGCCAACATCCTGATCGAGGGCGCGACCACCGGTGAAATCCGCATCGGGACCACTGGCGACTTCGCCAACCTCGACCACGCCGTGTCCGACCTGCTCCAGGGCATCCCCCGCTACCTGCGCAAGGGGCTCATCACCCTGGTGGGCGACGAGCTCATCTCCCACGAGCACGCCGGGCTCTACAAGGCCATCGGCAACACCCCCTCGGAGAAGGTCCTGGCGACCCAGTCCCTGTCCCTGCTGGGCGGCCTGCCCTGGATGACCCCGAGCAACTTCCCCGGCCGCGGCCTGGTGATCACCCCGCTCAAGAACCTGTCCATCTACGTGCAGGAAGAGTCGTGGCGCCGCAAGGTCGAGGACAACCCGAAGAAGGATCGCATCGAGGACTACAACTCCCGCAACGAAGGCTACGTGGTGGAAGTGCCCGAGCAGCTCGTCGGCGTCGAGTTCGACAACGTCAAGATCAGCCGCGACGGCGGCACGACCTGGGAATAGCCTCCCCGACCTTTGAGAGGGGTGGCGGTCCTGCCGCCACCCCTCGTCGCAAAACTCCAACCCATGGAGGAGCCCATGAGCCTGATGAGACACTGGCAGAAAACATTCAAAGACGCGGGCGCAACCTCGGATACCCCCAAACGGGTTCTGGTGGTCGGAGGGACGATCAACCAGCAGCAGCTGCTGGCCCTGATCGGCGCATCCCTGTCCGAGGACATGAAGGCGCTTGGCGAAATCAAATCCGTGGAGGCCAAGGCCGACCTTAAGGGGGCGCTGATCCCCAAGTACGCCGACTACGTCGCCCGGCTGCGTGCCGAGGACTGGCAGCACGAGCTGCTGACCACCTACATGATCTGGCTGTTCGACATCGGACGCATCGAGGCCGCCCTCGAACTCGGCCTGTACTGCGTGCGCAAGGACATCCCCATGCCCGAGCGGTTCACGCGCGAGACATACGTGGTCGTGGCCGACAGCGTGCTGGAATGGGCCGTGGCCGAGTTCGAGGCGGACCGCAGCCCGGAACCTTTCTTCTCCACCGTCTTCGGATTCGTGGACGGCATGAACAGCGCCTCGCCCTGGGACCTGCCCGACAAGCTGCGGGCCAAGTTCTACCGGCTGGCCGGGCTCCTCGAGGACAAGGCCGGACGGCTGGAAGCCGCCGAGGCGTGCCTGATCCAGGCAGCCGCCCTGGGTGCCCAGGTCAAGACCAAGCTCGGCGCGGTGCAGAAGTCCCTGGACGAGAAAACCAACTAGCTCCTCCATACGCCGCTTCCCCCAAGGCCCGCCCGGGCAACAGCCTGGAGGCGGGCCGAAGGGGGAAGCCAAAAAGGATAGACCATGAGTTTTTCCGGCAACGACACGCAGACATCGCCCACCGTGGTCAGCAATGCCCCGTGGTGGCCGTCGCTGTCCGTTGCCGACTTCCAGACCCGCTACCGGCTCCCGCGGGAGTATGCCGAGAGCGTGCTGGTCGACGGGCTGCAGATCGGCATGATCTGGGCCAACATGGCGCTGGCGTCCTGGCAGGCCAAGCAAGATGCCGCGGGGCATGAGTCCCTGTCGGTTGTCCCCTGCGTGGAGATCGGAGGCGAACCGTCCCTGGTCATCAGCTACCGCAGGGCGGTGATGAGCTATGCCAAGGCGTACCTGATGCAGCAGTTCCCGACCATCAACCGCCGGGAGGCTGCCAACAACGAAGCCAGGGAAAGCGAGGCGACCGAGGACAAGTTCCGCGAGTACGCCAGCCAGGCTCTTGCCCAAGTCCTCGGCGTGCCGAGCATAGCCGTGGAGTTGATATGAGGAAGCTGCAGGCGCTGACCAAGGCTCTGCAGACGGCAGGGGCCGCGTCCGACGCGACGCATGCCTTTGCCGACCGGGGCGTGCTCATGCCCACGGGCCGGGATCTGGGCCACGGCATCGAGATCGGCCGGTTCAAATACGACGCCGTGATCCAGCTGGAGCGATACCCGGACGACGCATACGCGCTGCTGGCCTTTGTCACGGCCTGGCTGCAGGAGCACGACCCCGACCGTGAAGCCTACGGGCTCGCTGACCCGGACGTGGACGTGTCACTCAACGACGACAGGACCGCCGATGTCGAGCTGTCCGTGGAGTTCGAGGAAGCGCTGGAGCTGGTGCCCGACGAGTCCGGCCCCATCGAATTCAACGGCCAGCGATGGAGGGTCGCCGAGGTGCCCATAGACGTTGCCGATGCGCTGGAATCCATGGAGGGACGCGCCGATGCCGGGTAGCGCCATGCGCATGGACACAGACAAGGCCGGACGGCTGCGGCTGGGCGAGCAGCTCGGCGTTCTGTCCATGAGCCGCAAGGAGCGGACCGCCATCGCCTTGGAAATAGGTGCCCAGATTCGCAAGCTCTCCAAACAGAACATAGCCTCCCGGCGGACCGTAGACGGCAAGACTATGGAGCAGAGGAAACAGAGCCGCCGCGAGGGGAAAAACAACAGGCTGATGCTTCGCGGGCTGCGAAGGCTCATGGGCCTGAAGAAGGGCCGCGACGGGCAGGCCGATGTCACCTGGAAAAACCCTATCACTGCCGAGATTGCCTACAGACATCAGCACGGCGGTGTCGAACAAAGCGGCAGCATCAAGGCTCGACGGGAAGAGAGCTATGTGAAGCGCAAGGCTCCTTGCCCCAGGTGGCTGGCAAAGGAACTGAAACGCCTGGGATGGCAACAGGAGATCGTAATCCGCAACAAGCAGGGGCAGGCGGTGAAGACCATCCGCAAGCGCAGGCCGCTCAAATGGATAACGAGTAATATGACGCGCGGTGAGGCGTCAGTGGCCCTGTACCTGCTGGAGAACCGATCTCCCAAGGAGAAGTGGGAGATAAGGACCCCGGCCCGTCCCTTCCTAGGCCCCAAGCCGGGAACCGAAAACAAATTTCTGAACAACCTGGCGCGTGAAGCCGTGGCCAAGATCAAAAACCGTTAAACCAGGAGTCCGCATATGTCGCTGGGCACAGTACAGGTCAACAAACTCAATTTGCTGCAGGGGGAGCTGGCGGACGTCGAGCGCTACTTCCTGTTCATCGGCCTCGGCGCTGGCACCAACGAGGGCAAGCTGCTGACGGTCAACACCGACACGGATCTCGACGACGTCCTGGGCGCGGCCGCCAGCAACCTGAAGACACAGGTGCAGGCAGCCAAGGTCAACGCGGGGCAGAACTGGTTCGCGGCCGTGCTGCCCCTGGCCGAAGGCGCGGCCTGGGCAGATGCCGTGGACTACGCCATGGAACGGACCTCGGTCGAGGCCATCGTCATCACCGACCCCGTCACCGCCGCCGCGGAGATCGAGGCGATGCAGGCCAAGGCGGAGGAGATCATGGGCCAGTACATGCGCCCGGTGATCTTCATCCCCACCTGCGCGCCCATCGACCCGGCCACCGAGGACTGGAGCGCCTTCACCGCTGACCGCAACGCCCTCCTGACCGGCCTGGCCTGCGACCAGGTCAACCCCGTGGCCTCCATCTGGCCCGACGACCAGGGCGCCTATTGCGGCCGCCTGTGCGATGCCGCCGTGACCATCGCCGACACCCCCATGCGCGTCATCACCGGCCCGGTGGTGGGCATCCGCTCGGCCAGGCCGGTGGACTCCGCCGACCGCGAGGTGGACATGTCCGTGCTCAAGGCCATGGACGCCGCCCGCTGGACCGTGCCGCAGTGGTATCCCGACTATCCCGGCGTCTACTACGGCGATGGCAACGTGCTGGACGTGCCCGGCGGCGACTACCAGGTCATCGAGTACCTGCGCGTGGTGCACAAGGCCATGCGCAAGGTCTACCCCCTGGCCGTGGCCAAGATTGGCGACCGCAAGCTCAACTCCACCCCGGCCTCCATCGCCTACCACGCGAGCTACTTCATGCGCCCGCTGCGCGAGATGAGCCGCAGCGTGGAGATCCTGGGCGTGACCTTCCCCGGCGAGGTGGAGCCGCCCAAGGATGGC
Organism: Pseudodesulfovibrio aespoeensis Aspo-2; assembly: GCF_000176915.2. NCBI lineage: Bacteria > Pseudomonadati > Thermodesulfobacteriota > Desulfovibrionia > Desulfovibrionales > Desulfovibrionaceae > Pseudodesulfovibrio > Pseudodesulfovibrio aespoeensis. The sequence goes on from NC_014844.1 coordinate 495,919, forward strand.
GACATCTCCATCACCTGGACCACCAAGACCAAGGTGCAGATCTACATGGTCGTGCGCCCCTACAACTGCCCCAAGGAAATCACCTGCAACATCATGTTGGACCTGTCCAACCACACTGAATAGGAGGCCCGGCCATGAACCGGATCAGCGGAAAGAGCTTTGACATCAACATCGGCGACATGCTGGTGCACGTCGACAAGGCGACCCTGTCCATCACCGACAACAGCGCGGTGGCCAAGGATCGCGGCGTGCCCAACGGCCGGGTGCCCGGCGACGTGGAAGCCGCGGGCGAGGTCGAGGTGGACGCCACCGCCCTCAACCTCATCATCGAGGCCGCCAGGAGCGCCGGGTCGTTCCGCGACCTCGATACCTTCGACATCCTCTTCTACGCCAACTCGGGCTCGGGCGAGGAGCTGAAGGTGGAGGCGTTCGGCTGCGCCTTCAAGATCGAAAGCCTGCTCGACATCGACTCCAAGGGCGGAGAGAAGCACATCACCAAGCTGCCCTTTGACGTGACGAGCCCGGACTTCATCCGCATCAACGGCGTCCCGTACCTTTCGGCGTCCGAGACCAAGGACCTCATCTAGGGGATTGCCATGCCCGACTTCTGCGACATGGGACACGAGGCCGAGGAGCTGGCCCGCAAGGCGGCGCTCTCCATGGCCGGGACACGGCGGGCCGATGCGCCGAGCCGGGAGACGTGCGCCGAGTGTGGCGCGCCCATCCCCGAGCCCCGGCGCGTGGCCGTGCCCGGCGTGACCCTGTGTGTCGCCTGCCAAGCCGCCAAGGAGGAATAATGGTCGAGCTGATCGGATATTCGTTCGTTGTGGACCTTTTTTACACGGCTGTGGCCCTGCTGCTGCTCTTTTTCGGCCTCCGCTTGTTGGATGCCAGGAGCGGCCGTCCCTGGACGGACACCATCAGAATAATCAGGAAGGACCCGCATGCAACGGCTCTTTACTATGCTGCTCGCTGGATTGGCGCTTGTCTACTTGTTGGCCTGCTCCTCTCGCGCTGACGCCGGACGGTTCCCCACCCGCTACGATGGGCTCATACGGACGGCTGTCCACAGGTGGTGGCCGCGCCACGAGCTTGCTGGGTGGGAATGGTTCAAGGCGCAGCTCTATCAGGAGAGCCTTCTTTCCCCTGACGCCGTGTCCCCAGTCGGAGCGCGAGGGCTGGCTCAATTCATGCCCGCCACATGGGCGGAAGTCTGCTCGCAGTTGGGGACGGGGCTTGTTTCGCCACATGTCGCCGAGCACTCCGTCAACGCCGGGGCATACTACATGGCGAGGCTTTGGCTCGGGTGGTCATCCCCTCGTCCGGAGGCTGACAGGTGGGATCTGGCCCGGGCCAGCTACAACGCGGGATTCGGCAATATGCTCAAAGCGCAGAAGAAGTCTGGCGGGGCCATCCTTTACACTGACATCATCGCGGCGCTCCCCAGTGTCACAGGCCACCACGCCAAGGAGACCCAGACCTATGTCGAGCGCATCCATCATTGGCACAAAGAAATAAGAGGGGGGCGGTGATGCCTGCATGGGTGTCCGCAATCGTATCTGCCGTGACCGGTCTGTTCTCCGGGGCTGGCTCTCTCTCCTCGGTCGCCAAGTGGGTGGGCCTAGGCATAGGTACGCTGGCCGTTGTCCTGCTCATCGTTTGGCTCGGGTGGTCCAGATCCAGCCTCAAGGCTGACCTGGCAGTGGCCCAAGCAGATCTTGCCGCCGTCACCACGGCCTTGGACTCAAACCGTGCCGCCCTCGACGAGCTCAGGGCAGCCGCCGCGACCCAGGCCACGGCCCTAGCTGAACGGGACAGACAGATTTCGAAGATCAACGCGCAGGCCAAGGAATGGCGGCGCAAGTGGCAGGAGGCTCTCCGCAATGACAAGACTACTCGTGAATGGGCTGATGGTCCTTTGCCTGACGCTGTGCGCGGCATGCTCCGGTAGGCCCAAGGTGGTGACTGTGACCGAGGTCGTGCGCGTGGTCCCACCGGCCCACCTTATGGCGCCGACGCCGCTCCCTAGCTGCGCTTCGGCCTCCACGAATGGCGATCTTTTGCAGTGCGCCCAGGAACGCCTTGAGGCGCTGCAGCGCGCCAATGCTGACAAGGAAGCCATCGCCAGGACAGTCGAGGTAAGGCCGTGACTCCGCCCATGGAAGAAAGCGCCCGCGACTTGCTGGTGCGGATCGACGAGCGGGTCAAGGCCATTCAGATTGACATCAAGGACATCAACGAGACCCGGTCATGTGCGAGTCATGGCGTGAAGATAAGGAACCTGGAGCGCATGGTGTGGGGATGCCTGGCCGGACTGGCCGGACTCGGCGTCCGCATCATCTACTCCGCAATCAGATAACCAACAACGTGGAGGAAACCATGAATCGGAACATCACCCTGGACATCAACAGCCGCGAGATCGAGTTCAACGTCAACCCGGACGCCTACAACAAATTCATCAACGAGTTTCAGCCGACCAGCAAGGTCGCGCCCTCGCATGCCTTCCTGATGCGCACCGTGACCGAGGCCAGCAAGCCCGCCCTGCGCGAGCTGCTGGCCATGCCGGGCGCGGCGGTCGAGATCGTGGGTGCCCTGGTCGAGGAGTACAAGCCCAACCTGATTATCACCGTGGGAAAGTCGAGCTCGTCGCCGAGCGAATAGGCGACAACGCGCTGGCCCAGATGCTGGCCCTGCACCACAAGTGGTTCCCCGGCCGCGAGGCGACCGTGCAGACCATGGGCGAGGCCCTGCACCTGGAGACAGACTACTGGGACAAGATGCGCACGGCCATCACCAACGGGATAGCCAGGGCATTCAAAGGATAGAAAAGGCCCCGGAACGGGGAACCGAACCGGGGCCATAAAGGGACGACAGGATGCGATCAGAGACAGGCGGTATCAACCAGATCAGGCTTGGGCGCATGCACCAGAGGGTGCAGCGTCACGGCGCAGTCCTCGGCCAGCTTGTAGAGCAGGCGCAGGGAGCTGGCCATGCCGCCGTCGCCCTCATGGGCCTGGGACTCAAGGTCGGACAGTTCGTCCAGGGTGTGGGCGATGTCCCACAACCGCGCAACGGCTTCTTCCGGGGTCATTGTGACGGGATGCAACATAAAGACTCCTGTAGTTTTGATATGACACCCCGCAAAATGCGAAATGCCGGGTGCTATCAACCGCTACAGGAACGGCGGGTTTATTCCCCTAAGGTCTTGTATTCGCCCACACCCGGCATCGTAAACTCTGCGCTTTTGCCCCCTCCGTCGGGCGCAAAAAAACCACTTCTTTCGGGCGTGGCGACCGCCTGTAGCAAAGGTGTTGATAGCACCTGTTCGAACACATATGGCGAAACCGGGCGCGTTGTCAAATTACAACACGCCCGGTCGGGAGAGGGGGTGGCAGGAAATGGGCTACGCGTCCGGCGAGGGTGTGGCCTTGTCCTTGGGCACGGCGGCTTTCCAGCCGTCCGTCTCGTGCTCGGCCACCCAGAGGTCGTGCCTGCCCTGCAAGTTCATCCAGATCTGCGGCGTGGTGCCCAGGCGGCGGGAGAGGCGCAGGGCCATGTCCGGCGTGACCGCGCCCCGCTCGTTGACGATCTTGGACAGGGTCTTACGGCTGACGCCCAGCTGCTCGGCAAAGGCCTTGACCGACAGGTTCAGCGGCTCGATGCACTCCCGCAGGATAATGCCTCCGGGATGGACGGGCTTTCTCGTTCTCTCAATCATGACGACCTCCTTCTAGTGGTAGTCAAGGTAGTTGACGACATACGCACGGCCGTCTTCAAAGTAAAAAGTCACCCGCCAGTTGCCGGAGACCTTCACGGACCAATGATCTTTCAGCGTGCCGATCAGCGGGTGGAGGTTGAAACCGGGGAGGTTCATTTCCTGGGCCTCATCGGCGGCATGCAGGAAATCAAGAATTCGCTCCAGCTTGTCGGCATGCTTCGCCTGGATGCCCTTGGTGGTGCCGGTCCTGAAAAACTTTTCCAGCCCTTTGTGCTTGAAGCTCTTGATCATGGGGAAACCGTAACCGCAAGGGTTACGCCTGTCAAGGGGAGGTGTGCGGCATGAGCTCCAAACTTGAGAAGCTGTCCTTTTCCATCAGCCTGCTGGACCGGGTGTCCAAGCCTGTGGCCAAGATTCAGCGGCAGCTCGGCGGGCTGGCCGACAAGGCCCGGTCGTCCTTTGCCAATATCGCCGCTGGCGGTCTCGGGGTGCTCGGGTCGGGCATGGGCATACAGCAGCTGGTGCAGCCCGCGCTGGATTTCAACCGGGCCATGGGCGAGGTGGCCTCGCTCGGCGTGGCCGAGGACGTGCTCAAGGGCCTTGGCAAGGAGGCCATCCGCTTTTCCAACCGCTATGGCGTGGCTTCGACCGACTTTGTGCGCTCGTCGTACGACATCCAGTCGGCCATCTCCGGGCTGGCGGGCAACGAGCTGGCCACCTTCACCTCTGCCTCCAACCTCCTGGCAAAGGCCACCAAGGCCAACGCCGCCACCATCACCGACTACATGGGCACCATGTACGGCATCTTCCAGCAGAGCGCGGACAAGATGGGCAAGGCCAAGTGGGTGGAGATGATGGCCGGGCAGACGGCCACCGCCGTGAACATGTTCAAGACAGACGGAAACAAAATTTCAGCGGCCTTCACCGCCCTGGGGGCAAACGCCACGGCGGCGGGCATAGCGGCGGAAGAACAGATGGCCGTGCTCGGCAAGTTGTCGCTCACCCTGCAGGGCGGCGCGGCCGGCACCCAGTACAAGGCTTTCCTGGCGGGCGTGGGCAAGGCGCAGAAGAAGCTCGGCCTGTCCTTTGTCGATTCGCAGGGCAACATGCTCGGCATGCTGGACATCCTGGGCAAGATCAAGGGCAAGTTCGGCGACAAGTTGAGCGTTGAGAGTCAGGATCTGATCCAACAGGCGTTCGGTTCCAGCGAGGCCGGTTCGCTCATCAACAGCCTGATGAAAGACACTCAAGGACTTGCCGACAGCATTGACGCCCTGGGCAAGGTCAAGGGCATGGATGCGGCCTCGATGATGGCGGGGACCATGGTGGACTCGTTCCAGCGGTTCTCCGCCGCCGTGACCAACACGCGGATCGCCTTCGGCAATGTCCTGCTGCCCATCCTCAATCCCATCGTGGACAAGTTCTCGCGCGGCCTGGCCGTGATCACGAAATGGACCGACAGGTTCCCCAACCTCGCGCGGCTCATCGGGCATGTAGCCCTGGGGCTGCTCGGGCTGACCGCCGTGCTCGGCCTCATGGCCATGGCCGGGGGCATCGTCGCCATGGTTTTCAGCCCCGTGTTGCTCGTCGCCGCCGGAGTGGTCGCCGCCCTGGCCGGGGTGGTCATCTATTGGGGCAAGCTGAAGGCCCTCTTCCAGAACACGGCATGGGGGCAGTCAATCCTGCAACTCTTTGACTTCATCCTTCTTCCTGTCCGGGTGGTCATATTCCTCATCGGGCTGCTCATCACCCATTGGGACGCACTGAAAAACGCCTTCATGGACACAAACTTCGGCAAGGGGTTCGTCATGCTGCTGGAGAATATCGGCGAGCTGCTGGGCATCATCTGGAACAGCGCGGCCAGCCTGCTGAACATATTCACGTCCTCGCTGGACTGGTGGTCCAAGGCAACCTCCATGATCCCCGGCTTTGCCAGCTCGGACCCATCGGAGGGCGCGCCCTCGTCCTCGCCTTCGCTTGATGCGTCCAGGCGGTCATCCGTGGCGCCGGGCGGGGTGACCCAGCACATCTCCAACACCATGGCATCGAGCCGGAACAACCAGCGCACCATCGGCCAGGTGGTCATCAACTCCGACCAGCCCATGACCAAGTCGGCCATGGACGAGCTGCTCTTCATGGGGGCCTGAAGATGAGTGTGACGATGGCTGACGGGAAGTATTTCGACCTGCTGATCACCGACGACGACATCACCCTGGATAGGGGCGGGATCCCGGAGCGCTGCCGCGACCGCGACTCCATCGCCCAGGACATCAAGCACATGATCCGCGAGACAGGCCTGCTCGTGGAGCTGGTGGGCAACCGGGACGCCCGCAAGAAGCAGGAGAACATCATCAGGCTGACCATCGCGGTGGACAACGACGAGCGGATCGTGCCCGGCTCCTGCTCCATCCACGAGGTGTCCCTGGGCACCTTCTACCTGGTGGCGGAGACCGCCGAGTTCGGCCCCATTGATTTCAAGCTGGAGGCTCTATGAGCGACAAACTGTTCGAGGGCATGCTCAAGGAGGCGGGGGTGCCGGTCACCGAGGCCGAGATGGAGGCCCGCTGGAAGGCCATCAACGAGGCCGAGGGCAGCCTCATCACCAACGACTCGGCCTGGAGCCCCTTCTGGCGGCTCATCACGGCCATTGTCACCACCCCGTGCAAGTCGCTGGTCAGCCTGCTGGTGACCAAAGCCCTGCCCAATCTCTTTTTGCAGTATGCCGCGGGCACGTGGCTCGATGTCTACGCCTGGGGCGTGGACCTGACCCGCAAGGCCAGCGCCAAGGCCCAGGGCGTGGCCACCTTCACCCGCGCGGCGTCCGCCGGCGCGCTGACCATCCCTACGGGTACCCTCATCGAGAGCCCCACCCTGGACGGATACATCTACCGGCTGGTGGTCGACCAGGACACGGTGTGCCCTGACGGCGTGCTGACGTTCACCGCGCCGGTCACGGCCCAGCAGGCGGGGTCCGCGTACAACCTGGGGCCGGGCTATTACTCCATCCTGCCGTCCCCGATACCGGGCATCTCCTCGGTGACCAACGGGGCCGACTGGCTGACCACGCCGGGGGCCGACGAGGAAACCGACGAGGAGCTGCGGCTGCGCAGCCGCAACCAGTTCAGCGCCGTGGGGCAGTATCATCACGATGCGGCGTACAAGGCCATCATCGCCGGGTACGCCGGGATCCGCACGGACTATCTCTACTTCGAGCACGATGGCCCGCGCGGGCCGGGCACGGCCAACTGCTACATCATCCTGGACACCGGCGCGCCGCCGCAGGAGTTTGTGGACAACATCAACGCCTTTGTCCGGGACTCCGGCAACCATGGCCACGGCGACGACATGATCTGCTACCCCATGCCGGAGACGCCCTACGACCTGGCCTCCACCGTCCACCCGGTGCCCAACCTCTCCGAGGATCGGTGCGCCGCCCTGGTGCAGGACGTGGAAGACATGATCCGCTGCGCCTTCCGGCAAAACAGCGACTTCAACGTGTCCAAGACCTGGCCGCACAGCCGGTTCTCGTTCTCGCGGCTCGATCAGGATCTGCACGCGGCCCTGCCCGACCTGCTGTCCGTGGAGTTCGACCGCACCGAGGACATTGTCTCTGTCATGGACCTGCCGGTGCTGGGCAGCCTGACCGTCGCCCTGGGAGGCGCATAGATGGCTCGGCAAACGAAAAGCCCCGGAACGGTGAACCGAACCGGGGCCATGCGAAAAGGACTATGGATGCAGTCAATGACGGGACGAATCGGGCAGAGAGTGATGCACCAACGGGCGCAGCGCCACGGCGCAATCCTCAAGGGAGTGGTAGAGCAGCATGAGCGTACTTGCCAGCCCCTCTTCTCCTTCGTGGATTTGCGACTGTTGGGTGGAAAGTTCGTCCAGCGTGTGGGCGATCTGCCACAGTCTGGACTCGGCTTCTTCAGGGGTCATTCTGACGGGATGGGACATGGTTCCTCCAAAAAAAGATGCCGGAGTGTTCCTAGCCTAACCAGGCTCGGGGACCTCGCGGTTACCCCACACTCCGGCAAATTCCTTTTCGGATTGCCTAATAAAAAAACCGACGTTTTGCGCCTGTCGATTAAGGGCGGGTTAGTTAGGAACTCCATCAAGCACGAAAGGATCGGCCATGTCAAGTGATCAGCCGACCACCCCCGACGTGTCCCTGCCGTTCTGGATGTCCGGGCCGGAGCTGACCAAGCTCGCCCGCGCCGCCCAGCGGTGGTTCGAGCTGCTCATGGGCTGGGCCATCTGGCCCGCCCAGCAGATGGACCCGGACACCTGCACCGAGGCAGTGCTGAACCTCATCGCCTGGCAGCGCGACATAGACCGCTTCGAGGGGGAGCCCCTGGCCCTGTACCGCAAGCGGGTGAGATACGCATACGCCAACGCGCGCGACGCCGGATCCGTGGAGGGGTTCGCCCGCATCTTCGAGCGGCTGGGCGTGGGCTACCTGGAGACCGAGGAGCGCATGCCGAACCGGGATTGGGACGTCATCGCCCTGTACCTGTCCGACTCGCAGCTGGCCGACAACCAGGGCCTGCTGCAGGTGCTCATCCAGCACTACGGGCGGACATGCCGCCGCTACGAGTGGACCATCATCACGCCCCTGCCCGTGCAGGTGCGAGTGGAGTCCTTTGACAACGACTATCAGGCCATATGCGCATCCGTGCCCGCGCTGGGCATCGGGCCGCGCTTGCGCGAATTCAACCACGACCATGCCGTCATTGCCGCCAAGCTGTAAGGAGCCAACATGAGCAGTGCCATCACCAACGCGGGCGAAGCCCTCATCGCCCTGCACCAGAACCAGGAGACCGCCCTGGTCATCGACACGTTCATCGTCGCCAACGTGACCGGGGTGGACCCGGCCGGGCCGGTGGACCGGGCCGAGGGGCTGCCCGATCCGGGCGACATCGTCTACCAGTACACGATCCCGGCCGAGAACAAGGGCTACATCAACCCCAACCAGGTGGTGTATTCCATGCTGCTGGGGTCGGACATCGGCGACTTCGAGTTCAACTGGCTGGGGCTCTACAGCTCGGCCGACGACACCGTGGTGGCCATCACCTACTGCCCGAGCCTCTCCAAGTGGAAGACGGCGCACCCGGCCATGGGCAACGCCATCACCCGCAACTTCATGCTGGAGTACACCGGGCTGCAGGCCACCACCCAGATCACTGTCGAGGCCTCCACCTGGCAGATAGACTTCACGGCCAGGCTCAAGGGCATCGACGAGCGGGAGCGGCTCTCCAACCGCGACCTGTATGGCCGGGCCTGTTTCTTTGACTCCGGGTTCCTCGTGGTCAACGACGCCGGGGCATTCAAGGTGCAGCCGGGCACCGGCTATGTCGAGGGCATCCGCATCGACCAGGGTGCCGTGCAGGCCATCAGCCCCGGCGCGCTGCCCGCCACCGTCTACCTGGACGTGGCCCTGCAGGCCCAGGGGTCTGACCGGGTGGCCGTGGCCGCTGTGGCCTTCGCCGACCCTGGCGACTACACAGACGCCACCAACGACACCCATTACGGCCAGCCCATCGCCGCCATCGACGCCGGGGGCGTGGTCACGGATCTGCGTCCCACCCGCGCCATGGGCACCGGGATCCTGGCCGGGGTGGCCGGGGTGGACCACACGCATGACGGATACGCTCTGGAGGGGCACACCCACCCCACCATCGAGACCGACTACATCGACGCCAGCGCGTTGCTGCCCACCGAGGACGGCGGCGCGGCCAGCGGGGTGATCGCCACCGCCACCCACGGGCAGCGCTACGGCTACCGGGCGCTGCCCGGCGACACGGACGCGAGCGTGGAGATCACCTACCCCATGCCCGAGGCGTGGGACCGGGGGCCGATCAAACTGCGCGCCGTCTGGACGCCGGGCGAGGGCGCAGCGGCAGGCGAGGACATGACCCTGGTGGCCCAGGCCGTGGCCGTGGGCGATGGCGAGAGCATGGACGCCGCATATGCAGTGGCGGGCGTGACCATTGCGGATCAGGCCCAGGCCGTGGGCGCGGCCCATGTCTCGCCCGCGTCCGCCGGACTGACCGTGGAGGGCGAACCGGCCCTGGGCGACCTGATCCACCTGCGCATCATGCGCGACGTGGACGCCGGGGCCACCCCCATGGCGGCGGACTGCCAGCTGATGGGCATCTGGATACAGTACACGTGCAACCAGGCCGTCACCGGCTGGTAGGAGGCGATATGAGCAGATTGGCATTTGGCGCGCCGGGCAAGAGCGGCATTGATGGCAAGTACAAGTTTGTGCCCTTGCCGTGGGAAGAGAACGCGGCGGACGAGCTTACCTACGTCTGCGAGTTCACCGGCGCAGCCGGGACCAACGAGGTGGGCGTGGGCGCGGGTTTGTCAGGGGCTGACCTTGTGCTAACCCAGTATGCCAACCCCGGCTCTGACGGCACCCACCGCACTATTCAGGACGGGACGTTCCAGTCGTTCTACGGCACAATGGCGTTTTACACTGCCTTTGCACAGTCCCCTCTGGGGTGGTCGTTCGTGCTCAGAAATACCAATTTGAATGGGGCAAACACATACCTCGTTAATCTGATGGGTCAAGACACATCTGGTTCTCAGTCCATGGAGTTGCGGCTGCTGAAAAACACCTCGACATTTACGCTCTCGGTTGGCTCGTCAAACAGTGTATTAGGCATGGGGGTTGGGTTAAAACTCCCTGCCACCAATGAACTCTGGCCCGTCACCGGCCAGCCTTACATGACCATCGCCAGTTTGGACTATGCCAAAGGCATATGCTTCGCAGGCATACTTCAAGACAACGGGGTATTCCCGTCAAAGCTGACCGACTTCCTGACTTTCTCAATCAATCAATTCCCGGAGGATTTTGCCGGGCCAAACCAGATTACGGCTTATAACTCTGGAGTTTATAAGTGCATCCTCGGCTCGTTTTTGAGCTATGGCAGCAACTATTCAGGAGGCCAGACTGTAAAATCTCTCACCCTGGCCAAGCGGCCTTGCTACATCCCCGCATAAGGAGAGCCAAGCATGATCTACACGCAATACACCCTGACCGACCTCGGCTACCGCGCCCCGGTGGCGGGCATCGACCCGCTGCCCGAGATTTGGGGGCTGTCCAACCGCGACGAGGAGCGGTTCGAGCACAAGGGATTCCAGGGCTACCCGGAGACCCACGTCTGGATGGCCGAGCGCGAGGGGCGGGTGCTGGCCGCATTCGAGGCCGAGCCGGACGCGGGCGGCGTGCCCGTGCCTGCCGAGGACGTGGCCGGTCTGCTCATGGCCGACTACGGCTGGCCCGCTGGCACCGCCCTGGGCGCGGACGGGCTGCCCGTGGCGGTGGAGTAGGCACATGGACTGGGCACCTGTCGCATTCTCCGCGCCCACAACGGCGCAGTCGTGGGCGGACTCGCTCATCCCCGCCCTGGGCGGGGCGGCGGTCGAACTGGACGGCAGCCAGGCACGCCTGGCCTCGGTCACAGGATTGGCCGCTGTCGCGCAGAATCCTGTTGCTGGCGAAACAGCGATGGTCGCGGCCATCCGCCAGGGCATGGGCAACCTGCTCCAGGGCGGCGGGCGGTTCTTCTGCCTGCACCCGTTCATCCATCCCCAGGGCGACCGCAGGGGGGACTATGCCTACATGACCCCGCAACAGGCAGCCTCCGGCCTGGCCGACAAGCTGGCCGACACCGTAGACATCCTACCTGCCGGGGCGCTCTCTTGCGTGGCCGTGCTCATCCGCGGCGTGGACTTCGCCGGGCTTGCCGGGGCGCTGGGCGCGTTCAATGAGGTGTTCCCTGCACCGGAGCTGCGCATGGCCCAACGGAGGGCGGACGACCTGGCCGCGCTGGAGCAAAGCAAGCTGGCCCGGCCGAACGGCGGCATCGCCCCGAGGTGGCTCCAGCAGGACGCCCGACGCCACCCAGCCATCAGGCAGTTGGACACAGCCATGGGCAACCTGGTTGCGGCTGGCGAAGGCTACGACCAGGAGAACATCGGCCCGGAAGCCGAGCTGGCCGAGCTCATCGACAAGAAGCGCGCCTCCCTGGCCGGCATCGAGGACGCATGGGCGGCGACGTGCGCCTCGCTCGAGGGCGGCGCCGGGCTCCGGCTTGGCATCGATGGCACGCGCGACACCCTGCACGGCCAGATGCGCAGCGCTATCCCGGCCGTGGAGGGCTACAAGCTGGCCGCGGTGGCCTGCTGGGTGGGCAGCCCGGAGCAAATGACGATCTTCAGGGAGGTATTCGGGGCATGAACAGCATCCTGCGGCTGGGCGACTACAACGTGCCGGGCTACAGCCTGAACGTCACAGGCAACATGGACATCCGTACCTCGGACGCCTCCGGCGAGACCAGCAGCACGGACGAGGTGGACAAGGGCACCAAGGGCAAGACCCTGACCGTGGCCCTGAACATCCTGTTTTCCCGAGAGGCGGACCTGCGCGGGCTGATCCGGGTGGCCGAGGCCAAGGACAATGGATCGCGCCGGATCTACACCATAGCCAACGCCACGGCCAACGCCGCCGGCATCAGGCAGGTGCGCTTTGCCGAGCGCGTGACCTGGCAGGAGCAGGAGGGGCTGCGGGCCTGGGCCGTGTCCTTCACCCTGCGCGAATATCTCTCGAATCCGGAACGGGTCGAGCTGCGGGAGGAGAAGACGGCAACCGTGGCCCAGACGAGCGACGGCACGGCCACGGAACCGGAACGCCCGGCCGAGACGGCGGCGCCGGTCGAGGAGGCAATAACAGGGCTGGAGCGCCTGCTGAAAAAAGTGGACGGCTGGCTGGCATGAAGCTGCGCAAGACGTTCTATGTCAACGACGAGCCCGTGAAGCTTGTCAGCGACGACACCCTACTGTCGCTCTATTCGCCGGGCCGCGCCGTGTATCAGGTGCAGAGCCCCCGGCCCCTGGCCGGGCATGTGCGCCTCGAGGTGGGCTACTCCACCCAGGACAAGGACCAGGTGTTTTTCATCGGCGTGATCCGCGAGAGCCACGTGGTGGACGGGCAGCAGCAGCGGCTGATGTGCAACGAGCTGACCTGTGTGCTCTACACGCACCTGCCCGCGGCCATCCGCCACCCGACCCTGGTGGACGTGGCGCAGTGGTACGCCGAGCAGACCGGGCTCCGGTTCGTCGTGCCGGATCGGCCCTATGCGACCCGGCGTGTCCCGGCCTTCTACACGCTCGGCAACGGGTATCACGGCATCAACTCCCTGGGGGCCGTCTTCGGCATCGAGCGCTACATCTGGCAGCAGCAGGGGGACGGCTCGGTCTATGTGGGCTCCTGGGACGACTCGCGCTGGGCCAGCAGGCCGGTGCACATCCCCGAGGAGCGGTTCTCCCAAGTCAACGCCACGGGGAGCAAGGCGTGCGCGGTCCTGCCCCAGCTGCGGCCCGGGGTCAACCTCAACGGCGAGTACCTAGCCAGCGTGCAGATGAAAGGGCTCGAAATGGTGACGACGTGCGAAAAGCAATTGAGAAAGTTATCCTGAAGATCTTCCCGGAGCTCTCCGGGGGGCTGCATCTCGACCGATACGCGCGCGTCCTGGCCGTGAGCGACGCGCCTGCGGCCGGGGGGCCATCGGAGCGGTTCCGCCCCCGGTATGCCGTGGATCTCGAGATCCTGACCCCTGACGGGGCGAGGGACGAGGCATTCCCGGTCTATGAGGCCGTGCCCCTGCCTGTGCCCGCCGGGTGCGGCCAGGAGGCCGGGCTCTATGCCTTCCCCGAGCCCGGCGCGCTGGTGGTCATCGGCTTTGCCTATGGCCGGGCCGATCATCCCCTGGTACGGCAGATATACCCGCAGGGCATGAGCCTACCCGAGGTCGCCCAGGGCCAGCAGCGGTGGCAGCAGTCCGCGGACGTGTACCAGGGTGTTGACCAGCACGGGAACTGGACCCGCAAGACCGGCCAGGCCATCAGCGACGAATCGCTGCACCGGGCGGCCCGGGCTGTCGAGAACCTGGACGAATTTTCGCGCGAGCTGCGCCGGATCCACGAGCACAGCAAGGAGGTGGTCGGCGGGACCAAGACGCTGGAGGCCCTGGGAGCCCTGCGCCTTCGCTCCGGCGGCTCCGCCAACCTGGTTGCCGTGGACAACATCAACTTCGCCACCAGCCGGGACCGGACCCTCATCGTGGGCCAGGACCGGCACGAGGTGGCCGGCCGGCACATGGTATCCTTGGTCAAGGGCGATATGGAGGAGACTGCCCACGGCAACCGGACAGAGGACGTGGGCGGCAACCGGACGGAATCGACCGGCGGCGATCACACCTCGGACGTGGGCGGCGAGTCCGTCGAGACCGTGGACGGCAACAAGACCATCGCGGCCCTCCACATCAACCTGGAAGCCTCCACCATCCGCCTGGGCCAGCCCGGCTCCGGCATCAGCCTCCTGCCCACCATCATCAGCTTCATGGAAGAGATCCGCTGCGCCCTGCACGACATCGCCATCCACCAGCACAACGGCAGCGTCCCCCCCGACAACGGCGGCGAAATCGACGGCCACTCAACAGCAGTCGGCACCCTGAAGGGGAACATGGGGACGATCAGCGGTTAGGGGCAGATATGAGGTCCATATCCGAGGAAGGTAAAAACCTCGACAACAGCAACTGCCGCTGTCGCTACAGCCGCCATAATCGCGAATAACCCTTGCATCCACGTAAGGGTTATTTTCTTGCTCAGTGCGATCTGCTCTCCATCAAAATAGAGCGCACCGTTTCCCCCCACTCCCAGCTTATCCATCTCCCCAATGGTTATTGGGCGAACCCCTGTCGGCCAATGTGGATATGGCCGTTCTCCTTGTCCACGACTTGTTCCTTCTGTCGCCATAAAACCTCCTCGTTATGTCTCATATGCCTAGGTCGGAAGAAAAAGAAAAGCAGCCCAAAAAATCACTCCTCCGCTCCCGCCTTCGAGCTTTTTCGTCAAAATTTTGTGCAATATCGTGAATGCGCAAAACGGCCACGCGAAGTATGGGGCTGTAAGGCTCTAAAACATTGATCAATCCTGCACGACCGGCAAAGGAATGCAGGGCCATGCGAAATACATGAACCCCCAGCAAACTGACTCGCAATCAGTTTGTCACTAGAGCCATGCGGCTTCCGCCAGTTTTTTCAAAACGCGCGACTTCTCTGACAAGCGAAATTGGCCCCCAGGAGCGAAGCTGTCCCGCGACGAGTTCCGCCATGAGCCGCGCGGATAAAGGCTTCTTGAGGCAGCAATGGGCAGCTTGCACAAACCAGATTCCGCTGGATCGCCCGAGGTCCCTATCGGGTCCCTCCCCTCTGGCAGCCCTTTACTGGAGCCATCCCGCGCCTAATTCGTAATCAGTAGGTCCGGGGTTCAATTCCCCGTTCTGGCTCCAAATAAAATCAAGCACTTATGACACAATCATAAGTGCTTTTTTCATGCCCTGGTATACAGGCTGATATACATCTGAGTGCAGGGGGATGCCCTGGGGTGGTGGGGGGTGTATATCATAAGGCTTGTTGAAGATGTAATCTTTTTTTTGGGGGCGGCTCGCGTTGGCAAATGGACCAACGTGGTCGGGTGTAAAGTCCCCGTAAACTAGGTCCATTGCCAAGTAGAGACTTCTGGCCCAAAATGGGACAGGAGTTTTGTATGCGTAAATCGAAGTTCAGTGAGTACCAGATCGTCAAGATCCTGAAGGCAGTGGAAGGCGGACGGACTGTCGTCGATGTCTGCCGCGAGCACGGCGTGAGCAGCGCCACGTACTACAAGTGGAAGTCAAAGTATGGCGGCATGGAGGCATCCGATATCCAACGGATGAAGGATCTCGAAGCGGAGAACCGTAAGCTCAAGCAGATGTTCGCCGACCTCAGCCTGGAAAACATGGCGCTCAAGGATGTAATCGAAAAAAAACTCTGAGGCCAGTTCAACGCAAGGAAGTTGTCACGCACATGGTCAACGCGTTTGAGCTGAGCTCGCGCAAGGCCTGCGCGGCCATGGGCATCAGTAGGAGCTACTACGCCTACAAGCCGCACCCGCGGGACGATAGCGATGTCATCGCAGCCTTGACTGAACTGGCCGAGAAAAAGCCTACATGGGGCTTCAGTAAACTTTTCAACGTCCTTCGACAGCAGGGCAAGCCCTGGAACCACAAGAAGGTTTGGAGGGTTTACTGCCTCTTGAAAATGAACCTGAAGCGCAAGGCCAAGAAGCGGCTTCCGCAAGCCTCTCGGACGGCAGTGGCCCAGCCGCTTGCGCCAAACCATTGCTGGTCGATCGATTTCATGCGGGACACCCTTTACAGCGGTCGCGTCTTCAGGACTTTCAACGCTGTAGATGATTACAACCGTGAGGCCTTGGCCGTGGAAATCGATACCAATATGCCAGCAGGAAGAGTGGTAAGGGTGCTGGATCGGGTCGCCGAAGAGCGTGGCTGCTATCCCGAAAGGTTGCGAATGGACAATGGTCCGGAGTTCTCGGGGACTGTCATGGCGGCCTGGGCAGAATCGCATGGCGTGAATCTGGAGTTCATTCAGCCTGGCAAGCCCACCCAGAACTCATACATCGAGCGGTTCAACCGGACCTACAGAGAAGAAGTGCTTGATTTGTACGTGTTCAACAGCCTGAGCGAAGTTCGGGCCATTACGGAGGACTTTATCCGTGAGTACAACGAGGGACGTCCTCATGAATCCCTGGGGAATATGTCGCCGATAAATTTTGCTGCCCAGAGGGCAGGGGGTACCCCCTGCCCTCTGGGCAACCCCCCCGAAAACTGTCGGGAGTCTCTACCGTTAACTGGCCCTATGAAAGGGGACTTTACACCGTCTCGCGCATCATCAACAAGATTGTAAGGAACAGAATGCAGAATGACTGAAAACGAAATGACCAACAGCGAGAAGGAGTTGGTCAAAACCCTCATCGAAGAGGCAACGATCCACACTGACGACATCCCGCTACTGATGGGGATGAACCGCCGTTACTGCGTTGTCAGGCACGAGGGCGACATGTGTATCATGGAGAAGACGACTGACCACGAAGACAACATCGTACACAATCCGTTCTCGGAGCGGGCGTTCGGCCTCCGACACCGAGGCGAGATGGTTAGAGTTCTCCACTACACCAAGAACGGCCCGGCATACTGCCCCAAGTCCTTGGCCTCGTTCTGGCTCGGCTGGAAGCACCGCAGTATCAAGGACAGCACCGTCTTTGATCCACGCGGCTCTAAAAGCAAGTACGCCAAGCGGTTCTACAACTTATGGCCAGGTTACGCGATCACGCCAGAAAAGGGTGACTGCTCCCTGATCATCGCCCACCTCCGTGACATCTGGTGCAACGGCAACGAGGAGCAGTTCACGTATCTGATCACTTGGTTTGCCCATATGTTCCAGTACCCGTGGGAGAAGCCGAACGTGGCCTTGGTTGTCAAGGGCGGCAAGGCAGCAGGAAAGAGCACCGTCTTTGATGGCATCCTGCTGCCAATCCTCGGAACGCTGTACAGCAAAATGACCCACCAGGAGCAGTTGGTTGGCAAGTTTAACCGCCATACGCTTTATAAGCTTCTCCTGGTTGCTGAGGAGGCGTTCTGGGCTGGTGATAAAAGCGCTGAAGGACCTCTAAAGGCGATGATCACGGACAAGCCCCTACAGGCTGAGCCGAAAGGCGTCGACGCTTTCGATACGTACACATACTATCGGATCGCTTTCGTCTCCAACGAGACCCGCGTCGTCCCGGCAACAAAGGACGAGCGTCGGTTCTTCGCCATCCGCGTGTCGAGCGACAAGATGAGGGACGTCGGCTACTTCAACGCGCTCTGGAAACAGATCGAGAACGGCGGGGTGGCCGCGTTCATGGACTACCTGATGACCTGGGAGGTCGACCGCAACCTTGTCTTCAGCCCGCCTCGCACGGACGTCCTGACCGAGGACATCCTGGAGAACCTGTCCGCATTTGAAAGATGGGCCTTCGAGTTCCTTCACGCGGACGAGGACGACGACCTGATCGAGTGGGACGCCCCGGTGACGACGTTTGACATCTACGACCACTACAAGCGGTGGCTGAAGGAGGCCAAGGAGCTTGGCGTCTACGTCAGCCGTGCAGAGATCGGCACCCAGACGAGGATGACCCAGGAGTTCAAGCGCCTGTTCGGGTTCACCTTGGCCAAGGCCGGGGGGAAGCGCTGCTTCATCCTCCCTAGCCGCGAGGCAGCTAGGAAGGTCTTCCAGGACAAGGTCAATGCGAAGATCGTTTGGCGCGACATGGTGGTCGAAGAAGAAGGGTTCTTCGACGAGACCCCCGCCAAACCCGAGCACAGAGGGTTCGGCGACCTTGACGAACTCCTAGAAGACTAGGCCCGAAACAGAACCAACAGAAAGGCCCCCGGATTCCGGGGGCCTTTTTCGGTTCCAACGCCAGGAGGCTATCCCTCCTCGACGTAACCCTTTTCGATGATCGATTTCAAGATGACGAACCAGTCCTCGGGCGTGATCGGCCACCACTTGTCATGGGGGTATTGGTCGGTCTGCAGGCTGGCACCAAAAAGCTTGAGAAATGAATCGGCCCTAGTCTCGCCGAACCTCCTCGCCAACTCGTTCTTCAGAGGAGGACATGTGTAGACCACGACCAGCGTCAGTTTCAGCGCCATACCCTCGGCAGCGTTCGCCACGGTCACGAGGATCTCGTGAAGTCCCTTGATGCCGTCCGCATCGGGCTGCTCGAACTCATCATACAAGATGGAAGCGTCAACAGTAAAACCCCTCTCTTGGAAGTACCGGCACACGCCAACGAAATTGTTCATCGGCACTTGGTACACGGGGTCCCAGAAGATGCCGGTCAGCGACGTCTCGATGATCTCCATCTCCTCGGCGGTCAGCCCTTTGGGCAGCTTGATCCAGTCATGCTCGGCCAACTTGGACGGCGTGGGCGTTGCGGCGTTGTCGGCCTGATCAGGCTTGGGCTCAACTCCAGGCAGTTCGGGACTGTCAATGCAGAAACCCCAAACCGGGGTATCTATGACTGTCCCATTCACGACCACCTGCTTCCCCACGTTCTTCGAGAGATAGTCCCGCACCTCCGCGCTCAGCATGGAGTCATCGCCGCACCCGACCAGAAAGCCCATGCCCGAATCGTAGAGCCGATAGTAAACCTCGCCGTTGTCCTCGGACTGCTCGACCACACCCGTCATCGCCTGTGCGGCAGCCGCGCTACACATCGCCGTCAGCACCAGCGCCAACGCCATCATGAGTTTTCGCATGATCATAGTGTCTCCCATGGTCTCGGCGGACGCCCTGTGCCCGCCCTGAACGCGCGAAAGGCCGGGGGCGTAGCTCCCGGCCCAATCCGTTGGTCAAAAATCACCGGCTACCACTCCCTGAGCGGCGCTCCTGCGTTGTCCTTGAAGCTCCCGCTTGAGATGGCGATGGTGTCCATGATCGGGCCAATGACAAAGAGGCCTCCGGTCATGGCGTAGAGCAGACCCTTGCCGTACCTGCCGACATAAAACAGATGGCCTCCAAAAAGTCCCAGCGCGAGGCACAGGAGAAGCGCGGTCTTCCTGCGCTTCTCGGACGACATGGTCATGTATCGGCTGCCGCCGCCCGAGTTCACGTTAACGTTGATGGTCTGCCCCTGGCCCGCTGCCTGCTCCGTGGTCCCTTGCGTCATCACGAATTCTCCTTGTCTCGTGTTCGAAAGTTGCAAATATCAAGGCCGAACACCGATATATCAACCCTGTTGTGAAAAGTAAATATATATCAGGTCCACATCATGTGAGGCCGGATATATCCATGGGGCACGGAGGAACCCATGGACGACATCCTGCTCAAGCTCGGCAAACGGATTCGAGAGCTTCGCAAGAAAAAGGAGCTGTCGCAAAGCAGGCTGGCCGAGATGGCCGGGCTCAACGACAAGTATCTCGGCGAGGTGGAGAGGGGATCGAACAACATCTCGGTCAAGAACCTCGGCCAGATCGCCGCTGCTCTCGGCGTGGAGACCTACGAGCTGCTCGACGGCGCGCATGAGTACGAGATCGACCGAAAGGACATCACCCAGAAGCTTCACGCGATCATCGAGGCAGCGTCTGATGAGGATCTCTGCGCCATCTACGGCTTTGCCTCGGACATCGTCGCCTGAACAATCGTTCCGCCCCGCATAAATAGAAGCGCGAGAGGCACGCGGATCGTCCGCCAGCCCTGATCGCGCTCTTCTACTCTATGTAATACGGGAGGACACGATGACCGAAACCATCGACTTCAAGGACCTTTTCATCGAGCTTGGGCTCGACCCAGCCGACCACAGCGGCAACCTTGCCTGCCCATTCTGCGGCAAGAAGTCTTTCACGCCGTATCGTGACAACGGCGTGGCCCGGTGCCATGCCTGCGCATGGTCCGGCAACGCCATCAACCTCTACGCCCAGGTCAAGGGCGTGGACACCAAGGAAGCCTTCGCTGACCTCGTCGCGCTCTACAACGCGAAGGCGATCAAGCTGAAGCCCAAGACCCGCAAGGAGGCGGTCGAGCAGCTCGCCAGCGACCTCGACTTCCTGGCCTGGGTCCGCCTCCATTTTGCTTTTTTCAAGTCCGAGCGGATGGGCGCGGCCCACTACCAGAAGAAGTCGGGCTACAGCAGGTCGCACTTCACCAAGGTCCTGAACGGCCAGTTCGACAAGGTGTCGCGCAAGGCGTGGAACGAGATCGTCCTCTTCCTCAGGCAGGCCATCAACGTCGGCCAGCTCAAGAAGGACATGGGGATGAAGGCCGCCTACTGGAAGGGACGCATCAAGGCCGACGCCCTGCTCAGGGAGAGCGTGTCGAGGTTCCTGTAGGCGCAAGGGTCGGCAAGGGAGAGTGACGGTTTGGGCGTTCGTGGGTTGCGGCCTGCGAGCGCCTTCTTGCTTTTAGCGTGAACGGCCTTTGAAACGGATTGATTCAATCTGCCAATTCGCAATGCCCTGAAATTTTTCAGCTAGGATTCATTTTGGCACAGATTGAATCCACATCGGCACAGCCATGATTTGTCCTCTTGAGCATCCTCATCACGATGTTCGCCTTGGGTGTTGTCAGCCTGAGATTTTGGAAATCTTAGAATCGACGCAGAGTCATGGGATGACCCATCGAGCGCTTCGCGCATGAGCCCGCCCAACGGAATGTGTGGGCTTCGCCCACCCATCCGATGAGCGATGCTCATAGGTGCATTTCTATCAAGAAATGGCACCTCCGCTGAATCGCCCCGCCGCTTCACCTCCGCTTGCTATTATTTATCAGATCAATGTTTCCGTAAAACACCAAAATCAATGACTTTTCAAAAAAGTTTGACCTTTTTTGGTTTGCGTTGGTTCACGTTGGATTTCCTCACATGTTAAGTTCTTCCAAAAACTTAACGTTTCCAAAATTTATTCAATAATTTCATATATTTGAATGACATAGAAATCAAGTCGATTCTCGAACGTTAAATTACCCATGAAAAACAGCAAGATACTTAACATCCATAGATGTGCCCGAAAATGACCAAAAGGAACCCAAACCATCCCGCCAAGGGGAGTTCCACCATGGTCGAGCCCATCCGCTCCCTTGACGCCATCTCGGCCATCAAGACGATGCTCGGCGACAAGCCCCGCGACCTGCTCCTCTTCGTCATGGCGACCAACAACGGCATCCGTTGCGGCGACCTGCTCAGGCTCAAGGTGGGCGACCTGCGCGGCAAGAGGGTCGACGACATCATCACCATCAAGGAGTCCAAGACGGGCAAGACCAACATCCTCGCCGTCAACGACTCCGTCCACCACGCGCTGACCCGGTACCTGGCATCCGGCTCGCTCAACGACGGGGCATACCTGTTCCGATCCAAAAAGGGCGAGAACGCGCCCCTGACCATCCAGTCGGTCAATCGCATGGTGAAGTCGTGGTGCCGCGAGGCTGGCCTTGACGGCAACTACGGAGCCCACAGCCTGCGCAAGACCTTCGGCTACGTCCAGCGCGTCCACTTCGGGGTCGGGTTCGAGGTGCTCTGCAAACGCTTCAACCACGCCTCGCCCAGCGTGACCATGCGCTACCTCGGCATCAGCGACACCGAGGTGGTCGGCATCCTGAGAAATTCGATCTGATTCCACACGGGCCGTTTACTTTTCCATACGGAATACTGCCAAATGAAAATGGAGGGAGCTGTTCCCTCGCTTGGACAAACCCTTTTACCCAGGAGGATGCCGACAATGGGCAGACCCATCACCGTCGAGAGGCAGTTCTACACCCAGAAGGAGGCCGCAGAGTACTGCGGCTACAGCGTCGTCAAGTTCAGGCAGTTCGCCAAGGACTACGACATCCCGAGGTGCGGCCCCAAGCGGGACCGCTATCGCAAGGAGGACCTGGACGACTTCATGACCGACCCGGCCAGCTTCCACAACCCGATCCGCTCCCGCAGGCCCGGCTTCGTTCCAGTGGAGGTCTAGGTGAGCGTCGGGAAGACACAGGACGGACGTTTCTACGTCCAGTACAGGGTTCAGTACCGCAACAGCCCGAAACGGGAGTACTTCGGGAAAGGAACCGAGGCCAAGAGAGCGGCCAGGGAA
Organism: Pseudodesulfovibrio aespoeensis Aspo-2; assembly: GCF_000176915.2. Classification (NCBI taxonomy): domain Bacteria; kingdom Pseudomonadati; phylum Thermodesulfobacteriota; class Desulfovibrionia; order Desulfovibrionales; family Desulfovibrionaceae; genus Pseudodesulfovibrio; species Pseudodesulfovibrio aespoeensis. Next base: position 518,160 of record NC_014844.1, read on the forward strand.
CGGGATGCCGAGATCAAGCTGATGAAGACCCGCAACGAGGACGTCAGGGAAAGCCACATCTACCTGGACGAGCTTGCCAAGGCATACATCGAGCATGAAAAAGTGAAAGGGCGTGACCGGAAGTTCCTCATAGAGGTCAGGAACCGGCTGAACAAATCCTTCCTGCCCGCGCTGAACCACGTCCCGGTCCACAAGCTCAAGGCCAGGGATTTCGACAAGCTGGCGCTGGAGTACAAGGACCTCTCCAACAGCTCCTTCAACCGCTACATCACGTACCTGAACGTCATCTTCAACTTCGGCGTGGAATTCGAGCACATCGAGAAGAACCCGATGACGAACTGGCGCAAGCGAGTGATGAAACGGGAAAAGCCCCGCGACCTGGAGATCACCATCGACGACGTCAGGGCCATCATGGCCCACGCCGCGCCGCACGTCCAAAAGGCGATCAAGCTGATCCTGAGCACCGGCTGCCGACCCGGCAAGTCCGAACTGCTCAGGATCAAGTACAGCGACGTGGACTTTGATGCCAAGCGCGTCAGGATTCGCGGCTCCAAGACGGCCAGGAGCGACCGCTACGTCCCCCTGCGCGACGAGTTCCTCGCCGAGATCAGGGGCTGGCAGGACGCTGCGGAGAGCGACTACATCGTCGAGTTCGAAGGCAAGCAGCTCAACGGCTTCAAGAAGGGGTTCAACGCCGCCGTCCGCAGATCGGGCATCGGGAAGAAGGTCGTGCCTTACCACCTGCGGCACTTCTTCGCCTCAAGCCTGCTCGCCAACAAGGCCGACATCAAGGCCGTGGCCTCGCTCATGGGCCACGCCGGACCGGACATGCTGTTCAAGGTCTACTACCACCTGATCGGCGACAGCGAGAAAGAGGCCGTGGAGAAGCTCCCCACTCTGTGACCAACCCGCTCGCGTGCTGTCATGTTGCCGCGAGCTTCAACCATCCCCAGTCAGGACATGTCATGACAAATTTCCTTTCGATGACAAAGGGCAAGCTGGTCAACGACGGCTTGCAGCCCACGGACAAGGCCAAGCTCGTCCTCCTGACCGAGTCCGAGAATGCCCAGCCGTCATTTCTATTAATCCTTGAGAACCTTGGGCTCCACGCCTGCCTGGAGGCCATGGGCACCGCCCCATACGAGCACGAGGATCTCGTCGACAGGACGCTCAGGCTCCTCGCCGTCGACGCGGCCTATCGCGCCATGCCTCTGTGGGAGGACGCCAACATCGCCCAGGACGGCCTCAAGGAGCTCGTGGGCATGGCCCACCTCCACGCCCACGGCGAGGTCGAGTACGAGGAGCTTCAGGATCTGCTCTGGGAAACGGCCCAGCCGATACTGGGCGACAATGTCGCTGACTCGGCGTTCTCGACTCGCGACGCGCGGGACTGCGCCCTGCTGACAGGCTCGCACAACCTGATCCCCGCGCTGTACAAGGCGGCTGAAGCCGCCAGAACGCAACATGGAGCCATGGCCAGGATCTGCGCTTACAGCGGCAAGGGCAGCCGGGAGATGGCCCTGCAGTGGGCCTGGAAGCAAGGCAGCCCGATATCGTTCGGCGGGGCGTTCGGAGCCACATCCAAGCACGTCCTGGCAGCCGTAGAGGCCGAGGTGTGGCAGGTCGCCTACACCATCGCCGATGAGTTGCTCACGCTCATCGAGTCCGAAGGCATGAAGATCACGGCCAAGGAGATGGAGGGCTTCCTCCTGGAAGCCCTGGCGTCAGCGGCAAAGGACATCGCGCACGAGGTCGTGCACAAGGGCGCGCGCAGGGTGATCGAGGCGGTGATGGCCGCACGGACCTACGATGAGGCGCAACGGTTGGCGAAAGACGCCGCGCAGGGCTTCTTCAGGGACGCCTGCGCCAGGCCGGACCTGTACGAGCAATTGGCGATCGGCAGGACCACGCTCGCGGTCGCCTGCTACGACTTCGAGGACCACGACACCTTCGCGATCTGCCACACCCTGCACTATCTGCACGAAGGGAGCTTTCACAAGGTCCACCCGCTGCGTCCAAAGTCGGACGAGATCGCGAAAAGGGTCGCCCTGGACGCCAGGAAGCAGCTTTGCCTTGAGCAGGTGGCAGACGCCGCTGCCGGAAGCTACGCCGGGAAGCGTGAGACAGACGCCCAGGCGGCGGTCTTGGCGCGGCTCCTGGCTGAAGATCAATAGCGCACGATGTTCGGATACTTCGCGGCCATCTTCGGCCAGAACGATTTGGCCTCGCCCTCGGTAGAGTCGTAGACGCACACCTTCATGTCCTCGGGCAGGCAGTCCATGACTACGGACACCAGCCCGGTCCCGCCGCCCTTGATGCATGACTCGACCGTGACGATCTGCACGTGCTCCCCGTACTCCTCGTCCTCAAGGTCGAAGTTGAAGTGTAGCGCGATGCAGACGTTGCCCGGCTCGGTGTTGGCCTGGCACTCTCCATCCAGCGACGCTACGAGGACGTCCTTCGACCATGATATCTGGGGCAGATTCAGCTCGGTCAGCCCGTCGACGATGTTTCGGACGACGGGGTGGTTGCGGTATTTTGACATTTTTTGCTCCGTTTTCGCATTCGTTTTGCGGCATACCTTGTCCATGATATCTATTTATCTCGGCGCGATAGGATCAGAAATTTTGTGCCGCCATCGAGTGTACAGGATCAGGAGAAGGGGATAGATTGCGCTTCATTCCCACTTCGGCAGGCGGGGGTTGCCCGTCCCTACCGAGCGTGCTACATTTGTGGCACAAAAGGAGAGCGCGTTATGCAGACGACATCGATAAGCGCACGGTTTGACACTGAAACACTGAGCAGGCTGGACGAGATCGCCAAGGGGCTCGGCAAGTCAAGGACTGCCATCATCAAGGATGCTGTTGCCAACTACCTGGACTATGACTTCTGGTTCAGGGAACAGGTTGCCAAGGGCTTGGCCGATCTGGATGCTGGCAAGACCGTGACGCACGATCAGGTGAAGGACACCATCCGGGATATGGGCTACAATGTTGATTAAATGGGCGGAGAGCGCCCATCGGGACATTGCTGCCATCCTGAGATATTTCATCGAGATTCAGGAAAAGGACGTCGGTCAGCACCTCGTCAAGAGGCTCTTCGCTACAGTCGATATCCTCGCCGAATTCCCCAACTCTGGCCGCCCAGGTCAAGTGAAGGGAACCCGCGAGCTGGTGATCCCCGACCAATCGTATGTTTTGGTGTACAAGGTCACCGACCACGTCGAGATTGCCCGAGTGCTCCACTCCCGCCAGAGATGGCCGTAGCAGGAGCATTTCAGGACGTTCCCTGCTCGACGAGAAAGACGATTTGTATGGAAAATTTACCCTTTGGTGGTGAATTTTCTACCACGCTACCGAGCCCGCCCATCTGGCCAAGCCCGTTGCTCATTCCGAGCGGCTCGGTTCAGCGCGGTCTTGGAGCATATACAGGTTCTCCTACCGTTAATTTCAAGTTGTACTTCCCGCTTGCCTTAATTTACAAAATATGGGATTTTTTAATTAACGCACAGAGCAAGGAACAACATGCAAAGAACGAACACGGGCGAATACTACCTGTCACAGACGGGCGAAGAGAAGGTGCGAGCCTTCATCCCCGCCCCGCTGCCTCCGGTTCCTCCCGTCGAGATGGAGCCGAAGCTCGTAAACGCCCTAGCCGACACCATGCTCGCCCTCGGAAGGCTCAACAGCCTTCGCATCGCCCCTGACTACGGCCTATTTCTGTACCAATATGTTCGGAAGGAGGCTGTCCTCTCTTCCAAGATAGAAGGAACGCAATCGACCCTTGCCGACCTGCTCGCCCATGAGGACTCGGACATCCCAGGCGTTCCCCTGGATGATGTGGTTGAGGTCAGCAACTACATGGCGGCCATGGAATATGGCAGAAAGCGCGTCATGGAGGACGGGTTCCCCATCTCCTCGCGCTTGATGCGGGAGATCCACAAAGTGCTGCTCGCCTCTGGGCGCGGAAGCGACAAGAATCCCGGCGAATTCAAACGCTCGCAGAACTGGCTTGGCGGCACGCGTCCCGGCAACGCGCATTTCGTCCCGACACCGCCGCATGAGACCGCCAGATGCATCGGCGAACTGGAGAAATTCATCCACGACGACCAAACCGGCCTGCACACGCTCCTCAAGGCCGGGTTGGTTCACGTCCAGTTCGAGACCATTCATCCATTCTTGGACGGCAATGGACGCATTGGGCGCATGCTGGTGCCGCTCATGCTCATGCAGGAAGGCATCCTCGACGAGCCGACCCTCTACCTCAGCTTGTTTCTCAAGGAATACCGTTCCGAATACTATGCCCATCTCCAGGCAGTCCGGGAGACTGGCAACTGGGAGTCCTGGCTCCTCTTCTTTCTGGATGGGGTTCGGCTCGTCGCGCTTGACGCCGTCCATGCAGCCGACAGCCTTCAGGAGATTTATCAGAAGGACCGACAGCGTCTTGTGGAGTCGGGAAAGAACTCCAAGGTGGTCATGCAGGTGCATGAGTGCATGATGATCCGTCAAGCTGCGAACCCCAAGCGCATCAGCGAACAGACCGGCCTGTCCATGCCATCCGTCATGCGGGGCCTGCGGACCTTGATGGAAATGGCAATCGTGGAGGAAACAACCGGAAGGCAGCGCAACACCCGATACAAGTACACCGAGACCTGTGCCCTGCTGGCGACCGAAATCGGCAACTTCAGCCAGGAGTCATCGTGAGTGGGACTTACCCAACTCCAGAAAAGGACACCCGGAGCAAGCGCACGGCGGGAAACGGACCGAACGGCGAAACTGACGAGCTGGCCCGCAAAGCCAAGGAGCAGGTCGACGGGATGAAGCTTGATGCACTACGCAAGGAACTCCACGTGGGCGCTGCCCAGGCCGAAGCCGGGGAGTTCGTTGAGGGCGGCGTGAAGTCCATCATTGTCGAGGCCAAGGAGCGCCGTGGCTGAAGCCGGAATCACGCCAGCCGCGAAGGCCCATCTGCTCGACATCTGGCAGTCACGCAAGCGACATGGGGCGGACTCCAGGCTGCCGCATGCCCCATAGGAAGCGGATTCATCTTCTCCGCCCAGGAATGTACAAAATTCCGCAATATCAATATGATACCAGAAACTGACCATTTCCCATATGTCTGTTGGTTGCCTTTCAACCCTTGATCTCTTATAGTTTGATGATGAGTACGTCTAACTACACCTTCACCAAGGCGAAACGCCCGAAGACGAGCCTGGAAATCATGGCCCATCGCTTCAGGAACGCCAAAGCATCGCTCGCAATTGAGGGATTCCATTTGACTCCTGAAGAGGTAGCGGCATTCGAGGAGTGCATCAGAAAAGGATGCAACCTGGAAGAGCGGCAAAGAATCATGAGAGAGCGTTTCCCCAATTATGACAACGCGCTACGCCCATAAAGATGGCTACACATACGACGATTCGCCTGTCCTGAAGAATTTGGCTGGTCATCGGACCCAAGAAGACCTGGACAAATTCGAACGAATTTCAGTCGCCATCCGCATGATGGAGGCTCCTCCTGACGGCGATTTCGACTACCCCCACCTCAAGCGCATCCACCACCACTTGTTTCAAGATGTCTATGATTGGGCGGGCGATGAGCGCAATGTCTCGATCAGCAAGGGCGCAACCCAATTCTGCAATCCGCGCTTCATAGCCAGCTTCGTGACAGGCCTCTTGTCTGAACTGGCGGAGGAAAACCACCTCAGAGCTATCCCTGCCGAGGATTTTGTGGACCGGGCTGCCCACTACATGCTGGAACTCAACATGGCTCATCCCTTTAGGGAAGGAAATGGACGAGCCTGCCGTTATTTCCTGTTTCTGCTGGCTCAGAATGCTGGATATGGGCTTGATGGAGAAAGGCTGGAAAATGGATGGCTGGACGCGTCCATCAAGGGAGTGTCAGGCGACAAGTCCCCCATGCGTGGTCTTATCGCGCAAGCCATCATCCTCTATGAGGATTAGCTCACATTCTTCTGCAAATTTATTTTGGGTGAGCGTTTACCCATTCAGGGCGAATGGTTTATGATATTGGAGGGAGTGGCAGAACTCTGACAAACAGTCAGGGGCGCGTAGCATAAGTGTTTGAAATCACAGACACCGCGTTCGCCATAAAAATCATCATTGGCGCCCGAATCAAGTGCAAGGTCACAAAATTCTTGGATTTCCTTTGGTATACAAAGTGTATACCAGGACGTGCCGAAATGGCGATTCCTGGCCGCTCGCACCAGAATAAAGTCAACAATTACAAGGCTTTTAGATTTGACCCAGGGCTTCGTAATCAGTAGGTCCGGGGTTCAATTCCCCGTTCTGGCTCCAAATGAAATCAAGCACTTATGAGATAATCATAAGTGCTTTTTTCGTGCCCTGGTATACACCCTGATATACATCTGAGTGCAGGGGGATGCCCTGGGGTGGTGGGGGTGTATATCCACAGCTATCTTGATAACCAATTCGGCGTTGTAATTGGCAACCTCAAATGGTATAGGATTCGCGTATCAATTCAAACCATTTTCAATTTGCAGGCTATATGATCCAAGCTGAGGAAGAAATTCATGGCAAAAGAAAATGATATGCTTCTTGGCCCTATCGTTTCAGAAGAGATCGAAAAAAAGAAAGAATATGCCCTACGCAAAGATCCCGTATACTTCAAAACCGTTAAAAGAACTCGTCTCGACAGCTATCTCGATGAGGGGTGGGAGTATGTAAAAAAACTAAAAACAGGGATAAAAATCCAAAAGCCACGTTCCTACGACGAAGTCGTGGAGAACAAGATGTGGTGTCTTCTGTATAAAATGGGGTTTAACGATCTAAATTCTACAAGAAACTTCAAAATTAAGTACAAATTGTCTGGCAAGAACACGGTATCAAAACAAATTGATGTCTTTGCTAAAGACGATGACACTGTAGTTGTAGTTGAATGTAAAAGCGCAGAAGAATTAAAGCCTAAGGGACTGGCATCAGAACTAAGTGAATTTTCAAATTTAAGAACAAGGTTATCGAATTCAATTAAGAAACATTATGGCGATGAGTTTAAGCCCAAAATAATATGGATTTTTTATACTTCAAATATTATATGGTCAAAAATTGATACAGAGAAGGCGCGTGACCATCGCATCAAAATCATTACTGACAGAGAATACGACTATCTAAATCAAATTGTTAATCACTTAGGGGCTGCTGCGCGGTATCAATTTTTAGCAGAATATTGTGGAGGAGAAGCAATACCGAACCTCAAAAACAAACCAGTCCCAGCTATTAAGGGTCGCCTCGGTGGACGCTACTTTTATAGCTTTGTTACTACCCCAGAACACTTGCTCAAAATCGCATTCGTTAACCATAGGGCGCTTGACGATCCCAAGGGTATTCCAACCTATCAACGCCTTGTTCAGAAATCTCGCATAAAACAGATTGAGCAATTCATCCAAGGCGGCGGTTATTTTCCGACCAATATCCTAATCAACTTCACCCACAACCTCGACTTTCAAGTGTAAAGTCCCCGTAAACTAGGTCCATTGCCAAGTAGAGACTTCTGGCCCAAAATGGGACAGGAGTTTTGTATGCGTAAATCGAAGTTCAGTGAGTACCAGATCGTCAAGATCCTGAAGGCAGTGGAAGGCGGACGGACTGTCGTCGATGTCTGCCGCGAGCACGGCGTGAGCAGCGCCACGTACTACAAGTGGAAGTCAAAGTATGGCGGCATGGAGGCATCCGATATCCAACGGATGAAGAATCTCGAAGCGGAGAACCGTAAGCTCAAGCAGATGTTCGCCGACCTCAGCCTGGAAAACATGGCGCTCAAGGATGTAATCGAAAAAAAACTCTGAGGCCAGTTCAACGCAAGGAAGTTGTCACGCACATGGTCAACGCGTTTGAGCTGAGCTCGCGCAAGGCCTGCGCGGCCATGGGCATCAGTAGGAGCTACTACGCCTACAAGCCGCACCCGCGGGACGATAGCGATGTCATCGCAGCCTTGACTGAACTGGCCGAGAAAAAGCCTACATGGGGCTTCAGTAAACTTTTCAACGTCCTTCGACAGCAGGGCAAGCCCTGGAACCACAAGAAGGTTTGGAGGGTTTACTGCCTCTTGAAAATGAACCTGAAGCGCAAGGCCAAGAAGCGGCTTCCGCAAGCCTCTCGGACGGCAGTGGCCCCAGCCGCTTGCGCCAAACCATTGCTGGTCGATCGATTTCATGCGGGACACCCTTTACAGCGGTCGCGTCTTCAGGACTTTCAACGCTGTGGATGATTACAACCGTGAGGCCTTGGCCGTGGAAATCGATACCAATATGCCAGCAGGAAGAGTGGTAAGGGTGCTGGATCGGGTCGCCGAAGAGCGTGGCTGCTATCCCGAAAGGTTGCGAATGGACAATGGTCCGGAGTTCTCGGGGACTGTCATGGCGGCCTGGGCAGAATCGCATGGCGTGAATCTGGAGTTCATTCAGCCTGGCAAGCCCACCCAGAACTCATACATCGAGCGGTTCAACCGGACCTACAGAGAAGAAGTGCTTGATTTGTACGTGTTCAACAGCCTGAGCGAAGTTCGGGCCATTACGGAGGACTTTATCCGTGAGTACAACGAGGGACGTCCTCATGAATCCCTGGGGAATATGTCGCCGATAAATTTTGCTGCCCAGAGGGCAGGGGGTACCCCCTGCCCTCTGGGCAACCCCCCCGAAAACTGTCGGGAGTCTCTACCGTTAACTGGCCCTATGAAAGGGGACTTTACACCGGCCCCCCCCTTCAAAACGTGTTGGGTCTCCGCCGCAAGGAAGGGCGAAGTGCAAGCAAGGGCTTGATGGCAGCGTAGGGGGCTGCCGTCAGCACGAGGCGGGCTTCTTTTTGTCCATACTTTCTGTAAAAGCTCTGCCTTTCCGCGCATCCACGCCATCCCCGCCGCCCTCTGTCTTTCTGCTTCCCCAGCCTCTCCTTGCGGCGGAGCGTAAGCGGTTTCCCCCCCCCTCTGGCCGCCGGAGGCATGCTTACTCCACGCCCATGCCGGGGTGGTGGGCGGCGTCTTGCATTTCGGTCTGGTGGCAGGCGGTGCAGGAGCCGTTCGCGCCGATGGTTTGGGGTTTGCCGGTGTATTGCGCGGGCTGGGTGGTATCGCGCTGGGTGGCCGGGTAGATGGCGTGGGGTGCGCCGTGGCAGGCTGCGCAGTGGACCGCGCCCAGGTCGTCGCGTCGGGTGGCGAACAGGGCGGCGGGGGGGTCAGTCCCGGCGTTGAAGGCGTCGGTGGTGTCTGGCGCGGCATAGTCCGCGTGGCAGGTCAGGCAGTCCGGCTCACTGAGCCAGGGTGTCCGGGGCTTGATGGCGGCCTGGGTGCCCAGGGCGCGCGGCGGGATCAGGGCCAGGAGCCTGTCCGCTCCGGGTTTGCCTGCGGCCTGTTCGCCCTTGAGCAGGGCGATGGAGAAGTCCTCCATGGTGCCGTGGCAGTTGGTGCAGTCCAGTCCGGCCTCGTCGTGGCCGCCACGCAGGGTGTTTTGCGGGTGGCACTTGAGGCAGGAGCCGTCGGCGTCGCGCCCGGCCAGATGGACGGCGTGGACGCCGTGGATGGCAGCCGAGAGGTTGGGCAGGTTGCCTGCGCCCCTGGCGTTCTGGATGGGGTCGTCGTGGCATTCCACGCATAGGATGGGGCCTTTCCTGGACCGGGTCACGTGGTCGGTGTTGTTCATGCGGTCGTGCACGGCCAGGATGTTGTCCGCCGTGGCCGTGGAGATGCCTGATCCGTCGAGGGCCCAGCCGCCGCCGTGACAGTTGCGGCAGCCCATCTGGTCGCTGACGGGCAGGGCCACGCGGGTGGCGGCCAGCACCTGGCCGTTGGCGTCGCGCGCCTCGAGGGTGGCCATGGGCAGCGGGTTGAAGGTGCCGTCCTCGTAGGGGCGGACGGTCAGGGTGGCTTCGAAGCGTCCGCTGTCTTCAAGCGGGGCCAGGGTGCCGGTCAGGTTTTCGCCCGCAAAGCCGGGATCGACCTCGTAGGTCAGGGTGATGTCGTTGGTGACGATTTCGGGCAGGGGGTCGCGCAGGATGAGCTGGGCGCGGACCGTGATGGCCGGGGGCAGCAGGGTCCAGCGGTCGGTCTGGGCGTAGAAGGCCATGCCCTGGTCGGTCCAGGCCAGGAGGACGTGGGTGTCGGCGTCCGGGTCAAAGGGGGCCGGGGTGGCCTTGGCCGGGGCCGGGATCGTGGCCTGTTCCACGGCGGGCTGGTGGTTGAGTTCCTCGGCGATGTAGGCGGCCAGGGCCATGCGCTCGGTCGGGGTGCCCAGGAACGGGGGCATGTAGGTGTTGAGTTTGCCCATGCCGGTCAGGAAGGAGTCCATGCCGTTGGTGTCGTACATGGCGGTGCGTTTGCGGATGTCGTTCATGGGGCCGCCGATGGAGTGGCAGGATGCGCACTGGAGCTGGTAGAGGAAGGCTCCGGCCTGGATGCGGTTGTCGTCGGTGATGGCGTTGCGCAGGTCGGGCGGGGTCCATCTGGCCCTGGCCAGCGCGCCGTCCTGGGTAATGACCGCGGCGTGGGATTTGAGGATGGAGTTGGAGTAGGCGTAGTCCCAGATCAGGTAGGGCTTGCGCCCGGCCTCGCGGATGAATTCAAAGGAGCCGAACAGCCCCTGTCCGGCCAGGAGCACGATCAGGGCCAGGGGGAAGGTCATGAGCCGGGGCAGGCGCAGGGCCAGGATCAGCCCGCCCATGAGGGTCAGCCCGGCGAATATCCAGAACCAGCGCATGAACCCGGCCACGCGGTGGGACTTGAGGGCCACCAACTCGTACTGGGCGGGCGGCAGGTCGGCCATGTACCAGAATCCGGTGGCCACCACGGCCAGCACGCCCGCGATGGTCCAGGCCGAGCAGGTGCGCAGCACCTGTGTGCGGGTTGCCTCGTCGCTGATGCGCGTGGCCGTGACAAAGCTGAACAATCCGGCGCAGGCTGCCGAGAAGAAGGATCGGAACACGAGCGACGACCAGAAGGTGGGGTTGAAGATGCCGTCCCAGAAGTCGCGGGTTTGGAGCCATTCGCCAGGGGTGAGCATGAAGCCGACGATGCCGTTGATGAGGAACAGGGAGAACCAGCCGAAGATGAAGTAGAGGGTGCCGACCATGAGGTGGTCGCGGCGGTTCATGGTCTCCCAAGTATAGTAGTAGATGATCAGGGCCACGATCTCGCCAGTGAAGCAGACCCACTCGGCGGCCCAGGCAAAGACGAAGTTGTGGATCAGGGTGATGGTGGCCTGCGGGGCCAGCAGGGCGATGGTGAACCAGATGGCCACGCCCGAGACTGCGCCAAACGCCATGGTCAGCAGCAGGAAGAACTTGGTGTGTTTCTTGGCGTATTCGAGCAGATGCGGGTTGCCTGAGCGGTAGGCCGCCCGCTCTGTCAGGATCAGGAAGAGCCCGCCGCCCACGGCGAAGTGGGCCACATAGACATGGACCGTGGCGATGAGCGCGATCCAGAATCCGCCGCCAAGGGTCGTCAGTTGCCAGATGGGATATTCCATGGGTTAGGCCCTCCCCTCGCGCGATTTGAAGTAGAGCTTGAGCATGTAGCCCACGGCTGCCAGCCCGGCCACCAGGAAGCCGAGGAACAGGAAGAGCGGGGAGTACTGGCCCGTGACCGGGGTGTCCTCGATGCGGAACCAGGGGCTGAGGAACAGGCTGCGCAGCCAGTGGCGGGTCAGGCTCATGAAGAAGACCGTGAGCACGGCCCAGACCGTGGCCTGGACCGGCTGTTTGCGGAACCCGGCGGCCAGGAGCATGCCCGCACAGCCCAGGCCGATGACCAGGGTCGCGGTGGCCGGGATGCTGCCGCCCATGAAGGCGAGGAGGATCTCGCGCGGCAGGGACATGAGGAACCACAACCCAACGCCGAGATTGACCAGGGTGGCCCGTGTCAGCCAGAGCATGCCCAGGTCCACGTACTCGTCTTTTTTGCCCCAGCGGCCAAGCAGGGCCACGAACAACCCGCCGATAGCCGCCGCGCCGACCATGAAATGCAGGAAGCGCGGGTAGATGGTGGGGTCGCCCCAGTTGAGGAACGCGGCCCCGGCCTTGTCGAAATATTGCGGCCAGTATTCGGGCCGCAGCATCAGGGTCATGTTGGTGGAGAGCATCAGGGCCACATAGAGGGTTCCGGCCAGGGAGACGGCGAGGAGCAGGGTGCGCCGGGCCGGGCTCATGGAATCGTAGCCGAACTTGAAGGCGTAGAATCCGTAGTAGGAGACCATGAGCGCGGCGATGACGGCCAGCCACCAGCCGCCCATGAGCACGGAGCTGACGTAGTCGAACAGGCCGTAGTTGACCTGGAGGAAGAGCAGCGGGGCCACGCCCAGGTTGATGGTCAGGGCGAGCAGGGGTGGCGACTTCATGCCCACCGCGCGGGCCAGCCCGCCATCGCCGCGCAGGGCGCGGACCAGTCCGATGGCCGCCGAGCCGAGCAGGGCGTTCATGAACAGGATGTGCGCCGTGAAGGTGGTCACGAGCAGCACGTCGAACCACGCCCAATGGATGGGGATGGGCTCTGCCAGGGGGATGAGTGATGCCGGATTCATGATGCGCTCCTTTGGGTCTCGACTCACCATATATTGAATTTAAGGGACATGCACAAGGGCGGGCCATAATTGGTCCGATGGTGCCCAAACGGCTTTCTCTCCATTCAATAATTCTTGTTTGGACAATATGTTTCATGTATAGTGCCTCTGCACTCGGCTGAGTTGACCGGGTTTTGCTTATCGAAAAACCGCACGGGGGAAATATGAAGATAGGGGCACGCATGACACTGCTGGGGTCGGCCTTGATAGGGCTGACCACGGCGGGAATACTGGGGATTTTGGTCTGGAAGAGCGCCACCGTGGCCGGGACGCTGACGGAATCCTTCAATCAGCAGGCGCGTAGCGAGATGGGTGTGGCCGTGGCCGATGCCCGCAACATGCTGGCCACCCAGCACGCCACGCTGGTCAAGCAGCTCGGCAACGACATGCGCGTGCTCCTGGACATCGTTTCCAGGAACGGCTCCCTTGGCCTGCTCGACGAGCGGGCCGACTGGGAGGCGGTCAATCAGGTCTCGGGCGAGCGGCGCACCGTGTCGCTGCCCAGGATGGCCCTGGGCGGTCAGTGGCTGGGCCAGAACAGCGATGCGCACACGCCCACCCCCCTGGTGGACGAGATCATGACCCTGACCGGGACCACCTGCACCGTGTTCCAGGCCATGGACGGGCAGGGCGACCTCTTGCGCGTGGCCACCAACATCCTCAAGGCCGACGGCAGGCGGGCGGTGGGCACCTATATCCCGGCGGCAAGCCCGGTGGCCAGGACGGTCATGTCCGGCGAGACCTACCAGGGCACGGCCTTTGTGGTCAACGCGTGGTATCTGACCCAGTACCGGCCCATCCGCGACGCGTCGGGCAAGGTGCTGGGCTGTCTCTATGTGGGCATCCTTCAGGAGGGGGTGGAGCAGCTGCGTGAGGGGTTCAGGTCCGTGGTCATCGGCTCCACTGGTGCCCTGACCGTGGTCGGCGGCTCCGGCGATGCCCGCGGCGTGGTCAAGATGCACCGCGAGGCCAAGGTTGAAGGCACGGCCTTGCTGGACCTCAAAGACATGGCGGGCAAACCGGTCTACGCCGAGCTGATCGACGAGGCCAAGGCGGCTGGCGGCACTCCGGTGGACCGGGCCGTGACTGTGACCGAGCCGGGCGCGACCGGGCCGCGCGACATCTATCTGACTGCTGTCTATTTTGCGCCATGGGACTGGGTCATCATCGGCACCGGTGCTGTGGAAGAGTTCATGGCCGGCAAGCGGGCCGTGGACGCGGCCCTGCGCGACACCAAGGTCTGGGCCGCCGGGGTCGGCCTGTTCATGCTCGCAGCCGCCATTCTGGTGACCCTGTATTTTGCCAGGGCCATGAGCGGGACCATTGGCCGGGTGGTCGACTCCATGAACGCCATCAACAGCGGCGACCTCTCGCTCGACAGGCTGCCCGTGCCGGAGCGCGGCCCGCGTGACGAATTGGAAGAGCTGGCCGACGCCCTCAATTCCATGGGCGACGTGCTGCGCAGGGTGGTGGCCTCGGTCCAGGAAGGCGTCGAGAGCGTGGCCCAGGGCAGCGCGGCCCTGGCCGGAACCTCGCAGTCCCTGTCCGAGGGCGCGACCAATCAGGCCAGTGCCGTGGAGGAGGTCTCGGCCTCCATGGAACAGATGACCTCCAACATCGAGCAGAACACGGACAACGCGCGCCAGACCGAGCAGATCGCCCGGCAGGCCGCTGGCGACGCGCGCCAGGGCGGCGAGTCCGTGGGCCGGACCGTGCAGGCCATGCGTTTGATCGCGGACAAGATCGCCATTGTCGAGGATATCGCGCGCCAGACCAACCTGCTGGCCCTCAACGCGGCCATCGAGGCGGCGCGGGCAGGCGAACACGGCAAGGGATTCGCTGTGGTGGCAGCCGAGGTGCGCAAGCTGGCCGAGCGCAGCGGTGTGGCCGCAGCCGAGATCAGCGAGCTTTCGGGCAACAGTGTGTCCATTGCCGAGCAGGCGGGCCGGATGCTGGAGAAGATGGTCCCGGACATCACCCGCACCGCCGAGCTGGTGCAGGAGATCGCAGCGGCCAGCGCCGAGCAGTATTCCGGCGGCAGCCAGATCAAGGCCGCCATCCTTGAGCTGGACCGCGTGGTGCAGCAGAACACCGCCGAGTCCGAGCACGTGGCCGCAGCGTCCGAAGAGCTGGCCAGCCACGCGGCCCAGGTGCGCGAGGCCATAGACTACTTCCGCATGGAGACCGGCCCGGTGCGCCGGGCCGGGACAGCCCAGGCCAGACCCAGGGCGCTGCCCGCGGGCGGATCGGGCAGCGGGTCTGGCGGCATGTCTGGCGGTTTCGAGCGCTACTAGCGCCTGCCCGGCACAGGACGATCCTTGTCGGCCCGCGCCCGGAGCATATGGGCGCGGGCCTTGCCATTTGCCGGAAAACAGGTAGAAATTCCCCATGCGCCGGACCTTGGGGCAGCCGGACAGGGCGGCCCGGCCCGGCATCCCAACCAAGGAGATTGCCATGGGCACCGTCCTGCTCGTAGACGCGGGCAACACCAACACCAAGATATGTCTGGCCGATGACGCGGGCCTGGGCGAGAGCTACACCCTGCCCACCCGCCCGGCCAACACCGACGACGACTGGGGGATCAAGGTCGAGGCCATCCTGGCCCGCGAGGGCGTGGAGCCAAGGAGCGTCGAGGCGTGCGTCATCTCCTCGGTGGTGCCGCCGCTTGATCCGCTCTTCATGCGCATGGCGCGCCGGTTTCTCGACTGCGAGGCGGTCTTTGCCGGGCGCGATCTCACCATAGACCTGATCAACGAATACGCCCGGCCCGAGCAGACGGGCGCGGACATCCTGGTGGGCTGCCTCGCGGCCCGGCTGACCTATGACGCCGCGAACCTCATCGTCATCGATTTCGGCACGGCCACCACCCTGGCCTGCGTCATGGGCAACGCCTTCAAGGGCGGGCTCATCTGCCCCGGCGTGCTCTCGTCGCGCTCGGCCCTGGCGAGCAACACGGCCAAGCTCCCCAATGTCGACCTCAGGGTCGAGACAGACACCCTCACTTGGGGGAGAAGCACTGAAGAGTGCCTCAACCAGGGCCTTGTCTTCGGCTTCGCGTCCATGATCGACGGCCTTGTCGCCAAACTCTCGGCCCGCATGGACGACCCCTTTGTGGTGGCCACCGGCGGCCTGTCCCGGACCATCGCCCAGGTGGCCGTGTCCATCGACGAGCTGCGCCCGGACCTGGTCATGGAAGGGCTGTGGATGGCGTATTACAATAGGTAGGCCGCGACCCCGCCGATAGCTGAAAAAATGAAAGACGGCACCGGACTCGCGCTCGGTGCCGTCGGTCGTTTCTTGCTGCCGGGAGGCTTACGGTTTGATGGTCGTGCCGAGCAGCTCAAGGAATTTGCGGATCAGCTCCGGGTGGGAGGGCCAGGCCGGGGAGGTGACCAGATTGTCGTCCACGTGGGCGTTGCTGAAGGTCTCGTTGGTGTTGACCCAGGTCGCGCCCGCTACTTCAAGGTCCGGGCGCACTGCGGGGTAGGCGGTGCAGGACTTGCCCTTGAGCACGCCTGCGGCCACCAGGATTTGCGGGCCGTGGCACACGGCGGCGATGGGCTTGCCCGCCTTGGCGAAGTGGCGCACGATGTCCAGCAGCCGGTCATTGAGGCGCAGGTACTCGGGCGCGCGGCCGCCGGGGATGACCAGCCCGTCGTAGGCGGCAGGGTCCACCGCGTCGAAGTCCGCGTTGACCAGGAAGTTGTGGCCCGGTTTCTCGGAATAGGTCTGGTGTCCCTCGAAATCGTGGATCGCGGTGGCCACGGTCTGGCCGGGTTTCTTGCCCGGGCACACGGCGTGGACCTCGTGGCCGACCATGAGCAGCATCTGGAACGGGACCATGACTTCGTAGTCCTCGACGAAATCGCCGACAAGCATAAGTATCTTTTTGACAGACATGGGGATCCTCCTGTGGGTTTTCTGGATTCCCATTCCTACCCCGATTCGGCGGGGGGCACAACAGTCGCGAGGCGTTTTGACGGCATTTGTCTGCGTAGGTCTGGTGACAATATAACTGCAGGCCGGGAGGTTTCCGTATATCCGATTGAGCATCGGGCGGAATTCGTCTAGTATCCGCAGGATCAACGGGAATGCAGTTTTCCAATCACCATAAGGAGTCGATCATGAGTACCATTACAGGCGTCTGGGCCCGCGAAATCCTGGATTCGCGCGGCAATCCCACGGTTGAAGTCGAAGTCATCCTCGAGTCGGGCGTCATCGGCAGGGCTGCGGTCCCGTCGGGCGCGTCCACCGGCTCGCGCGAGGCCCTGGAGCTGCGCGACAAGGAAGACCGGTACGACGGCAAGGGCGTCATGACCGCCGTGGAGAACGTGCGCGGCGAGATCGCCGGGGCGGTCATCGGCATGGACTGCCTGCGCCAGACCACCCTGGACAACACGCTCATCAGCCTGGACGGCACCGAGAACAAGGAACGCCTGGGCGCCAACGCCCTGCTCGGCGTGTCCATGGCCGCCTCCCGCGCCGCAGCCCGGTTCCTGGGCCTGCCCCTCTACCAGTACCTGGGCGGCGTCAACGCCAAGCTCCTGCCCGTGCCGCAGATGAACATCATCAACGGCGGCCAGCACGCGCCCAACAACCTGGACATCCAGGAGTTCATGATCATGCCCGTGGGCGCGGAGACCTTTGCCGAGGCCCTGCGCATGGGCGCCGAGACCTTCCATAAGCTCAAGGGCATCCTGGCCAAGGACGGCCACGTCACCTCGGTGGGCGACGAGGGCGGTTTCGCCCCCAATCTCAAATCCCACGCCGAAGCCTTCCAGTACATCATCCGCGCCATCGAGGCCGCGGGCTACGAGCCGGGCCGCGACATCTGCCTGGCCATCGACGCCGCGGCCAGCGAGTTCTACAAGGACGGCAAGTACGTCCTGGCGGGCGAGGGCAAGACCTTCACCTCTGCCGAGCTTGTGGACTTCTACGACGACTTCACCGAGAAGTTCCCGCTGGTCTCCATCGAGGACGGACTGGCCGAGGCGGACTGGGACGGCTTTGCCCTCCAGACCGACAAGATGGGCGACCGCATCCAGCTGGTGGGCGACGACATCTTTGTCACCAACCCGGACATCCTGGCCGAGGGCATCGACCGGGGCGTGTGCAACTCCATCCTGATCAAGCTCAACCAGATCGGCACCGTGTCCGAGACCCTGGACACCATCGAGCTGGCCAAGACCGCGGGCTACACCACGGTCATTTCCCACCGCTCGGGCGAAACCGGCGACCACTACATCGCCGACCTCGCCGTGGCCGTCAACGCGGGCCAGATCAAGAGCGGCTCCCTGTCCCGCTCTGACCGGCTCGAAAAATACAACCAGCTCCTGCGCATCGAGGAAGACCTGGCCGACGACGGCGTCTACTACGGCCCGGTGCTCGGCAGCAGCTTCTTCGAAGAAGAATAGCAGCTCAGGCCCCACCCCCTTACCCGCCCCCTTGCCGGGCAGGGAAGGGGAGCAAACACAGCGCTGTTCTCCGACACGGAGAACAGCGCTTCTTGATTGAGGCAGACTGACCCTTGACAGCGCCGCTATTTGGTCATATTGCCAAGCAGACACGACACCAAGGAGCGTCAGACCCGTGCAGCCGATTCGAACAGACACTGTTGAAGACTACCGCCGCAAGGCCAAGGTCATGAAGGCGTTGGGGCATCCATCCCGCCTGATGATCGTGGACGAGCTGTCGCGCGGCGAGCGGTGCGTCTGCGACCTGACCGCCCTGGTGGGCCACGACATGTCCACGGTTTCCAAGCATCTCTCAGTGTTGCGCGAGGCCGGGATCGTGGTGGACGACAAGCGCGGGCTCCAGGTGTTCTACCGGCTCAAGGTGCCGTGCGTGCTCAATTTCTTCAAGTGCGTGGATGCCGTGCTCGCTGCGAAGTGATTTTTTTTGGAGCCATAATTTGGCGAAACCTGCAAATAGAGCATTGAAAGAGGCCGTGAAATGACCTGGAAGACCGAATGGAAACCGCTGGCCGTTGTCCTGGGCGTGTTTCTGGCGTTCTACTATCTGCCCCTCGGCGGGGAGCGGTTCGACAACGCCGTGTTCGAGGCGTTGTATCTGGCCAAAGACTATGCGCAGGAGCATGTCCTGCTCTGCCTGGTGCCCGCGTTCTTCATCGCCGGGGCCATCGGCGTGTTCATCAGCCAGGCCTCGGTCATGAAATATCTCGGCCCCAAGGCCAACAAGGCGGTGGCCTACGGCGTGGCCTCCTGCTCCGGGACCATCCTGGCCGTCTGCTCCTGCACCATCCTGCCGCTCTTTGCGGGCATCTGGCGCATGGGCGCGGGCCTTGGCCCGGCCTCGGCCTTTCTCTACGCCGGCCCGGCCATCAACATCCTGGCGGTCATCCTCACGGCGCGCATCCTGGGGCCGGGGCTTGGCATTGCCCGCGCCCTGGGCGCCATCGTCTTCAGCATCGTCATCGGGCTGCTCATGCACTTCTTCTTCCGCAAGGAGGAGCATGCGAAGGCCGCCCGGATGGCCGAGATGCCCGAGCCGGAGGTGGCCCGCCCCCTGTGGCAGAACGCGGTTTACTTCGCCACCATGATCGGCGTGCTCGTCTTTGCCAACTGGGGCAAGCCCACCGAGGCCACCGGCCTGTGGCACGCCATCCACTCGGCCAAGTGGATCATCACCTCGCTCTTTGCCCTGGGTTTTGCGGCTTGTCTGGTGGGCTGGTTCAATGTCCGGCTGTGGCACATGGTCCTGGCCGCGCTGCCTGCCGCGGCCCTTGGGCTGCTTTTCCCGCAGATGCCGCAGCTCGCCTTTGTGGCCGGAGTCATCGGCCTGTCCATGCTGACCTCCACCCGCGAGGACGAGCTTGGCGAGTGGTTTGGCCAGAGCTGGGGATTTGCCAAGCAGATCCTGCCGTTGCTCCTGTTCGGCGTGCTCATCGCGGGCATGCTGCTCGGTCGGCCCGGCCATGAGGGGCTGATCCCCTCCGAGTGGGTCAGCCAGGCCGTGGGCGGCAATTCCTTGCTCTCCAACTTCGTGGCCTCGTTTGCCGGGGCCTTCATGTACTTTGCCACTCTGACCGAGGTGCCCATCCTCCAGGGGCTTATCGGCAACGGCATGGGCCAGGGTCCGGCCCTGGCGCTGCTCCTGGCCGGTCCGGCCCTGTCCCTGCCCAACATGCTGGTCATCAGGAGCGTCATGGGTACGCAAAAGACGGTAGTGTTCGTGCTGCTGGTGGTGGTCATGGCCACCATAAGCGGTATGCTGTATGGAACCTTTTTTGGATAAGGAGACGACAATGAAGAAGATTCTTGTTCTGGGCCCCGGCTGCCCCAAGTGCGAAAAGCTGAAGAACGACGTCGAGGCCGCGGCCAAGGCGCTGGGCATCGAGTACGAACTGACCAAGATCGCGGACATCAACGAGATGATGCAGTACGGCGTCATGAGCACGCCCGCCCTGGTGGTGGACGGCGAGGTCAAGGTGGTCGGCAAGGTGCCGTCGGTGGACGAACTCAAGAAAATGCTCGCCTGACCGGCGATTGTGAGGAAGAACCAATGAGTAATGCATGTGCATGCAGCGCGGCCCCGACACTGATATTTTCTTGTTCCGGCGGTGCCGATGTCGGTGAGATAGCCGACCAGTCCGCCCGGCTGCTGACGCGGCAGGGCACGGGCAAGATGTTCTGTCTGGCCGGCATCGGTGGCCGGGTGTCGGGCATCGTCAAGAGCACCGAGGCCGCGGACCGCATTCTGGTCATCGACGGCTGCCCGCTCAATTGCGCCCGGAAAACGCTGGAAGAGGCCGGGATTACGCACTACAGCCATCTCCAGCTCGACGAAATCGGGCTGAAGAAGGGCGCGTCCGAGCCGTCGGCGCAAAACATCAAACTGGCTGCCGACAGGGCCGCCGAAATCCTGAAGTAGGCAATGATGAAAAAACCCCTCCTGCTGGCCGGGCTGCTCGTCCTGGCCGTGGTCGCGAGCGTGGCCGTGTATCTTCTTGATCCTGACCCGCAGGCAGCCTCGACCGGAACAACGCCCCAGGCCATGGCGGCGGACCCGGCCCCGGCCTCGGGCAGCCCGACCCTGTCCGCCGGGGTGGCAGACCTGCTCTCCGGTCGTCCCCAGGTCACGCCGGTGCCGGGGATGGTGACCATGGTGGACATCGGCGCGCATTCCTGCATACCCTGCAAGATGATGGCCCCAATCCTCAAGGAGGTGGCTGCCGAGCAGGAAGGCCGCGCCGCCATCGTCTTCATCGACGTGTGGCAATACAACGACGAGGTGAAGAAGTACGGTATCCGCGTCATTCCCACCCAGATATTCTATGATGCCGAGGGGCGGGAGCGGTTCCGCCACGAAGGGTTCATGAGCAAGGCGGATATTGTGGTCAAGCTCGTTGAACTGGGCATGCCCGGGGAGTAGCGGATGGACCAGTTCTACCTGCTCATCAATGAGTGGATCGGGGGCGGTCTGGCCCTGGCCGCCTTGGGGTGTTTCCTGTGGGGTGTGGTCAGCGTGCTCTTCTCGCCGTGTCATCTGGCCTCCATCCCGCTTATCGTCGGCTATGTGGGCGGCCAGAACGAGCCGGTGCACGGACGGCGCGCCGTGGCCTACGCCCTGCTCTTCTCCTTCGGGCTGTTCGTCACCATCGCCCTGGTGGGCATCGTCTGTGCCATGCTGGGCCGGATGCTCGGCGACGTGCCGTCATGGTGGACGATTCTGGTGGGGCTGGTGCTGCTGTGGGTGGCCCTGGACATGCTCGGCGTGGCCCGCTGCTCCATGTCCGGCAGCTTGATGGGCCGTCTGCGGCTTCGGGGACTGACCGGCGCGCTGGTGCTGGGCCTGGCTTACGGCGTGTTGTCCGGGTCGTGCACCTTCGGGTTCATCGCCCCCATCCTGGCCATCATCCTGGTCCAGGAGCGCGTAGCCTCGGGCATGCTGCTCATCATCCTGTTCGGCATCGGCCACTGCCTGCCCATCCTTCTGGCCGGGAGTTCCACGGCCTGGGTCAGGCGGGTGCTTTCCAGCAGTGCCTTTGGCAGCGCGGGTCAGAGATTCCGCCGTCTGGCCGGGGCGACCATCGGCCTGCTGGGGGTGTACTTCATCGCCCTGCCGTTCTTCGACTGATCCCTTTTCCACGTGAGGCAATCATGAAGCTGCTGCGCCGCATCCTGTTCCAATCCATGTCGATCGTGCTTCTGAGCGCGATCCTGGCCCTGGCCGCCAACGCCGTGCGGCCCGACGCAATCCCCCTGATCCACGCCGAGAGCAGCGCAGTGGACCTCGCCGGCGGGTCGGACACCATCGAAATCAAGGACGCGGCCATGCTCTTTGCCTCGGGCCGCGCCCTGTTTCTCGATGCCCGCACCCGGCTCGAATACAACTACGGCCACATCAGGGGCGCGCTCTCCCTGCCGCCCGACGAGTTCGGCGAGCTGTACCCGCTCCTTGCCGCGAAAATCCGGCAGGCCGAGATCCTCATCACCTACTGCGACGGCGAGCGGTGCCCGCTCAGCCATGAACTGGCCGAGAAACTCACCGCAGCCGGGCTGGTCAATGTCCGGGTCCTGGTCAACGGCTGGACCGTGTGGACCAGGGAACAACTGCCCACGGAAACAGGCGGGGCGAGCCTGCATTCGGCCTACCCGCCGCCCTCGGCCCTGTGCCCCGACTGCGGCCAATGACCCCCCTGGCCCCTGTCGCCCTGATCCTGAGGCTGGCCCTGGGAGCGGTCTTCCTCTACGCCAGTTGGGACAAGCTGCTCAACCCGGCAGATTTCGCGGCCATCGTGCGCGACTACCGCATGGTGCCGGACTGGTCGTCCAATGTGGTGGCCGTGTGGCTCCCCTGGCTTGAGGCCGTGCTCGGCCTCCTGCTGCTGGCCGGGGTGTGGCGCTGGGGGAGCCTGCTCCTGGCCAACCTGCTCCTGCCCGCCTTCTGGGGGATGCTTTTTTTCAATTACCTCAGGGGGATCGATGTCGGTTGCGGCTGCTTTTCCACCACGCCGGGGGAATCCGGCGACATGGAGTGGTTTCTCCTGCGCGACGGGCTGCTCGTGCTCCTCGGGCTGGCGGCAGCCCTTGCCCAGTGGAAACAACGGGCAGCCAGCCGGGCGTGAGGAACAATCAGGCAGGGGAGGGGGCATGATCGCTCCCTGCGGGTTGCATATTCCTGCCGATTTCTCTACGAGACTTGGAGCGCGGCCAGCCCGCGCCTGTGTGAACGATCCGCGATCCATCAACGCTCCGGGACACGAGACGCCGCCCCTGCATCACTGCTTTCGCTTCTGCGCAGCGTCCTTTTCGCAGTCGGTCCCGGAGATTCTCACGGGGTCTTGTCCAAAAGATTCCCTGAGCCGCCGGAGGCAACACCATGATTCTACTCGACGGCAAGGCAACAGCGGCCACTATCCGGGCCGAAATCAAAGTGGAAGTGACCGAACTCTCGGCCAGATTCGGGCGCAGTCCCGGCTTGGCCGTGGTGCTTGTGGGCGAGGACCCGGCCAGCCAGGTCTATGTGCGCAACAAGGAGCGCGCCTGCGAGGACTGCGGCATCGTCTCCATGCCCTACCGGCTGGAGAGCGCCACCCAGCTTGAACTGGAGGGGCTGATCCAGCAGCTCAACCGCGACGTGAACGTGGACGGCATCCTGGTCCAGCTGCCCCTGCCCAAGGGGCTGGACAGCCAGCGTATCCTCGACCTGATCGATCCCAACAAGGACGTGGACGGCTTTCATCCGGTCAACGTGGGCAGGATGAGCCTCGGCCTGCCCGGATTCAAGCCATGCACCCCGGCGGGCGTGATCACCCTGCTCAAGCGGTACAACCTGGACCCGGCCTGCAAGAAGGCCGTGGTCATAGGCCGCTCCAACATCGTGGGCAAGCCCCTGGCCATGATGCTCTCCCAGGCCGGTCCCTGCGCCAACGCCACCGTGACCCTGTGCCACTCGCGCACCGCAGACCTCAAGGCCGAGTGTCGGGAGGCGGATTTCGTGTTCGCGGCCATCGGCGTGCCCAACTTCGTGACCGCAGACATGGTCAAGGAGGGCGCGGTGGTGGTGGACGTGGGCATCAACCGCACTGACGAGGGTCTGGCCGGGGACTGCGATTTCGAGGGCCTCAAGGACAAGGTCCACGCCATGACCCCGGTGCCGGGCGGCGTCGGCCCCATGACCATCGCCCAACTGATGGTCAACACCCTGGAGGCGTTCAAGCTCCACGTGGGCGCGTAACCGTTTGTATTGAAGCAAGGCGGGGCGGTCCGGGTCTCCGGGCCGCCCTTTTTGCGTGGCCGGAAAACGCCGATTTTCCGGGCTCGGCATTTGCCTTACCCGCCCGGTTTCGTGTAGCGTGGCCCGGACTTGAAACAATCATGGCCCAGGCCGCGAGGCCAAGGGCGGGAGGCAGGCAATGAGCAGCATTTTCGTGGCCGGGGCAGCCGGCACCATTGGGTCCGCAGTTTTGACCGCCCTGCGGGACGCGGGCGCGGACGTGGTGGCCGGAGTCCACACCCCGGAGCAGGCCGAGGGACTCGGGCAGTCTGGCGTCACGGCGCGTCCCTTTGATTTTGCGGACCAGGAGTCCATGGCCAGCGCCATGCAGGGGTGCGACCGGCTCTTTCTCGTGCTGCCCCTGGCCGAGAAGATGACACGCTTTGGCCATTTGGCCGTGCAGGCGGCCAAGGCCGCAGGCATCGGCTACATCGTGCGCTCCAGCGGCTACGGCTCGTCGTCCGATGCCCACTGGCGGCTGGGCCGGGAGCACGGCATGGTCGATCAGTTCGTGGAGGATTCGGGCATCCCCTTCACCACCCTGCGGCCCAACACCGTGATGCAGAACTTTGCCACCAAGCTGGCTCCCATGGTCCGCTCCGGCGTGCTGGCCCTGCCCGAGGCCGAGGCCAGGGTCAGCTACATCGACGCCCGCGACATCGCGGACTGCGCCGCCAGGCTCCTGCTCGACAACGCCGGGCACGAGTCCCGCGTCTATGCCCTGACCGGCCCCCAGGGGCTCTCCCTGGCCGAGGTGGCCGACATCCTGACCCGGACCACGGGCCGCCCGGTGGCCTATCGCCCGGTTGAAGAGGCCGAATACATGGACGCCCTGGCCCGGGCGGGCGTGCCCGAATGGAACACCAACATGCTGGTCAGCCTGACGCGCGTGGTCAAGCTCGGCATGGCGGGCAACGTGACCGGGGCGGTCGAACACCTGACCGGCAGCCCGGCCCGGAGCTTTGCCGACTTTGCCGCCGCCAGCGCGGCCAGTTGGGCCTAGGGGCGGGCCGTGCGCAAGGGGCAGGACCGTCTGATCGGGCTGATCCGGGAGATCGCGGCAGGCCGGTATTCCGACGAGATCATGGAACTGACCAGGCCGGGTTATCCCGCGGAAATCCGGGAGCTGGCCGAGGCAGTGGGCCTGATGATGGTCGGGATCGAGGCCAGGGAGTTTCACCTGGAACAGCTCACCGAGACCATCAGGCGCAACTCCCTGAACACGGTCACTGCGGTGGTCAACGCCCTGGGTGCGCGCGACGCCTATACCGAGGGCCATGGTGAGCGGGTCAGCGTCTATGTCGAGCGGCTGGCCCGACGGCTTGGCCTTGACAACGACGAGGTGGAGCGCATCCGCATCGCGGGCGTGCTGCACGACATCGGCAAGATCGGCTTCAGCGACCTGATCTTCTCCAACGAAGACACGCAGATGAGCGAGGACATGCTCCTTGAGATCCGCAGCCATCCGCAGTGGAGCTACGACATCCTGAAGAATCTCGACTTTCTCGGGCCGTCCCTGGAGTATGTCTACGCCCATCACGAGCGGCTCGACGGGCGGGGCTACCCGCGCGGGCTCATGGCCGACGAAATCCCCCTGGGCGCGCGGGTGCTGGCCGTGGCCGACTGTTTTGACGCCATGACCACCGATCGCCCCTACCAGCGGGGCAAGACGCCGCAGGAGGCCCTGGCCATCCTCGGCTCCCTGGCCGGGAACGCCCTGGACCCCGCCGTGGTGGACGTTTTCATCGTCGAGATCGAGGACAACGGCATGGTCGGGTAGGCCGGGTGTGGCGGGAGAGGGACAAGATCGTGCAAGACCGCTTTGTCCGGCCTGGGGCATCTTCCCGAAAAACACGGGAGGAACCCATGAACGATCTCTTTTCCGATCTTGATTGCGGCATCGTGGCCCGCCTTGCGGACAATGCGGTGGCCGAGACCCTATCCGGCGAGCAGCCCTGGCACGCCCATCCGATTTTTGCGGGTGTGGCCCTCAAGCATCTGGTGACCGGCGCGCAGACCGGGGGCCGATTCAGCGCGCATCTGGTGCGGCTGGAGCCGGGCGCGGAAATTGGCGACCATCTCCACGAGGCGAGCTGGGAGCTGCACGAGGTGGCCGCCGGTTCGGGCCGGTGCCTGCTTGGCGGGCGGCCCATCGACTACGCGCCGGGCGTGGCCGCCGTGCTGCCCCAAAACGTGCCCCACAGCGTGCGCGCCGGGCTGGACGGCCTGCGGCTCCTGGCCAAGTTCGTCCCGGCCCTGCTCTGACCGGGGGCACTGGAGGTCCATGACCGCGCCCGATCAATTTCATTTCACCGCATATCCCGGTCTGGACGGGGTCCACCTTGTTCGCAGCGCCGGGTCTGTGCCCACTGCGGCCCGGCACAGCCACCGCTCCCTGTGCGTGGGCGCGGTCCTGTCCGGCGAGCGCGTTCTGGTCCTGGCGGGCGGAGATATCCGTGTTGCAGCTGGTCAGGTGCTGGTGCTTGCCCCTGGACTGGTCCACGCCTGCCCGGACGCGGGCGCGAGCGAGGCCGTGGTCATCAGCGTGTCCGCCGACCAGCTGGACCGGCTCGGATTCGACGCGGCCTGTCTTGGCCGGGTGGAGCCCTGTCTGGACGACCCGGACCTGTTCGGGTGCGTGACCGGGCTGGCCGGGCTGGCCGGGGGCAGTGTTGCCAGCCTGGAGCGGGACGGTGCGCTCCAGGCCTTGCTGGCCCGGCTTGAGGAGAGAGGCCGGGGCAGGCCCGATCCGGAAGCGGGCAGCGGCTCCAGGCCCGCTCCTGTGGAAGCGGCTGTCCTCCATCTCACGGCGCATGCCGGTGAGGAGGTCCGGCTGGACCATCTGGCCCGGCTGGCGGGCATGAGCCCGTGCCGTTTGAACCGGTTGTTTTCGCATCACATCGGCATGCCCCCGCACGAATACCAGACCCTGCTGCGCGTCCAGGCGGTCAAGGCGGCCATCGGGGCGGGAGTGGGGCTGGCTGAGGCCGCGGCCCAGGCCGGATTCTTCGACCAGAGCCACATGACCCGGTGCTTCAGAAAGGTCGTGGGCATGACTCCGGGCCAGTACGCCAGGGGCGTGTCCCGTTCCTGACCCGCCGAGCGCCCTCCATTTGGAGGCGCATTATCATTTACATTTCATTTGGGTATGCTATGTGCTTGGACGGTAGGTCATGCCGTCATGGCCGCCGGAAATCGAGCATGCCAAGAAGAATCGCCTATCTGATGCCCCTTGTGGTTGGTCTGGTCATGGCCGCGGCCCTGGCCGCCACGATCTATGCCGACGGGCAGCGCCATGCCCAGCAGGCGCGCCTGGAGGTATTTCACCGGCTGTCGGCTGTGCAGAGCGGGTTCGAGAACGCCCTGAACACCCGGCTGCACCTGGTCAGGACCCTCAAGGCCTTCATCGCCCTCAACCCGGACCTGGATCAGGCCACCTTCGCCGCCCTGGTCGGCGGGCTGCTGGCAGATGTGGGCGGCATCCGGTTCATCGAACTGGCCAGGGACAACGCGGTTTCGCATGTCTACCCCGAGAGCGGGGGGGAGGCGGTCCTTGGCAGGAAGCTGACCGCGGAGTATCCCCCGGAGGTGCGCAAGGCGGCCCTGCTGGCCGCAAGGACCGGCCACACCCTGGTCCTGCCGCCCATGGCCGTGCCCGAAGGAGGCGAGGCCATCGTGGCTCTGGCCCCGGTTGCGCTTGGCGCGGATGGCGGCCACTGGGGCATGGTCCTGGTGCTCATCGATGTCCGGACCCTGTTCCGCGAGGCCGGGCTGCCCGGCGTCTCGCAGCTCGACATCGCCTTCAGGGAGCTCTCGCCCGGCGGGAACGACCGCATGATTTTCGGCCAGCCGTCGGTGTTCGACATGGACCCGGTGATCATGAACACCCCGGTCCCCCAGGGACTGTGGCAGGCCGGGGCGCTGCCCTCTGGCGGCTGGCACCCCTCGCCCAACCGCGTTCCGCTGCTCTATGGGGGCGTCGCGCTCATCGCCCTGACCACCGGGTCGCTGCTGGCGGTCATGGCGCTGATCTTCGGCAGGCTCCGGGAGCGCGAGAAATACCGCTATCTGGTGCAGAACGCACGCAGCATCATCCTGCGCGTGGATATCAACGGGCAGATCACCTTTTGCAACGAACACGCCGAGGCCTTCTACGGTTACGGGCCGGGCGAACTGCTGGGCAGGCCGCTGGTGGGGACGCTGATCCCGGAGCGTGGGCCGGGCGGCGAGCCCATGAAGCGGCAGCTCAACAGGCTCCTGGCAAACCCGGCGGAGCCGGTGCTGGCCGAGACCACCTCGGTGCGCCGCAACGGGGAGCTGGTCTGGGTCTCCTGGACCTACTCGCCCGTGTCCGGCCGGGACGGGGCCATGGTCGAGCTCCTGTGCGTGGGCACGGACATCACCGACCGCAGGCAGACCGAGGAGGCGTTGCGCCAGAGCGAGCGACAGTACCGGCTGCTGGCCGACAACATCATGGACATCATCTGGGGCACTGACGCGGACCTGCGCATCACCTTTGTCAGCCGGTCGGACACCGAGCTGCGCGGCTATACCCGGGCCGAGATCATGGGCCGCCCGATTCGCGAGTACCTGACCGGCGTGTCGCGCAACAGGCTGGACGAGGGGGTGACCATGCTCAAGGCCATGGCCCGGACCAAGGAGCAGCCCCTGGCCGTGACCCAGGACCTCGAATTCCTCTGCGCCGACGGTGGCACCCTCTGGCTCGAGACCCGGCTGGGGCTGCTCCTCAGCGAGTCCGACGACATCGTGGGCGTGATCGGCGTGGGTCGCGACATCACGGACCGCAAGCTGGCCGAGGCCCTGCGCGACGATGTGGAGCGCATGGCCCGGCACGACCTCAAGACGCCCCTTGGCGCGGTCATCGGTCTGCCCGGCGAGATATCGCGCCTGGGCGGCCTGACCGGAGCGCAGACCGGGATGCTCAGGACCATAGAGGACGCGGGCGAGGCTATGCTGGCGCTCATCAACCGCTCCCTGGACCTCTTCAAGATGGAGCGCGGCACCTATGCCCTGGACCGCCGCGAGGTGGACGTGCTTGAGGTGCTGGAGCGCTTCAAGGCCGAGGCCCGGTCCATCTTCAGGGAAAAGGGGATCAGCATGGGCATCGAGATCACGGGCGGCCTGCCCGAGGATGGCGTCGTGCTGCTGGCCGAAGCGGAGCTGTTCCGCTCCATGCTCTCGAACCTCCTGCTCAACGCCCTCCAGGCCTCGCCCGAAGGGGGCTCGGTCACAATCACCCTGACCCGCACCGACTCCCTGGCCATCGCCATCCGCAACCAGGGCGAGGTGCCTGTCTCCATCCGCGAGACGTTCTTCCAGAAATACGTGCGCGCCGAGTCCTCCCCCGGCTCGGGCCTGGGCACCTACTCGGCCCGCCTCGTGGCCCGGACCCACGGCGGCGACATCACCCTGGACACCTCCACCCCCGGCGAAACCTGCGTGGTCGTGACCCTGCCGCTGCGCTGATCCCTGTGCCGAAGCGTCGAGCCCGAAATGGTTCCAATTACTGATCATGAATGCGTTGGATGCATATGCATGATGTTGACACTCCTTTGCTTTTTTAATACCTGAACTTGGAGACAAGTCCATTGCTTGATGAAGACGGAAGACTCCGGATATCCGTGAGATTGTCGGGTCGAAGTTGCCTTCTCCTGTGTTCGTCCACCGCATATTTCAATGTGCTGTCCCTGTGGCTTGCTTGTTCGATCTGGCACAGAACATACCTTGCGCTCGCGCATACCGCACCTCGGAGGATTCATGATGTTTGGCCTTCAGAAAACCCGCTTTCCCTCTCTTGCACTCACTTCCCTGTTGATTCTGTGCCTGTTGCTGCCGGGTTGCCAGGCCACCAAGAAGGACACAGGTACCGCTGCCGGGGCTGTCTTGGGCGCGGCAGCCGGAATGTTTTTCGGCAAAGGCGTGGGCAAGGTCGTTGCCATTGGTTTGGGCGCGGTGGTCGGCGGCTTTATCGGCAATCAGATTGGCGGGTACCTTGACGAACAGGACAAGCTGGCCCTTGAAAAGGAGTCGGCCAAGGCTCTCTCGAATCTGAATGATGGAGACACCGCCAAATGGGATAACCCTGACACCAAGGCGGAAGCGGAACTCACTGTTGTCAAAACCGAGACCGTCCAAAGGAGTATCCCGATCGTCAGGCACAAGGAAGTCCAGAAGCCTGGAACCCTTTCTTTGATCGGTGAACCATATGAAATCCTGACGGACTCTAACGTGCGCTTTGGGCCTTCGATGGAGTTCGATGTGGCCCGGGTACTCAAGAAGGGGAGTGTCGTTCTCGCTGTCGGGCAAGTGAAGAATGCCAACTGGATTCTGGTAAATCAGGATCGTCAGGCCATCGGGTATATCCATGCCTCTCTTGTCGGAAAGGAAGGCACTCTGGCTGCCCATGAGGCCGGAAGGAAGGCTACAAGCACTGTAGCCGTGATGCGCCCCGCCCTCGATCTGGATGCGTTGTCGGGCGACATGGCGGCGACAAAGGCCGTTCGGCCAGCCATTGACCTTGACGAGATGGTGGCTAGCTATCCCGATACCCCCGAGACTGAAGACTTGGTTGCAGAGAGGGTGGATGTGGAAGCTCCGGCCAGAACCATGAAAATGAAAGTTGTCACGCCGCGCGGAGTGGAAGAGACTACGGTCGTGGCAAGCAAGGGGACGGACGGAGCCTGGGAGATCCTTTAACTATGCAGATTTGTTGTAGGGCCTTGCTGCTGGCTGTCGTTTGCGCTCTTGTACCAGCAGGGTTTTCCCATGCCGCTTCCTGGCACAAGGTCGCTTACTCAAGGAAGCTGGGGGCGGAAGTGTTCGTCAGCCAGGGGCAAGGCAATTGGTGCAAGGAGACTGTCGAGGCCAAGATCCTTCTTGATGCCGAGAGTCCCTTGTTGGTTGAGGGGCTCGAAGATTTCTTGCAAACCGCGAGCGCGGTCATCGCCCGTGATTGTGAAGCGGTGAGTAAAACGCGCCTGCGCGTGTTCAACAGGTCGGGAGAGGGATTGGTTGCCAATTATATGGCCTCCATTCAGGATGAGTGGCGACCCGTCAAAGCTGATCCGTCGGCTATGCCGGTTGAAATGGCATCCAGCGAACAGGCCGGGCATTCCGAGCCCGCCAGGACGCAGGACACCAAGGCCGCCAAGGCCGTCAAGGCGGATTACATCAACCTTGTCGCGGGAGTCATGCCACCCGCGCAGGACGTTCTGGCCGATGAACAGGCAATAATCGACTATGTAAAAACCAAAGATTGCGAGGCGGTCCAGAGAGCTGAAAGGGACGAGTTCGCCCTGGCGAAATTGAAGCACGATGCCAGAGCCGAGGCCGAGGCCTTTTTGCGGAGTGCAAAACCTGAGCTGGTTGAACTGACTTTTCCGGCTCGGCTTGGCGAGTATGATTTTGACAAGAGCGCCTTTCCTTTTGCGCCAATGCCTACGGGCACGAGCAAGAAGGTCGGTGCCGGTTGGTCTTTGTGGTGTCCCAAGAATACCACTTTTCCCGAGAGCATCCAGGTGTCTATCAAAGGCGGTGAGGTGATTCAGCATCTCGCCATGGCCCCTGACGCCGCGGAATCCCTCCTGAAGTCCATGCGTGGAGACAGGCAGGTCACGATCAGGGCAACACTCAGGGTCGTGCAGTGGGGGCAGTATTTACGGAAGGACCGTACGCCGCCGACCGTCACGACGGTTCCTTGCGCCGTGACGGTCTCCATGCCTAAAACAGGTGAAGCATTTTTTGAATATCCAAGCAGTTGGCTTGAACCCCGTGTGGCCGCATGGCAGAAGGAAAATGAAGAGATAGAAAGAGAACAACGGCTGCGGCAGGAAGCGGAGCGTCTCCGGCAGGAGCGCGAGAAACAGGCCCAGACCGAACGCATTATGACAGGAACCGAGCCGATTCTTGCCACCTCAGAAATTGTCCTTGCCCATTTCAAAAAGCTGTCCGACCCGAAAACGTCCGGTGCGACCACAGTCAATGGCGTCGATGTGAGACGCCCGCTCCTTCTCCAGGTGACTCCGCAGTTCAAGGAAAATGTCTTCAAGGTGCTCTCCACCACCCAAGACGCAGTGGCGGTTCTCAACCAGGGCGGGGCAAGCGCTGGAGCCGATATTGGTTTCCGATCCGACGAGGGAAGGATTACGGTCGTTGTGCAAAATAGCAGGGATTTTGCAACGGTCGTCATTCCCGCCGATGTCTTGCCTGGCGTGAAGGAGGGACTGGGCGCCGCAAGGTTTCCCCTGGCCCCCACAATACAGCTGAGCTATGTGGCAGAACCTGTGGGATATGCGCAGGACCCGTGGAAGGATGGCAGGCTCCTCTATGTCCACGCCGTCAAATGTCGTTACCACATAAAGATGATGGATCAGGGCAATGGACAGACCTGGGAGGTCGAAGCCTCATCGAAAAAACAGCCGTTCACCCAGAAAAAAGATGATCGTACTGCCCGGACGCTGTCGTTGATTGGCGTCACGGGGGGCATGGAGAGCGACAAGGTTGAAAGCCTTGTGGCCGAGACGCTCAAACTGCCCCTGAAGTTTGATGAGCATGTCAAGATTCTCGCTTCACCTGATACGACCCCGTCAACGCAGAGAGATATTCTCGCGTTATTGTATGGGGGAGAAGCTGTTGTCCCAGGCCATCGGGATTTCAAGGGTTTTTTCGTCCAAACCGGCAAGTCGCTGATGGGCTTTGGTTCTCCGGTGTACTCCCTGCGCCAGGCTGTGCTGAAGCAGACGGCTGCGCCTCAGGAGAAAGAGGCCATTCTTGAAGGCCTGGTTGCCAAGTTCGGTGAACCTGATCTGACATTGAGCGAAAGAGGGTTGGACGTTTACAACTGGGGCAGGAGGATCACGGATGACAGGTCGGGAATGCCTGTCGGAAAAGAACTTCGTCGTCCGGTTTCGGCGCTCGAAGCTCAGGTGTACAGCAGCGAAACCGGAGTCCTTACCGTGCTGATCCTCACGGACGGCGAGCTCTACCCGGTCAAGGCCAACATAACGACGCAGACGGTTTTTTGATGTGTTCCAAGGTGGTTGCGACAAGGCCGCGCGGATCGGTATGGTCATGAAGCGCTTGGCGCGCCTTTTCCCATTCCTGCTGGGTTTTTTCCTGCTTGCTGTCCATGCTGCCAACGGCGCGGACGGTCCTATCCATCCACGAATAGCTTCTTCCTTCCTGCTGCTTGTGAAGCACATAGTTCAAGAGAGGAGTCAAAACGCCCCTGGAAGTCATAAGAACTAAAATTTCGCTCCTGACTCCAGAGTCGTCTTCAATGACGATGGCTTTTCTTCTGACTGCTAAATCCAAATTAGTTGTCCTCTTGTTTTTTACAATAACACACATTATACACTATAACTCTATCCTTTCAACCCCAAAATGAATGCCCCTTCGAGGGCGTTTTCAGGGTTTAGGTGCACACTTTATTAACCCGATATAACGGCGGAGACGTTGGCAAAGTAGGTGGGTGAGCCGAGGATGATGCCGTCCGCCGCGTCCATGGCCGCGATACAGTCATTGACGAAATCCTTGGTGACCGCGCAGCGGCGGTCCTTGTTCTTGGCGCACTTGTAGCAGGCGATGCAGCCGTGCATGGCCTTGCCCGACAGCTCGATCATTTCTGTTTCGATACCCTCGGTCTCAAGCTCCTGGAACACGCGGCGGATCATCAGGGCGGTGTTGCCTCCCTTGCGCGCGCTGCCGTTGATGGCGATTACCTTCATGGCGAACTCCTTAGAATGTGTTGGAGTGAATCCTGTCCTCGCGGAACCGGTCGGCCTCTCCGCCAGGTTGGGCGGGCCAGCCCAGGGGCACGAACCCGAGCGGCACCACATGGCCGGGCAGCCGGGCCAGCCCGGCGAATCCCCTGACCCGGTCCTCTATCGGATACACCCCGGTCCAGACCGCGCCAAGGCCAAGCCCGTGGGCGGCCAGGAGCAGGTTTTGCATGGCCGCCGAGCAGTCCTGCACCCAGTAGCCGGGATACTTTTCCAGCGAGAGGTCGCCGCAGACCAGGATGCCCACCGGGGCCTGCGCCGCCATCTTGACGTGGGGATGAATGGCGGCTGCCGCCGCGAGTTTCTCCGGGTCGGTCATGACCACGAATTGCCAGGGCTGTGCGTTGCCCGCGCTGGGGGCCGACATGGCCGCCCGGAGAATCTCGCGGATCATGGCCTCGGGCACGGGTTTGTCCTCGAATTTGCGTATGCTGCGCCGGGTGCGCAGGGCTTGGGTCAGTTCCATTCCAGCCTCCGTTGTGCTTGCGCCCCGCAGGGCGTTGTTTACCCTTGGTATCTTTTCTGCTACTGCTGAAAAAAGATCAAGTACGCACTTCAAAGTGCCATAGTTACCAAAAAGATACTAATGGCGATGCGCCCGGCGGGCCTTTCTCCCGGATCGCGGAGGAGGAGCGGGAGCGTCGGCGGGCGCGGCGACAGGAGACGAGATGAGCGGGAACTGCACTCTGAGGCATTGCGGCAACAAGACCTATTATTGCAACGTGGAGCTGACCCTCCAGGTCATCGGCGGCAAGTGGAAGCCGATCATCATGTACCGGCTGGGCGACGGGGGCACCCTGCGCTTCAGCGAGATCAAACGGTCCATCCCCAACATCACCCAGAAGATGCTCACCCAGCAATTGCGGGAGCTGGAGGCGGACGGCGTGGTCCGCCGCGAGGTCCATGCCCAGGTGCCGCCGAGGGTGGACTACTCGCTGACCGAGCTTGGGCTCAGCGTCATGCCGGTCATTGAGTCCCTGTGCCGCTGGGGCGCGCGCTACGAGGAGTGGGCCGTTTCGCGCGAGTCCGGGGTGGCCCGCTCGGCCTGATTTCCGGCCCGAGTTCCAGCCCGAGTCTGAGACAATCGGGGCCTCTTACTTTCCGCGGCGATTTGGGGTACTGGGGTGTCTGCCCCAGGTGAAGCCACGAGGTGAGCCATGCCCCATTTCCACGACGGTCTGTTCCGCATCCTCCGCCAGCCTTCGGTCGCGCCCGAGCTGCGCCAGGAGTTCCGCCGGACGGTGGCCTTTTCCAACTCGAGCAGGCTCAAGGCCGTCACCTGGCTGCTGTTCTGGTCCCTGGTGGGCTATCTGGTGGCCGATTACTTCACCATCAGACAGGCGGCCACGCCCCGCGCCGATGCCATGTGGGCGGGCATCGTGGGCATGCGTGCGGTGGCCATGGCGACCTGTGTGGCCTTCCTGTGGCTGTTCGGCCCCCTCCGTAGCGAGGATGATCTGCGGTCCAGGCACGGCTGGGTCTGGCAGGCGTACATCGCCTTTTTCCTGATCTACACCGCTGTCATCGTGGCCTACATGTTCCCGCTCAAGGGGAGTATCGGGCCGGTTTACATCTTCATGCTCGGCCCGCCCGCCTTCATCGCCATGACCACGCGGCAGGCGGTTCTGCACCAGACCCTGGGCATGGCGGCGGTGATCGGCTCGCTGTACTGGTTCGCCCCCGGCGCGGCCACGGTCAAGTATCACATCATCAACGCCGCTATCATCTCGTGTATCTCCTTTATCGTGGCCCACGTCACCTATGCGAGCACCCTGCGCGACTTTCTCAACAAGCACCTGATCGAGACGCGCAACGTCGAGCTGGAGGTGGCACGCAAGGCGGCAGAGGCGGCCAGCCAGGCCAAGAGTGACTTCCTGGCCGCCGTCAGTCACGAGATCCGCACACCCATGAACGCGGTGCTCGGCATGACCGAGGCGGTCCTGCACACCCCGCTCGACGCGCGCCAGCGCGACTATGTGGAGACCGCGCGCGAGTCCGCCCTGCACCTGCTCGACGTGCTCAACGACATCCTCGACTTCTCGCGCATCGAGGCGGGCAGGCTCAGGCTTGTGTCCGAGGATTTCGATCTGCCCGCGGTCGTGCATTCGGCCATGAAGACGGTCGGGCTTGAGGCCGGGCAAAAGGGAGTTGCCCTTGATTTCGAGATGATGGAAGGCGCCCCGCGCTTTCTCCGGGGCGATCCGGGCAGACTGCGTCAGGTGCTGATCAACCTGCTCGGCAACGGGGTCAAGTTCACGGAGCAGGGGGCGGTGCGGGTCACGGTCGGCCCCTGGGACGGCGGACAGGGCGGTGAGAGCCCGCCAGACCCCGAGCGGCCAGTGGGTGTGCGTTTTTCGGTCAGCGACAGCGGGCCGGGGATTCCCCCGGAGTTTGGTCAGGCCATCTTTGAGGCGTTCCGGCAGGGGGACGGCACCACCTCGCGTCGCTATGGCGGCTCCGGGCTGGGGCTGGCCATCTGCCGCGACCTCGTGCGGCTCATGGGCGGCGAGATCACGGTCCGGTCCACGGTGGGCAGGGGCAGCGAATTCATTTTGGGGCTGTACCAGATAACTCCTCTGGGTTATCAGTATGGCAATGCGAAAAAGTCGTTTGAGCAAGGACAAGCAGCTTCGTTTAATCGAACATTTTGTTGCCGGCACGACAGCTCGTTGTGCTGCTGATCTGGTTGGTGTGAACGTCAAAACAGCCGCCTATTACTTTCACCGGCTCCGGGAAATCATAGCGGAAGAAGAGTCCTGTGAAGGGATGGATTTTGGCGAATTTGAGGTCGATGAAAGCTACTTCGGTGGCAAGCGAAAGGGCAAAAGAGGACGTGGGGCGGCTGGTAAGGTTCCTGTTTTTGGAATCCTTAAAAGGGGTGGGAAGGTATATACACAGGTGATTCCTGATGCAAAAGGTAAAACCTTGCTTCCCATTATTCAGGAAAGAATCCAGCCAGACAGTGTGGTTTACTCGGACTGCTGGTATGGCTACAATGTCCTCGATGTGTCAGCATTCAAACACTTCCGAATCAACCACTCGAAGCTGTTTGCAGATAGCCACAACCACATCAATGGAATCGAGAATTTTTGGAACCAGGCCAAACGCCATATGAGGAAATTCAACGGCATTCCAACCAAGCATTTTTCTCTGTTTTTAAAGGAATGCGAGTGGCGTTTTAATAACAGCAATCCGCGAAGTCAGTTTAAACAGCTGAAACAGTGGGTTAGAAGGTATATGGGCTAGTTATCTGGCACAGCCCCTTCATTTTTACGGCCCGGTTCGCCCCGGGCGATCCGCAGCGCGCCACCCGGGCCGCTGTCCTGACCGCGTCCATGAACGCCGCTCCAGCTCCAGTCAGGCCGTCGCGGGTGTTGCTGGTGGACGACAACCCCACCAATGTCAAGGTGGCCCGGCTCCACCTGGACCGCATGGGCATGACCACCACCGTGGCCGGGAGCGGTCCTGAGGCGCTCATGCTCCTGGCCGGGCAGGAATTCGACCTGGTGCTCATGGACCTGGAGATGCCCGGCATGGACGGGCATGAGACCATGCGCCGCATCCGCTGCGGCCAGGGTGCGGACAGGCCCGTGCTCCGTCCTGACGTGCCGGTGCTGGCGGTCACGGCCCATGCCCTGGGCGAGGTGCGGCAGCAATGCGGGGCAGAGGGCATGCACGGAGTGGTGACCAAGCCCGTGAGTTACGGCGATCTCGCGGCGGCCATGCGAGAGCTGCTGGGCAGCGGCCTTGCCGGGGACGCAGAGGGGGTGGCGGTCGATCCGATCCGCGGGACAGGGGGTGCCGCGCCGGGGAGGGTCGGTGACGAGCCGGTTCTCGACCTGGACATGGCCGCCTCGTTGCTGGGGGTGTCCCAGGCCGAGATTCGCCGCCTGCTGCCCAACGCCATGGCCGAGATCGGCCATAAGCTGGGGCTGGCCAAGGGTGGGGTGCGGACCGCAGTCCTGCGCGAGACCGCGCTCCAGGCCCATACCCTCAAGAGTGTGGCTGCCTCCATCGGGGCCGAGCGGACTCGTCGCGCCGCCCTGCGGCTTGAGAATGCGGCCCGCCGCGAGGATTTGGAGCGCAGCCGCGAGCGGGTGGCCGAGCTCACCGCCGAGGTGGCCCGGCTGGAAGCCGCGGTGGCTGCCCTGGGCTAGCCGCAGCCAGGGAGCCGTGGAATTGGCCTTTGAACTATTGTTCACCTTTGTGTACGATCTTGCCAGCGCACAAACACAATCGCGAGGTATCCATGCCTGATCCCTTCTCATTCTATCTGACCGAAGCCAAATCAGGGTGGCTCGAATCGCGCATCGTCCTGGACGGCCAGCACTATGACCTCAGCGCCCACTGCGCCCTGTCCGAGCCGCTCAAGGACCTTTTTCGCTGTCTGTGCGACGCCCACGGCCTGGATGCGCCGCCGGACATGGCCTCAGACTACCGCCACCTGGAGTTCGAGTGGGTGGGCGAGGGGTGGCTCTACTACTGGGAGCTGACCCCCGGCCCGGACCGACGCCTGGACGTGAGCGTGGAGTTCAAGGGCAAGCGCGAAGTGGGCGGGGCCGAATACCCGGTCTGGAAGATCGCGTTTGCCACCGATTGGCCCACCCTGGCCGGGCAGGTGTTCACTCAGGCCTCGGAGCTGTTGTGGATGTACGGCTTTTCTGGCTACTTCGAGCGCTGGACCAAGGACTTTCCGGCGGGGCTGATGATGCGGCTGGGCCATCTGCTGCACGGCGCGGCGTCAGGGACCGAGGATTTCGCCCGCGAGATGGGCTATCTGGCCGAAACCCGGTGAACTTTTCGAACACCACGCGACCCAGGCAGAATCCCGGCATGCCCGCAACCCGTTGTCCAGCACTCCCGTTTCTGCTTTGCGCCCTGCTCCTGGGCCAGCTGCTGTGCTGTCCGCGCGCCCTGGCGGGCGGGGTGCATGTCATGACGGAGCAGTATCCCCCCTTCAGCTATCAGGTGGACGGGGAGGCGCGCGGGTTCTGCGTCGAGCTCGTGCAGCGCATTCTCGAGAGGCTTGGCCTGGGCGAAAGCGACATAGTTTTCTACCCCTGGGCCAGGGCGTACATGAAACTCAAGGAAGAGGACGGACACGTCCTCTTCCCCATGAGCCGCTCGGTGGAGCGCGACGGGCTGTTCCGATTTGTCGGCCCGGTCTTTGACGACACCCTGTATTTCTTCCGCCGCAAGGGCTCGGCTGTGCAGGTGCAGGGTCTGGCCGACGCCCGGCGCGTCGGTGCCATCGGCGTGACCCGCGACGACTTCTATCACCAGTTTCTGGTCGAACACGGCTTTGCCAACCTTGATATCAGCGTCTGCCAGCTCCACGACTTCAGAAAGCTGGCCCAGGGCCGGGTGGACCTCGTGCCCATGGGCGAGAAGGCGATGTCCGGGTTCATGGCCCGGCAACAGGGCCTGGACCCGGCCATGTTCGAGAAGGCGGGCCCGGCCATCTACCGCTCCGAGGTGTTCATCGGCTTTTCCGGCTCCACGCCCGACGAGGTGGTCGAAAGCTGGCAGAAGGCGCTGGACGAACTCAAGGAGGCCGGAGTGTACGGAGCCATCATGAACCGGTATTTTCCCCCGGACACCCAGCCTGAGTAGTCGCCTGTGAAAGGGCATCCCCATCACAACCGTCTGTTTGCGGCAGCGTGTTGACATTCCATTGAATGCTGGTAGGTTGGCATAATGCCCAGCCATTTTTGGTGCGATACCTGGGTGCAAGAGGAGCTGAATGCGGGAGACAGGGAAAACCGTTCCCGGCCAGTGCCGGGCATGGGGTGATGCTGCGGCAGGGGGTGCTGCGCGAGGGTGGTCATTGGCGGGATTTGTTCTTGCCCTGGTTGCCCTGGCCGCTTTGGGTTTCTGTCCCCCTGTCCTGGCTGATGGCGGGGTGCTGCGCGTGTCCTTCAACGACCTGCCCCCGTGGAAAGTGCTCGGTCCCAAGGGCGAACCGACGGGCATCGATGTCGAATTCCTGAACATGCTGGCCGCGCGGATGGGGTTGACCGTGGAGTATGTTCACTATCCCTTCAAGCGGGGTCTCAAGCTGACGGAGAGCGGCGATGTGGACGCCATGATCGGCGTGCTGCGCAGGCCGGAGCGCGAAGCCTATCTGCACTACATCGAACCGGCCTACAAGCACGAGACGAGCAAGGCTTTCTTCGTGCTCAAGGGACGCGAGAACACCATTGCCCGGCACGAGGACCTCTACGGTCTGCGCGTGGGTACGGTCCTGGGCGGGCGCTACTACCCCGGATTTGACGACGACACGCGGATATTCAAGCATCCGGTCACTTCCTATGACCTGAATTTCAGGATGCTCTTGGCTGGGCGGATCGACGCCGTGGTCATGACCGAGACCGCCGGAGTGTATCGCGTGGCCCAGCTCGGGCTGGGCAACACGGTGGTCAAGGCAACGTATGTCCACCGGGACCACCAGGATGTTTACATGGTGCTGTCCAAACGGTCGGTCCATGCTGACCGGCTTGAGGAATTCAGCCGGGTCATGGACGAGCTGGTGCGCGAGGGCGCGCTGGACGCCGTGGCCGCGCGCTTTTTCAAGGAGACGGCCCCGCAATAGGTTTGGCTGTGGAGCCAACCCGGCCCGGAGTCCGTCAGCCTCCCAGCAGTGCGAGTACGCGGGTCAGGGCCGCGTCCACGATGTCGGTTTCAGGCAGCGCGAGGACCGAGGCGTCGGTCATCTGCCGTCTGACAAGGCCGGGCAGGGGCGGCATGAGGATCGACCGCTCGGGCAGTCCGGGCAGGTCGGGCACCTCGCCCCCGGCGTGGCGGTTGACCACCAGCACCTGATTGTTCAGGCCCAGGTCGCGGGCCATGCGTCCCACCTCGGCCCCGGTCAGCAGGCTGCGCATGCTCGGCTCGCTGACCACCACCAGCCCGTCCACATGGGCCACGGTGCCACGGCCCAGATGCTCCACCCCGGCTTCGAGGTCCACCAGCACCCATTCGTCGCGGTCCATGACCAGATGGGCCAGCACCGCCTTGAGCAGGGCGTTGGCGTCGCATGCGCAGCCGCCGCCCGCGTTGGTCACCGCGCCCATGACCAGGAGCCGCTTGCGTCCCGCGGCCACGCCGGGCAGGGGCGCGCCGCCCAGGGGCACGTCCACGGCCAGGGTCTCGGGCAGGTCGCCCACGTCCGGGTTGAGGTCAAGAAACCCGCCCGCGTGGATGCGTTCGCGCACGAGATCGGCCCGGCGCACCAGCGGCTCGGGCAACGCCCCGGCGGGCAGGCCCGACGCCTGCCCCAGCGACAGGGCGGTGTCGGCATCGATCATCCAGACGTTGTGGCCGCTGCGGGCCAGCAGGTCGGCCATCCAGGCGGCCAGCGAGGTCTTGCCCACCCCGCCCTTGCCCGCAAAGGCGATCTTCATGCGCGCTCCTGTGTCCTTATCGAGGTTCAGCCAGCATGGCGGCGGGGGGGGCGCACGGGGTTTTCCCGCCGCCGCCCCTCCCG
Source organism: Pseudodesulfovibrio aespoeensis Aspo-2 (assembly GCF_000176915.2). NCBI lineage: Bacteria > Pseudomonadati > Thermodesulfobacteriota > Desulfovibrionia > Desulfovibrionales > Desulfovibrionaceae > Pseudodesulfovibrio > Pseudodesulfovibrio aespoeensis. Next base: position 559,263 of record NC_014844.1, read on the forward strand.
CCGTCGTCCGAAGTCATGCCTATTCGCTCAGCCCCAGCCCCTTGCGCTTGGCCCTGATGCGGATGTCAAAGAGTTCCGCTGCCTTGACCGGGTCGGGCTCGATGACAAAGCACGCACCCACCAGATCCTCCAGGCCGGAAACGGCCAGGTTGGTGACCGTCTCGGAGCCGAGGATGTTGGGCGGATGGCCCAGGTGGGTGTAGATGCCGCTGGCCACGGCGTAGAGCCCGATGGCCGCCGCCTTTTCCGAATACCACTCGGGCGAGGACGCGCCCACGGGCAGGTCCGAGATGTCCACGCCCAGCCCGTTGGCCAGGGCGGCGCAGAGCTGGAGAATGCGCGCATTGTCCACGCAGGAGCCGTAGTGCAGCACCGGCGGGATGCCCAGCGACCCGCAGATCTTGCGCAGGCCGGGACCGGCCTGATCGATGGCGCTGGGCAGGAGCAGCCCGGCCTTGCCCGCCGCCGTGGTCACGCAGCCGGTCACCAGGACCAGGATGTCCTTTTTGATCAGCTCTTTGGCCAGGCCCACGTTCATGGAGTCCTGCTTGAACTTGGGGTTGTTGCAGCCCACGATGCCCACCGCGCCCCGGATGTCGCCGCTGGCAATGGCCTGGATCAGCGGGTCGAGCGAGCCGCCCAGGGCCTTGATGACCGCCTCGTTGGAGAATCCGGTCATGATGTCCACGGGTTCGCCTGGGATGTCCACCCGGCCCGGATCGCGCTCAACGAATCCCTGCACGGCCAGCCCGACGATCTTCCGTGCCTGTTCCATGGCGTTGTGCGGGTGGATGTCGAAGTGAATGGCCCCGGTGAAGCGCGCCTTGGCTGCGGTGTCGATGAACTTGGTGTGGTAGCAGCCCGAGATCTGGACCAGGCTCGGCATGATGCACTGGTAGTCCACCACCACGGCCTCTACCGCGCCGGTGATGATGGCCAGCTCGGTCATCAGGTGGTTGCCTGCCATGGGGATGCCCTGGCGCATGAGCAGCTCGTTGCCCGTGCAGCACAGTCCGGCCACGTTGATGCCCGTGGCCCCGAGCTTTTTGGCCTGCTCGATCAGCTCCGGCTCGCGGGCCGCGGCCAGGATCATCTCCGAGACCACAGGGTTGTGGCCGTGGACCAGGATGTTGACCTGATCCTTCTTGATCACCGCGAGGTTGGCCGTGGACATCTTGGGCGTGGGAGTGCCGAAGATCACGTCCGACAGCTCGGTGCCGATCATGGACCCGCCCCAGCCGTCGGCCAGGGCAGTGCGCGCCGCATGGATCATGGTGTTGGGGGCGTCGTTGTCGCAGCCCATGTGGGTGCGGTGCATCATCTCCGCGATCTCGCGGTCCACGCCGCGCGGGGTCATGCCCAGCTTGGCCCAGATGGCCTTGCGCTTTTCGGGCACGCGGCACAGGAAGCTGATGGATTTGCGGCGGCTGCCGAAGTCGGCATAGAAGGCGTCCATGACATCGCGGGCCACCTCCATGACTGTCCGGCCCTCGGTGGCCACGCCGATCTCGGCGGCAATGGCCCTGAGCTTGGGCTCGTCGGTGATGCGGTAGTCCTTGGTCTCGCCCTCGACGATGGCCTCAAGCACTTCGATCAGGTCGCGGCCATGGTCCGAGTGGCCCGCCGCGCCGCCTGTCACGAAGCGGCCAAAGTTGCGCGCCACCACCACGTCCGCGTCTGCGCCGCATACGCCTCGCGGGGCCTTTGCACTGATGCGGCAAGGCCCCATGGTACAGTTGCGGCAGGTGGTGCCCAGTTCGCAGAATTTGCAGTGGGGCGTCTGCTGGTCCAGCCGCTCGTGCACGGTCTCGATGCCTTCCTTCCTGGCCTTCCTGATCATGGCCCTGGCATCTTCCCAGATGGAGAGTTCTTCGACGGGTCTTGGTTCCTTTGCCATTTCTACCTCCGAATTCCTGGAGCCGCACGAATCGCGCGGTCTGTTGATGATCGCAACCCAATTGAATCTTCAGGATAGGCGTCGGCGCGGCCTGTGTCTGTCGGATAGCCGACAAAAGAGGTCGGAAAAGCGAAAAAGGGGCGGATCAGCCTGCGGCGGCCCGTTTCAGGGCGTCGAGGCTGGGGATGTGGAAGCGTCCGCGTCCGCGTTTTTCCATGAATCCGGCCCGGACCATGTCGTTGAGCAGGGTGGAGACGGTCTGCCGGGTGGCCCCCAGGAGCTGGGCCAGCTGCTCCGTGGTCAGACCCAGGGAGATGGTCAGCCCGTCGCCCTCGGGCACGCCGTTGTCCTGGGCCTCGATGAGGATGTAGTCCATGAGCCGGTCGTAGATGTCCTTGAAGGCGAGGCCGCCGATGATGGAAAAAGTGTTCTGGAGGATGTTGCCCAGCACCCGGACCATGGTCCGGGTGAAGACCGGCATCTCGGTCATGCACCGTTTTACGGACTGCACGTCGGCCAGCAGCAGTCGGGTGTCGTCGAATGCCTGCACATAGCACCCGGCGTGGGTGGCGTAGAGGTCGCCCGGCCCGAGGATGCCCAGGGTGAACTCCTTGTCCTCGTAGGCCAGGTAGACGCGCACCCGCCCCTCGGCGATGATGAAGACGAGGTTGTCCGTCTCGTCGGCGTCGAAGATGATGGCGCCCTTGGACCATGCCCGCTCTCGGAAGACATTCCGCAGCTCGCCAAGTTCGTCCCGCCCCAGCTCGTCGAGCAGGTTGACTCCCGTGAATTTCATGCATGCCCTCCCGGATGTGGGTCACTGCCGCAATCATAGCACGGCGCGGGCCTGCGCGTCCAATGGACCTGGCTGTCCTGCCTTCTTCTTTTGTATTGAACTGGGGCGGGTCCTGGGCAAGGGTGGAGGCATGACTGTTTCCGACATGAAATCCCTGCCCGCCATCCGGGGAGCCGGGCGGACCTGATGGACGAGTACGCCCGCATCGCTCCCCTGTACGACACGGTGGTCGGTCCGTTTCTGCGCCCGGTGCATGCGGCCCTGGTCGAGGCCCTGCGCGCAGTGGCCGGGGACGGCCCGGTGGTCGATCTGTGCTGCGGCACCGGGGTGGTGGCCGGTATGGTGGCCCGGACCGGTCGTGAGGCCATAGGCGTGGACCTTTCCCCGGCCATGCTCGACCGGGCGCGCGCCCGTCATGGCGGCGCGAGGTTCCTGCTCGGCGACGCCACGGCCACCGGGCTGGCTGGCGGCGCGTTTGCCGGGTGCGTGATCAGCTTTGCCCTGCACGAAAAGCCGCCGGAAACAGGGCTGGCCATGCTGGCCGAGGCGCGCCGGCTGGTCGTGCCGGGCGGGGCCATCCTGGTGGCCGACTATCGGGTGGTTCGGGGTGCATGGCTGACCGGGCTGGCCATAACCCTGGTCGAGCGGTTGGCCGGACGGGCGCACCACGACTGTTTCAGCCGCTATATGGCGGGCGGAGGCAGCGGTCCGTTTCTGCGCCGGGCCGGGCTGGCTGCCGGGCCTGCGCCGGGCGCGCTGCGCACCCGGTTCATGGGCGGCTGGGTCGGGCTGTATCAGGCCGTGGTCTGACCGGCCCGGTCGCGCTTCTTCTTGATTCTGAGGTTGAGGAATTCGACGAAGAGCGAGAAGGCCATGGCAAAGTAGATGTAGCCCCGGTCGATGTGTTTGTGCATGCCCTCGGCCATGAGAAAGATGCCCACCAGGAGCAGGAAGGAGAAGGCGAGCATCTGGACCGTGGGATGTTTGGAGACGAACGCGCTGACCGGTCCGGCGAAGAAGAGCATGACCGCCACCGCGATGACGATGGCCGCGACCATGACCGTCAGGTGCTTGGCCATGCCCACGGCGGTGATGACCGAATCGAGCGAAAAAACCATGTCGAGCAGGGCGATCTGGATGATGGCGCTGGCATAGGAGTAGCGGGTGCGGACCATGCCTCCCAGCCCGTTTGATTCCTCCAGCTTGTCGTGGATCTCGTGGGTGGCCTTGGCCAGCAGGAACAGCCCTCCGGCCAGCAGGACGATGTCGCGACCCGAGACCGCATGGTCGAAGACCGAGAACAGGGGCGCGGTCAGCCCCATGATGGCGCTGATGACCAGCAGCAGGGCCAGGCGCGTGACCATGGCCAGCCCGATGCCCAGCCGCCGGGCGTTGGCGCGCACCGCTTCGGGCAGTTTGTTGGTGATGACCACCACAAAGACGATGTTGTCGATGCCGAGCACGATCTCAAGCCCGGCCAGGGTGACCAGGGCCACCATGTTTTCAAGGGTCCACAATCCTTCGAGCATGCCTGCCTCCGCGTTTGATCCGTCATCGCGAACCATGCGCCCGGTGCCTGCGAAAATCAACGGGCGTTCCGCCTGGGGTCTTATAATTTCACGGGAAATCTTGACGCGACCGCGCTGGTGGTGCAAAGGTCCGGCCCATTGGCCGGGCGCATCTGTTGCCCAGGTCGCCGGAGGGAACCCATGGCGGAATTTCATGTCTTCGCGGATGTCGAGGCCCAGAGCCGGGCGGCGGCGTCGCTCATCGTCGGTCTTTCCCACAGGGCGCTCGAGGCGCGGGGCCGGTTCACCCTGGCCCTGTCCGGGGGCAGCGGCCCGGTGCGGCTCATGGAGCTGCTGGCCGGGGAGCCTTGCCGGGGGTCGATTCCCTGGGACCGGACCCTGATATTCTGGGGCGACGACCGGGCCGTGGGGCCGGAACACGAGCTGAGCAATTTCCGGCTGGCGCGCGAACGGCTCCTCTCCCGCGTGCCCGTGCCAGAGGCCAATCTCGTGCGTATCCGGGGCGAGCTGGGCGCGGTGGACGCGGCCCTGGAGCTGCGGCTTGATCTGGCCGAATGTTTTGGCGAGAGTGCCCCGCCCCGGTTCGATCTCGTCCTGCTGGGCATGGGGCTCGACGGCCACACCGCCTCGCTCTTTCCGGGCCGGCCCGAGCTGGACTCCGCCGCCTGGGCCGAGCCTGTACCCGCCCCGGACATGGAGCCGCGCGTGGAGCGCGTGACCATGACCCTGCCGGTGCTGGGCGCGGCCCGCACGGCCCTCTTTCTGGTGGCCGGGCAGGACAAGCGCGCCCTGGTCGATCAAATCAGGCACGATCCAACAGCTCCGGCCCGCTACCCGGCGGCCCGCGTGGCCGCGGAGCAGACCCTCTGGTATCTCGACGAGGCCGCCGCCGGCCCCGGTCGGTCAGACTAGACCTGCACCGGGGCGGGCGGGGCTAGGCGCATTATTTCAAGGGAACATAGACCTCGGTGCGCAGCTCTTCGGGCGCGGTCTTGTCCGGGGTGTTGAGGTATATCTCGATGCTTGCCCCGGCATCGGCCTCGCATCCGTTCTGCGGGGCCCATTGGCCGCACAGCTGGGCATAGGTCTTGTGGAGGTCCGAGTACGGCCCCTTGTGAAGGGTCTTGGCGTACCGCCCGCCAGCAATGGTTTTCATCCCGATGGGAGCCTGCACCTCTGTCTGTCCGGCGACCGTGATGCACGCGTCATAGCGGATCTTGTCCTCGGGCGTGACATCGGGGTCGTCGTGGCAGAGGGCCAGTATCCGCGCATCGGCATTGACGAGCCCCCTGGGGCCGGCCCAGCCGCAGAGGGTGGACCAGGCATGGTTGCAATCCTTGTAGGGGCCGGTGTGGCGGACGAAAACGACGTTCATTTCCTCAAGATTCACGACTGATGCTTCCATGACAATCTCCTTCCAGTAGTTGCAGTGTTTGTGATCAAGGGTCCCATGGTGCGCCTGACGAAACCGCTGGGGAGAAAGGCCGAACATGGCGTTGAACGCGCGGGTGAAGGACTCGTGGGTCTCGAACCCGGCCTGGAACGCGATGTCCGTCACCGGAGCCTCGCCGAGCTTCAGCGTGATGGCCGCCCGCTCCAGGCGAAGCCGCCTGATGTGGGATTTCACCGATTCGCCGATCATGCCGCTGAAGATGCGGTGAAAATGATACGGCGAGAAACAGGCGATGTCGGCCAGGTCAAGCAGTTGCATCGGGTCGTCGAGATGGGCCTGGATGTGTTCGAGCACCCGGTCCATCCGCTCCGCATGATCCTTCTTGGTTTCCTCTTTTGTCGTGCGCATGGGTCTCCTTGTGTCATGGCGTGGTCGCTGCCGCTTGACCGTTTTTGCGCATTCGCAGGCCCGGTCGAAGCGTGTCGGGATCGTGCCCTGCATTGCGCAAAAAATCACCCCGCTTCTCACTGACAAGGCCCCTGGATCAAGGGCTGGGAGGACGGGCCGTGGGAACGCGTGCCTTGACACCGGGCACGACGTTCACCACTGTATCTGCGCGACGACTTAAATGAAATAAAGCGGTTCGCGGTGGAGGCGGATATGATCGTGCCGATTCCCTGGGGTGTCCCGGCCTGTGCGCGGGCGCGGCTGACAGGACTGCGCCGCGGCACCAGGTGCGGGGGAGGCTGCATTGCCTGAACGCGCCAGGGACGACGCGCAGTTGATGCAGGCGGTCGCCCAGGGCGACCTGCACGCCTTTGGCGAGATCGTCCGGCGCCATCAGGCCTGGGCCTGGCGGGTGGCCCACCGCTTTCTGGGCGACGAGGCCGAGGCTGCGGACATCGTGCAGAGCGCCTTCCTGCGCCTGCTGGACGCGGCGGGCCGCTATCGCCACGAGGCGCGCTTTACGGGCTATCTGTCGCGCATCGTCACCCGCCTGTGCCTGGACCGGGTGAAGAAGAAAGAGCCGCTGTTCACGGACACGGTCCCAGATATCGCTGATCCAGCCCCGGACGGGCGCGAAGCCCTGATACAGCGGGAAACCGCCCTGGCCGTGCGCACCGCCCTCGACATCCTGGCCCCGAACCAGCGCATGGCCGTGGTCCTTCGCTACTACGAAGACCTGGCCTACGACGAAATCGCCATGGCCCTGGACACCACGCCCAAGGGCGTGGAACGGCTGTTGGCCAGGGCGCGTGAACGTTTGAAAACCCTGCTTTGCGACCAGCGCGATTTTTTTGCCCCCTGACCGGGGGTTTTTCTTTTTTCAGTCGTTTACCCACAAGGATCGTGCATCATGACAGGCTGTAACAAACACCGCGCCCGGCTCGGGGCCTACCTGGACGGCGAACTTGCCGACCAGGACCAGCGGGAGTGCGAACGTCATCTGGCCGGGTGTCCGGCCTGCCGGGCCGTCCTCGACGAGCTCAAGGGACTGGCTCCGGTCCTGCGCGCCCTTGGGGCAGCGCCCGTGCCCCACGGTCTGACCGCGCGCATACTGGCCGGGGCCGCCGACCGGCAACGGTCCTTCCTGCCCGCCGTTGTCCGGGCCTGGATCTATGAGATTCGCGCCGTCTCCTGGCTCGACGGCAGCCTGACCGCAGCCACCCTGTGCGCGGTCATCGTCATCGGCGGGTTCATGGGCTGGACCAGCCATGCGCCGGGCGAATCGGCCACGCAGACTGCCCATGAAGCCCGCCCGGAACTCTTTGACACGTTTGGCGCGCTGCCGGGCGCGTCCATCGAAGCCGCGACACTCGACCTGTTGACCGGCGACCTGTTGACCGGCGACCAGTCGGTCCGCGACCTGTGAGGAAATGATGTCCACACTCATGCGAAGATCCCTGCTTGTCCTCTCCCTGTGCCTGAACATCGCCTTTGTCGCCTTCTGGGCGGTCCGGGCCATGCCGGACATGTTCGACCCGCCACCCGTGCTGCGCGGCACCGGCCACGGTCTGGTGGCCGTGGCCTTGTTCGACGAGCTGGACGCCACGCCTGAACAGCGGGAACAGCTCGCCGCCTTTGCCGCCCGATTCAGCGAGGAGGCGGGGGCGACGCGCCGGGTCGTGCGCATGGAGCGGGAGCGCCTGCTCGACCTGCTGGCCGCCGAGAATCTGGACAAGGCGGCCATCCAGGCCGCGCAGCAGCGGATACTCGACGGACAGGCCCGGATGAAGGACGCGGTGGTGGACTTGCTCATCGAGGCGCGGGCCATGCTCTCCAGGGAGCAGTACCAGATCCTGATCGCCAGCATCCGCGCCCGCAGCGAACGCCCTGGGGCCGGGATGCCGGGAAGAGGGGGCTTGGGTTCCGGCATGGAACGGGAGTAGCCGTCCGCCGATTTGTTTCCCCTGACAACGAGAATGGGGTATGATGCCCTGGAAATCCGTTGTCCTATTATGACCGCCCAACACGCAACCAGAGGAGCCGACCATGGCGCTCATCGAACTTGACCACATTTCAAAAACATACGTTACCGGCGAAGTGGAGTCCGTGGCTCTGCGCGAGGTCACGGTCTCCATCGAGGCCGGGACGCTGGTGACCTTTGTGGGGCCGTCGGGCAGCGGCAAGACCACGCTGCTCAACATCCTCGGCTGCATGGACAAGCCCACTGCGGGCGAGGCGCGCATCGACGGGACCCTGCTCGGCTCTCTGGGCAGGCGGCAGGCCGCTGCCTTTCGCGGCGAACACCTGGGGTTCATCTTTCAGTCGTTCAACCTCATCCCGGTGCTGACGGTCTATGAAAACGTCGAATATCCCCTGCTGGTCATCCGCAAGACCCCGGCCCCGGAGCGGCGCGAGCGGGTGCTGCGCGTGCTGGAGGCCGTGGGCATGCTTGACCACAAGGACAAGCGGCCCGACCAGATATCGGGCGGGCAGAAACAGCGGGTGGCCGTGGCCAGGGCGCTGGTGACCAATCCGGCGGTGGTGCTGGCCGACGAGCCCACGGCCAACCTGGACCACGACACCGCGCACCGGATCATCACCCTGATGCGCGAGATGCGCGACGCCTTTGGCACCACCTTTGTCTTTTCCACCCACGACCCGCGCATCGTGGAACACGCCGACGTGGTTCACGGTATCGAGGACGGCAGGCTCACGGGCAATATTTCGGCAATGCAGGGAGGACACCACCATGGGTAGCATCCTCAAGATCGCGTTGCGCAACCTGACCCGCTACAAGCGCAGAACCGCCCTGACCTCGCTGCTCATCGTCCTGGGCGTGGCCCTGGTGGTGATCTTCTCCGGGCTGGCCGGGTCGTTCAAGTCCATGATGATCGGCATCATCACCGATTCGAGCCTGGGGCACATGCAGATCCACAAGCGCGGCTATGTCTCGTCCATCGACACCACGCCCCTGAACATGAATCTCAAGGCCAAAGGCTACCAGCAGATGGCCGACATTCTCGACCAGACCGAGGGCGTGGCGGCCTATGCGCCCCGACTCAAGTTCGGGGCGGTGCTCAGCAACTATCTGGAAAGCACCAACATCCGGCTCTCGGCCATTGATCCGGAGAAAGAGGTCGCCGTGTGCACGGCCCTGCCAGGGCGCATCGCCGAGGGCGCGGCGCCGGGAGAACCCCTGCTCGGACGCGGGCAGGTGGTCATTCCCCAGAAGGTGGCCACCAGCCTCAAGATGAAGCCGGGCGACTCGGTGGTGCTCGTGGCCACCAACAAGGACGGCTCGGTCAACGGCATGGAGTTTGAGGTGGCCGGAATCATCGAGGACATCATGGGGCCGGGCGGCAAGGACGCCTACATGCACATCGAGGACGCGCGCTCCCTGCTGCGCACCGAACCGGGCGAGGTGACCGAGATCGTCATCCGCGCCGAGTCCTTTGACAAGCTCGACGCCCTGGCGGCCCGGCTGACCCGGCAGATCGACGCAATCACCAACCAGCAGGGCAAGCCCGCCCTGGAGCTGCACACCTGGGCCAAGCTCTCGCCGTTCGCCAACATCGCCAGCATGATCGACCTGATGCTCATCACCGTGAAGATCGTCATGGTCGCCATCGTGCTCATCAGCGTGCTCAACGTCATGCTCATGTCGGTGTTCGAGCGGGTGCGCGAGATCGGGACCATCGCGGCCATGGGCACCCAGCCCTCCACCATCATGGGGATGTTCGTGGCCGAAGGCGTCCTGCTCGGCATCCTGGGCACCGCGCTTGGCCTCCTGGTCGGCGTGGCCGGGCTGTTCGTCTTCAAGGTCTCCGGGGTCACCTTCTCCTTCGCGCGCATGGACAATCTTGTCCTGCAACCCGAAATCAACGTTCCGGAGCTGGCCCTGGTGGTCGCCATCGTCCTGGTCGCCTCGGCCCTGGCCGCCCTGCAGCCCGCCTGGAAGGCCAGCCGCATGGAGCCCGTGGACGCCCTGGGCCACGTATAACCGCATCCAAGGAGCCATCATATGCATGTCTTGTCCCGTCTTATTTTCGCCGTCCTTGCAGCGCTTGTCCTGGCCGCGCCGGTTGCCCCGGCCCTGGCCGGGATGACCCCGGAGGCCGTGCTTGAGGCCGTGGACCGCAATCTCGCCCCGGTCAGCTACGAATCGTACCGCAAGCTCATCAACATCGAGCCGGACGGCAGCCGACGCGAATACACCCTCTACACCGTCAAGAAGGGGCAGGACATGGTGGCCTCGGTCTTCCTGGAGCCGTCCAGCGAAAAGGGGCGGGCCACGCTCAGGCTTGGCGACAACATGTGGCTGCACATCCCCAGCGTGGGCAAGCCGGTGCGCATCACCAGCCTGCAATCCGTGACCGGCGGCATCTTCAACAACGCTGACATCATGCGCCTTGACTACAGCGTGGAGTACACGCCCGAATCCATGGACGAGCTGGACAACGCCTACCGGCTGCACCTCAAGGCCAAGAGCAACGAGATAGCCTACGACCGCCTGGAGATGCTGGTGGACAAGGAACGCCTCGTTCCCACCGAGATCAAGTGTCTGGCCGCGTCGGGCATGCTCATCAAGACCCTGCGCTTCAAGAAGCCCACGGATTTTGGCGACGGCCTGGCCCGTCCGGCGGTGGTGGAGACCGACAGCCCCCTGCACAAGGGGTATCTCTCGGTCATGATCTTCGCCAGGATGCAAGCCCGCGAGTTCAAGGACGAGGTTTTCACCCTGACCTATCTGCCGCGCATCGAATCCCTCAGGTAGGCAGGGAGTGAAGGGCATGCACGAGGCGCAGTCTGCGTGGCGGTTCCTGGCCGTGATGGTCTGGGCCGCATTCTCGCCGCTCATGGCGCCGCTTATGGCAGCGGACTGGGCGCAGGCCCAGGACGCGGAGCACGACTACAGCATGGACTTTGCCATCCCTGAGCCAGAGGGGAGCCGGTTCGAGGTCTGGGGCCAGGCCGAGCTGCGCGCCGTGGGCCGGGTGATCAACGACACGTCCGCCATCTACCGGCAGCGTTACTACGACGATCCCCAGGAGGACACGGCAGCCGATTTCCTGGTCCGGGTCAAGCCCGAGCTTTCCTTTCATTACAACGACTTCAGCGCCTACGCCAGGCCGCGGGCGGATGTGGCCTGGAGCCAGCTGCCCCTGACCCAGACCGACTACGACGACCCGTCGGTCACCCTGTTCAAGAAGGACAAGCACTGGGCAGGGGAGGTGCTGGCCGAGGAGGCCTTTGTCACCTGGCGACCGGCCCCTGCCTTCACCCTGGAGAGCGGCAAAAAGGTGCTCAAGTGGGGCAAGGGGTATGCCTGGAACCCGGTGGCCTTTGCCAGCCGGGCCAAGGACGTGGACGACCCGGACCAGACCCGCGAAGGGTATGTCATGGCCTATGCCGACGCCATTGCCAGCTTTGACGGCCCGCTCAAGACCGTGGCCTTTACCCCGGTGGTCCTGCCGGTCACCGGCAGCGTCAACCAGGGACTGGCCGACGACTCGTCCCTGGTCTACGGGACCAAGGCGTATTTGCTGCTCTTTGATGTGGATATCGACATGCTGGTCATGGCGGGAGATAACTACGACACGCGAGCTGGCGTGGATTTCGCCGCCAACCTGATGGAAAATCTCGCCATCCACGGCGAATTCTCGACCCGTTTCGACTTTGAGAAGACCACCATGGACCGGGCCGGGAACATCGGCAAGCGCAGGCAGGACGCCCTGAGCTTCCTCCTCGGCCTGCGCTATCTGACGGAGAACGACACTACGTACCTCGCGGAATACTATCACAACGGCGAAGGGTATTCCCACGAAGAGCTGTCGGACTACTACGCCGCCATCGACGCAGGGTATGCGGATTTCACCGGCGGGGCAGGGGACTCGCTGCTCAAGAAGACGCGACAGGTCTCGAACAAATACAACAAGAGCAGTTCTGGTCAGGATTATTTATATTTCCGGGTGTCCCAGAAGGAGCCCTTTGGCATCCTCTACCTGACGCCGACCCTGACCACCATCCTCAACCTCGGTGACGGCAGCTTCACCCTCAATCCCGAGGCCACCTACATGCTCACGCCCGCCCTGGAGATCCGCCCCCGCCTGATCATCCCGGTGGGCGGCGCGGGCAGCGAATACGGCGAAAAGCTCAATTCCCTGCGGGGCGAAATGCGCCTGACCTGGTATTTCTGACGGCCCGGCCAGCCAGGTTGTCCCGGCTCGCCCGCCTGCTCTCCACGGCCTAGAAGCTGATCCAAGCGGCTCCGTGATTCGAAGAGCCGTAGCCCTCGCTTGGTCAGCTTCTGGACCTTAGGATGCTTAAGGGCTGGGGCTGGGTACGGGTGAAGGTGTGTGATTTTGGATGGTTGAAGCATATTTTGCCTGCGAAAAGAGGAGAGGGTTGTCTTGTCGTGCATCCAGGCCCTCTCCGCCGCTCTCCGTTGTCTGGCTCTCGCAGTCTCGCCTTGCGGCGGAGCGCCAAAAAGTTCTGGAAGGGGGAGTCCAGAGGGGGGAAACCTCTTGCAAGAGGTTTCCCCCCTCTGGCCGCCGGAGGCATTGATGGTCAGTTGGCGTATTTTTGCAGGTCCGCTTCGCGGATTTCCTTGCGTTTGATCTTGCCGCTGATGGTCTTGGGCAGTTCGGGGACGTATTCGATGATGCGCGGGTATTTGTAGGGCGCGGTGAGTTCTCGGACGAACGTTTGGAGGGTCTTGGTCAGCTCGTCGGAGCCTTGGTATCCGGCGGAGAGGACCACTGTGGCCTTGACGATCTGGCCGCGCACCTCGTCGGGCACGCCGGTGACGGCGGCTTCGACCACGGCGTCGTGGGCGACCAGGGCGGATTCGACCTCAAAGGGGCCGATGCGGTAGCCCGAGCTTTTGATGAGGTCGTCGGTGCGGCCCATGAACCAGAGGTAGCCGTCCTCGTCGGCCCAGGCCTTGTCGCCGGTGTGGTACCAGCCGTCGAACTTGACCGAGGCGGTTTTTTCCGGCTCGTCCATGTAGTTGTCGAACAGGCCGAGCACGGGGGAGTCTATGTTGATGCAGATCTCGCCTTCCTCGCCTTGGGGGACGGGCTGGCCGGCTTCGTCGAGCAGGGCGATGTTCCAGCCGGGCACGGGCTTGCCGATGGAGCCGGGCTTGGGGGTCATGAACTTGAAGGTGGCCACCTGGAGCGTGGTCTCGGTCTGGCCGTAGCCTTCATAGATGGGCATGCCGAGCGCCTTGTGCCAGGCGTGGTAGACCGAATCATTGAGCAGCTCGCCCGCGGTGGTGCAGTGGCGCAGGGCCGAGAGGTCGTATTTGGCGAGATCCTCGCGGACCAGGAAGCGGTAGACCGTGGGCGGCGCGCAAAAGGTGGTGATGCGGTTGTCGGCGATGATGCGCAGCAGGGCGTCGGCGTCGAACTTGCCCCGGAAGTCCCAGACAAAGACCACGGCATCGGCCATCCACTGGCCGTAGAACTTGCCCCACACGGACTTGCCCCAGCCGGTGTCGGACAGGGTCAGGTGGATGTCGCTTGGGGTCAGGTCGTGCCAGACCGCGGCCGTGGTGTAGTGGCTGTAGGGGTACTTGTGGTTGTGCAGCACCATCTTGGGCAGGCCGGTGGTGCCGGAGGAGAAGAAGATGACCAAGGGGTCGTTGCCGCCGGGCGTGGCCTTTGTGCGCGGGCACTGGGGCGCGGCCTGGGCCATGATCGCCTCGAAGTCGAGCCAGCCCTCGGCAGGGGAGCCGTCCACCTGGATGCGCAGGCCCAGGCCGGGGCAGTCAGGCAGGGCCGCGTCCACGCGCGCGGTGATGGAATCCTCGCAGATGATGGTGGTGATCCTGGCGTAGTTGACGCGCTGGGTGATGTCCTTGGCGGTCAGCAGGGACGGCGAGGGGATGGGCACAGCCCCGATGCGATGCAGGGCGAGCATGGCGGTCCAGTATTCCACCCGGCGGTAGAGGATGAGCATGACCCGGTCGCCGGGGCCGACCCCGCGCGCCAGGAGCGCGTTGGCCAAACGGTGGGAAGTCTGCTGGAAGAAGCCGAAATCGAGATCGCGCCGGGTTCCGGTGTCGTCCACGTGGATCATGGCGGGCTGGTCCGGGTTCTTGGCGTCGAGCACGTCGTAGGCGAAGTTGAAGTCGTCGGGGCAGTCGAGGCAGTAGTTGGCCCGCATGTCGTCGTAGCTGGTGAACGTGGGTTTGGTGTGCATGGCGGTGAGTCTCCGTGCTTGCGTGTCTGAAGGGGTGTCCGTTGTCCTTGGATTCGACACTGTGGTCCGGGCGGGCCGAAGTCTTCCGGCCAGCCCTAGAGAATCACGTCGATGAACTTCGCGTCCCTGTTGTCCAGGCCGCGCATGGCGTGGGGCGTCTCCGAGTCGAAGTAGACCGAGTCCCCGGCTTCGAGGATGAGCGGTTCGCCGGCCAGCCTGAGTTCGAGGCGGCCTTCGAGCATGTAAATGAATTCCTGGCCCCGGTGGCTGGTCTCGGTCATGGTTTCGCCGTCCTTGGGCGGCACGCTGATGAGAAAGGGCTCCATCTGCCGCCCGGCGAACTTGTAGCCCAGGCTCTTGTAGTCGTAGTCCTTGCGCCGGTCCACGGCGAAGCCCTCGCCCTTGCGCACCAGGGCGTGGGACTTGAGGTGCGGCTCGCGGCCCGAGATGAGGGTGGTCAGGTCCACTCGGCACAGGCGCGAGACATCGAGCAGGTAGCCCACCGGGATCTCGTTGGTGGCCGACTCGTAGCCGACCACGGTCTGCTCGCTCACGCCCAGCAGGTCGGCCATTTCCTTGACGGTCCAGCCGATGCTCTCGCGCAGCCCAATCAGTCGTGGCGCTATTTCCTTGTATTGGTCCATGGTTCCTCCCATCGGCTGTTGAAAAATGCCCGATTGCGGCCACGGGCGACGGTCAACGTCTCTCCTACGCGTCGGGCCACAGTTCGGCGGCCAGTTCGCGCAGCTTGTATTTCTGGATCTTGCCCGACGCGGTCATGGGGTAGGCGGTCAGGAAGGTCACGTATTTTGGCGTCTTGTAGCGGGCGATATTGCCCCGGCAGTAGTCGATGACATCCTCGGGCTCCATGGTCGCGCCGTCCTTGAGGATGATGAAGGTGCCCACTTCCTCGCCGAATTTCTGGCTGGGCACGCCCGCCACCTGCACGTCGCGGATGCCGTCCATGGCGTAGAGGAATTCCTCGATCTCGCGCGGGTAGACGTTCTCGCCGCCCCGGATGATCATGTCCTTGAGCCTGCCGGTGATGGACAGGTAGCCGTCGTCGTCCATGACGCCGAGGTCGCCGGAGTGGAGCCAGCCTCTGTCGTCGATGGCACCCTCGGTGGCCTTGGGGTTGTTGTAGTAGCCGACCATGACGCTGTAGCCCCTACAGCAGATCTCGCCCTGGGTGCCGTTTGGCACGCGCCTGCCCGAGTCCGGGTCCACGATCTTGATCTCCACCTCGGGCATGGCCTGGCCCACGGTCTCGGTCATCTGGCGGATGGAGTCGCCGATCTTGGTCTGGCTCATGACCGGGCTTGATTCGGTCAGGCCGTAGCAGATGGTGATCTCCTTCATGTTCATCCTGTCCATGACCCGTTTCATGACCTCCACCGGGCAGGGCGATCCGGCCATGATGCCGGTGCGCAGGCTCGAATAGTCGAACCGCTCGAAGAGCGGGTGGTCGAGGATGGCGATGTACATGGTGGGCACGCCGTACAGGGCGGTGCACTTTTCCTGATCCACGGCGGCCATGACGTCGAGGGGGACGTAGTCCTCCAGGATGACCATGGTCACCCCGTGGTTGACGCAGGCGAGCACGCCGAGCACGCAGCCGAAGCAGTGGAAGAGGGGCACGGGCAGGCACAGCCGCTCACCGGGTTTGAAATCCTGGTTCTTGCCGATCCAGTAGCCGTTGTTGGCGATGTTGTAGTGGGTCAGCTGCACGCCCTTGGGAAAGCCGGTGGTGCCGGAGGTGTACTGCATGTTGACCACGTCGTGGGGGTCGAGCTCCCCCTGGCGGGCGCGGTACTGGGCGTCGGTGACCATGGCGGCCATGGCCTGCAACTCGGGGATGGAGTACATGCCCCGGTGCTTCTCGTGGCCGAGGTAGAAGAGCCGCTTGAGCTTCGGATACTTGTTGGTGCGCAGTTGGCCACGTTCCTGGGTCTTCAGTTCCGGGATCAGCTCGTTGATCGTGGCCAGGTAGTCGTGGTCGCGGTAGTTGCCGATGATGAAGAGGTTCTCGGTCTCTGAGTTCTCAAGCAGGTACTTGAATTCGTGGGAGCGGTAGTGGGTGTTGACCGTGAGCAGGATGGCTCCGATCTTGGCCGTGGCGAACTGGAGCGCCACCCAGTAGGGGACGTTGTTGGCCCACAGGGCCACCTTTTCGCCCCTTTGCACGCCAAGGGCCATCAGCCCCTTGGCCAGGGTGTCCACCAGCGCGCCGAACTCGCGGTAGGTCAGGTGGAAATCGCGGTCCACGTAGACCACGGCCTCGGTGTCCGGGTATTTGGCCACGGTCTCGTCCAGGAGCGCGCCCAGGGTGATTTCTCGGATTGCTGCCATGGGTGCCGCCTATTCGGGGAAGTAGAGGACTGCGTATATTTCGGCCTTCTCGTCTCCGGCGCAGGCCACGTTGTGCGGGACCACGGAGTTGAAGTAGGCGGAATCGCCGGGCGAGAGAATGGACTCCTCCTGGCCGTAGCGCAGGCGCATGCTGCCGGACTGGACCACGATGAACTCCTCGCCCTCGTGGGAGGAGAGGGTGTCGTCCAGGCCGGACTTGGGCAGCAGCTCGATGAAGAACGGCTCCATGTGGCGGTCGGTCTTGCCCCGGCCTAAGGAATGGAAAACCACGCCCGGCTCCTTGCCGTCGGGGTGCATGGTCAGCTCCTCCTCGCGGTCGGCCAGCCGGACCACGAGCGGATCGCTCGACACCTGATCGTCGAGAAAGGTGCCAAGACGCACGCCTAGAGCGCGGGCCAGCTTCACCAGCGGGCGCAGGGACGGGTACATGTCGGTCCCCTCCACCGCCTGGATGAACTCCTCTGTCAGGCCCGTGCGCTCGGCCAGATCCTCGATGCTCAGTTTCTGCCGCTCCCTGTAGGACCGTATCCTGGTGCCGATGCTGCTCATGAAAAGTGCTCCTTGCGTGCATGTCCCTGGCTTGTGGCCGTAATATCTTCAGAAATTCCCTGCGAACCGGGATGCCGATTTGCCGCCCATGCGTGTACCCGAAACAGCGGCAAATGTCACCTTCCCATGAACAACGGGGGCTTGCGGGCAAAATGCCATGCTTGGGCAGAGCGGTTTGGTTGCCTTCATATGTCGGTCGGTGTAGAATATGAACATGCCCACAGCCAGCCAAGAGCAGCGAGGACGCAGATGACCGAACAGGAACGAGTGACCGGGACCAAGGTGTCGCAGGACGCGTCCATGCCGGAGGTGGAGAGACCCGCCTCCGTGAACCGGCATCGGATATCGGGCGTGTTTTCGAGCCAGTCCGTGGTCAGGGTCGGCACTGGCACCACCTCGCGCAAGGTCATTCAGAAGGCGTACTGGTATGCCCAGGAAACGGATCCGGACGAGGACGGCAGCGTCATGGTCATGGTCCGGCCCCTGAATAAGAACAACGTTCCGTCCGGCCAGGCCGAGGCCGTGCCCAAGGCGGACTTCCTGGAGCGGTACAGCCCGGAGCTGGAATATTACCAGAAGGAAGTCTTTCCAAGGATGAAGGAGCTTGACGCCACCCTCAAGCGCGCCGAGACCCAGCGCGAGCAGGGCGCGCTCTATTCGGCCCAGTTCGAGTACGAGGCCGCGCTGAACGTGGACGAGGAGAACGTGCGTGCCAACTTCGGCCTGGGGCTGACCTACATGGAGCGCGGGGACACGGGCAAGGCGAGCGACATCTTCACGCGCGTGGTCGCCCTGGACGCGGCCTTTGCCCCGGAGCACAAGCATTTGTTCAACGAGTTCGGCATCAACTTGCGCAAGTCAAAGCTCCTGGATCAGGCCGTGGAATACTACGAGCGCGCCCTCAAGATCACCGACAACGACGAAAATCTCTACTACAACATTGCCCGCGCCTATTTCGAGCGCGGCGACCGCCAGGAGTGTCTGGACACCCTGCACAGGGCGCTTGAGCTCAACCCCGGTTTCGAGGAGGCGCAGAAGTTCCTGACCTATCTCGAAAAAGAAGGGAACCGGGCGTGACCCTGGCCCTTGACCGGGTGGGGTTCGCCTATCCGGGCCGCGATGCGCTCTTTGAGAACGCCTCGCTGACCATCGCGGACGGTTCGTTCGTGCTGGTGCGCGGGGCTTCGGGTGCGGGCAAATCCACCCTGCTGCGGCTGCTGTGCCGTCTGGAAGAGGCGCAGGCAGGGCGCATCCTGCTCGATGGCGTGCCCATCGACGCCATGGACCCCGCCGACCTGCGCCGGAGCGTGGCCTATGTTCAGCAGATGCCGATACTCCTGCCCGGCACGGTGCGCGACAACCTGCTGCTCCCGTTTTCCTTCAAGGCCAACAATGCGCTGATCCCGCCAACCGACGAGGCGCTGGCCGCCATGCTCGGCGGGTTCTTGCTCGACGGGGTGACGCCGGAGAGCCGGGCCGACACCCTGTCCGTGGGGCAGGCCCAGCGCGTGTGCCTCATCCGCAGCCTGCTGCTCGGCCCCGGAGCCGTGCTCATGGACGAGCCCACGGCCTCGCTCGACGCGGACAGCGCTGGCGTGGTGCTGGCCAAGGCTGCGGAACTCAGCCGCCAGGGCATGACCGTGATCATGGTCTCCCACTCGCCGGACACCCCGGCCGGGATCACCCATGTGGTCCGGGTGACGGGCCGCGCCCTGGAGTACGCATGACGCCGTCCATCATCGAGATCGGCCCGTGGCAACTTGTCTTATGTCTGGGGTTCGTGCTCCTGGCCGGGGGCGTGTCCCTGTACCATCGGCTGGGCCTGGAGCGCGACCTGCTGGTGGGCACGGTGCGCACCTTTGCCCAGCTCTTTCTCATGGGCTATGTGCTCACCTTTGTCTTCGAGGTGCGGCTCGCCTGGGTGGTGCTGCTCCTGTTCACGGTCATGGTGGCCGCCGCGGTCCACATCATACGGGGACGGGTCAAGGAGCGCAGCGTGCCCTTTGTCATCCCCACCTTCGTCTCCATGCTCCTGACCTACGCCCTGGTCTCCTGGGTGGTCACCGGAGTCATCGTGGGGGCCAGCCCGTGGTGGGCGCCGCAATATTTCATCCCCCTGGCGGGCATGATCGTGGGCAACTCCATGACCGCCATCTCCCTGTCGCTGGAGCGACTCTTTGCCGATCTCAAGGCGCGCCGCGCCGAGGTGGAGATGTGTCTGGCCCTGGGCGCGAGCCCGGTAGAGGCGTCGCGCGACATCCTGCGCGGGGCGATCCGGGCGGCCATGACCCCGTCCATCAACTCGCTCATGGCCGTGGGGCTGGTTTCCCTGCCCGGCATGATGACGGGCCAGATCCTTTCCGGCACCGACCCGCTCATCGCCATTCGCTACCAGATCGTGGTCATGCTCATGCTCGTGGCTTCCACCGCCCTGGGGGCCATCCTGGTCACCGGGCTGGTGCGCAGGCGATGCTTCACCAGGGCGCACAGTCTGGCTCTGCGCTGATTCGCCCCGGACAATCCCAGCCTTGAAAAACATGAAGGCCGTCCTCCCTGCGGAAGTCGGCCTTGCTCGTCGATGACGCGGGGGGATGCTACACGTCGATGCCCTGCAACTTGTATTCGTTGAGCTTGTTGCGCAGGGTGCGCACCGAGATGCCCAGCAGCTCGGCGGCGCGGGTGCGGTTGCCCGTGGTTTCCTCCAGGCTCTTGAGGATGAGGCGTTTCTCCATCTCGTGCAGGGGCATGACCGAGAGGGCCTCGTCCATGGAGGCTGGCGGCGCGGCCTCGCTGGCGGCCTTCTGGTCCGCGCTCACCCCGGCCAGATCGTCGGGCGTCCACTGCTCGTCGCCCATGAGGAAGTGGCGGGTCTGGATCGGTCCGGTTCCGGCCAGGAGCACGGCGCGCTCCATGAGGTTCTGCAACTCGCGCACGTTGCCGGGCCAGTCGTAGTCCATGAGCCATTGCTTGGCACTCTCGGTGAAGGCGAGTTGGCCCAGGCCGTAGGTGGCGCAGAATTTGTTGACGAAGAATTCGGCCAGCAGGGTGACATCGTCGCCCCGCTCCGTGAGGGAGGGCAGCTTGAGCGGGATGACGTTGAGGCGGTAGAAGAGATCCTGGCGGAACTTGCCCTCGCGGACCACGTTCTCGATGTCCCGGTTGGTGGTGGCCAGCACGCGCACGTCCACGCTGACCGTCTCCACGCCGCCCACCCGGTCAAACTCGGACTCCTGAAGCACGCGCAGCAGCTTGGCCTGGAGGCCGAGGTCCATCTCGGTGATTTCGTCGAGCAGCATGGTGCCGCCGTGGGCCAGCTCGAATTTGCCGAGCTTGCGGCTGATGGCCCCGGTGAAGGCGCCCTTTTCGTGGCCGAAGAGTTCCGACTCCAGCAGATGCTCGGGCAGGGCCGCGCAGTTGATAGCCACAAAGGGCTTGTCCGTCCGGTCCGAGTTGTGGTGCAGGTAGCGGGCAAACATCTCCTTGCCGGTGCCGGACTCGCCGGAGATGAGCACCGTGGCCCTGGAGCGGGCCACCTGTCTGGCCAGGGCGAGCACGCGCAGGACCGCGTCGTGGCGGCCAATGATGTGAAATCTGCCGGGTGCGGAGGATGCCCCGGAGGCCTGGGACGCTGCCGGGGCGCGGTGCCCCTGGGGCGTTGCGCTGCGGGGCGCGTCGGGGTTCGGCCTGTCGGCGGGTTCGGGCGGGAGCACCAGCCTGATCTTGTCCCAGACCAGCGGCTCCACCCAGTAGTCGCGTGCGCCGTTGCCCAGGAACCGGGTCGCCTCCTCGGCATTGCCGTTGGCTGTGAAGATGACCACCGGCGGGAACCCGTCGATCTTCTGCGCCTGTTCGAGCAGGGCCATGGCGTCAAACCCCTGCAGGGTGGGGCGGCAGAAGATGAGGCAGGGGTGCGATTTCCTGATGAAGCCGAGCGCCCCGTTCAGGTTGTCAGCCAGTCCGGCCTGCAACCCGGCCTCCTTGAGGGTGGGGAAGACAGCGGCAACGGACTGCGGTTCCGCGATGAAAAGCACGGTTCTGGCTGACATGATCCTGTCTATTAACGGTAAGTTGATTTGTTTACAAGAGGTTCGCATGGCCGTGCGGCATCTTGCCCGCTTGAAACCCTGTCAAGCGTCTTCTGTATGCCTTTTCCGCCTGTTTTCATCCCTCTGGCGCCCATTCTCATCCCGGGCCAAAAGTAGGGGATATGGTTTTGGGAAACAACCAATATGGCTTCAAACAGTGAAAGGAGAAAGACGCATGGCGAAGAGAAACGTGCAACATATCGGCGATGATCAACTGGTGTATGGATTGCCCAAGCATATGGTTGGAAGCCCCTCGCAAAAGAACGCAAAGAGAGAAAACAGTCCTGGTTCGAGAGATTCACCCGACAAGCCGGACACACAAGTATTCTGGACTGTTCACCCCAAGGACAAAGCCTGCGACGCTTGCAAGGCCATGGAAGGCATCAAGTTCGCGGAAGAACCGGAACGACCGCATCCGAATTGTAAGTGCGAGATCAGGCGGCATGAGCATACTCCCGGAAAGAGGCGTCTCGGCGGCTTCATTAAAGGGTATGATGGCAATGCCGTGGAGCAGTTCTTCGGGCTAGGGCTTGTCAGGGTAACAATCAGGCACGTAACGGGAGCGTTGGGATCAGGCGTTCATGTCTATTCAAATCTGGATGGAGTAAGACAGGGGCATACGCTCGGAAAGGAGGTCGTCTTTACCTTTGGCGCGTTGACGGATACACCTATTCTCTGGAACATCCATATAGTTCAAAAGGGTGCAGACAACACGCTGGTAAAATACGAGATCGAGTATGAACAATAAACAACTCCTTCAATGGGTTTTGATCCTGGTACTGTTAGCTTTCTCAACAGGGCGGGCTCGAGCCGGAGAGCTCGCTCCTTTTGCCATTTCGTGCGAGGATGTGAAGCGCGTGATCGTTGAACTTGTCGATGAGTTTGGGAAATCTGAACGTTTAGTCGTTGGATGCCAGGTCGAGTTGACTTCAGCAGCCGGGAACAGGCTGGATACGCATTGCGCCAAGTGGTTTGGCGAAATGTTTCCTGTCACTGCCGGTGGTCGTCAAATTGTCATGTACGACAGCACCACTCGATCGATTCCGCCTAAGTTGTTCTTCATGGAAGAGACTTGGGAAGACATCAAGGCAAAGCTCATGGCAATATGCCCGGACAAGATGCCTGAGATTCCCCAACGTGTGTTGGATCATCGACCGGCAGAACAATGAAAGAGCCGCTTCTTGTGAGAGCGGCTCTTCTTCCCTGTCTCAATTGGGTGCCGTGTCCAATTTTCATATTCGCCGGAATGTCCGTGTTTGCCGTCAAAAAGGGTCTTTGTTGTTGAAATGCCCCGGTGTCGGTGGTAACAATGAAAAGGCTGGAATCCGACAGCAAGGAGCGGCATGGACAGCGGACAGGGCTGGGCGAAACAGAACCGGACCGGGCGGGCGGGCGCACTGCCGGGGCGACCTGCGAGCGGGAGCCGCGAATGCCGTTGAGATTCTTTCACGGCTCCATCCGCAAGAAGCTGGTCATCCTGGTGTTGCTGGCCACCCTGCCGCCCTTTGTCGTGCTCGCCTTCAACGAGCTGGCCGGGCGACGGCATCTGGTGGAGATGGCCGGGTCCGACACGGCCACTCTGTTGCGCGGGTTCACCGAGGTGCAGCGCCGGGTGACGGACTCGACCCGGACCCTGCTCCAGACCGTGGCCGCCATGCCCGAGGTGCAGGCAGCCGATGCCGATGAGGTGCATACGATCCTGTCCACCCTGATCTCGGCCAACCCCGTCTACACCAACGCCTTTCTCCTTGATCTCGACGGCAAGGTCGTGGCTGGCAGCATTCCGGGCCGACCCGATTTCGACTTTTCCGATCGCAAGCACTTCATTGAAGCGATGGAGACCGGCTATTTCGCCTCGGGGGAGTTTGTGGTGGGCCGGGCCATGCTCAGGCCCATCTTCCCCTTTGCCATGCCCGTGCACGGCCCGGACGACTTGCTGCGGGGCGTGATCATCATCGGCGTGGACCTGAGCCATTATGGCGTGTTGTTCGATAAATCCGCGTTTCCGACCGGTTCGTTCTTCGGAATCTGCGACCACAAGGGACGCAGGCTCTTTCGCCATCCGGCCAGCGAGGCCACTCCCCTGGGCGCACCCATCGCCCAGGAGGTGTTTCTGGCTGCCAGCCGGAACGACGGACCGGGGATCATGCATTCCATGGGTTCTGACGGGCCGCGCCGCATCGTGGCCTACGAGTCGATCAGGCTGTGGTCCGGCAGCGAGCCCTACATGTACATGTTCATGGGGTTTCAGGAGGCCGAGCTGCTGCGTCAGGCCAACATCCAGGCGGTGCTGGGCGGGGTGACCATCGCGGTTTCGCTGGCCTTGGCCCTGCTGCTGGCATGGTATGCGGGAGGCCGCCCGCTGGCCCGCAGCCTCGAAAAACTGACCAAGGCGGCCTGCAACGTGGGCGAGAGCGGCAGGATGACGCCGAGCAATCTGGACTATTCCGATGGCGAGATGGGGCAGCTCGGCAAGGCATTCGACACCATGGGCCACCTGCTTGAGGAGCGTGAGGCCGAGCGCAACGTGGCCCTGGTCCGGCTCTCGGAGAGCGAGGAGCAGTACCGGATACTGCTGGAGAGCAATCCGGCGGGCATCTGTCTGGTGGACCCGGAGACCATGGCCATCGAGTTCGCCAATCCCGCCTTTTTGCGGCTGCTTGGCCTGGGGCCGGAAGACGTGGGCGCCATCCGGGTGAGCGACATCCATCCGCCCGAGGACCTGGAGGCCATCTCCGAAAGCTTCATGCGGCACAGTCGGCAGGGCGTAAGTTTCAGCGCGGCCATCCCCTGCCTGACCCGCGGCGGCGAGCGGATTCTCGTGGACATCTCGTCGGCCAGGGTCAGGATCTATGGCCGGGTGCTGCTGGCCGGGTTCTTCACGGACATCACCGAGCGCAAGCGGTACGAGGACGCCCTGGTGGTGGCCAAGGAGGCGGCGGAGCAGGCCAACAGGGCCAAGGACGAGTTTCTGGCCAACATCAGCCACGAGGTGCGCACCCCGCTCAACGGCGTCATGGGCATGCTTCAGCTGATCAGGGTTTCGGCGACCAGCGGGGAGCAACTGGCCAACGTGGATATCGCCATCCAGTCCTCGCGCAATCTCCTCAGGGTGCTCAACGACGTGCTCGATTTCTCCAAGATCGAGGCGGGCAAGCTCGATCTCTACAATGAGCCTTTTGATCTGGCCGGGCTCATGCGCCAGTGCGTCAGCCTCTTCAAGCAACAGGCGGACGAAAAGGGACTGGTCCTCGACTCCCGCATCGACCCCTCGGCGCGGGAGTGCTACCTGGGTGACGAGGGCCGCATCCGTCAGGTGCTCTTCAACCTGCTTGGCAACGCCATCAAGTTCACCATGTATGGCTCCATCACCCTTGAGGCATACGCCTTGGCGCACCCTGAGCCGGGGTGCGAGCGGCTTTTCTTCTCGGTGACGGACACCGGCGTGGGCATCCCGGATTCCAAGGTTGACTACATCTTCGACTCCTTCACCCAGGTGGACAGTTCGCTGTCGAGGAAATACAAGGGCGTTGGCCTTGGGCTGCCCATCGTCAAGCGGCTGATCCGGCTCCTGGGCGGCACCCTGGTGGTGGACAGCGAGATGGGCGCGGGCACGACCATCCTGTTCAATGTCCAGGTCCGCATCCCGGCCAAGGGTGCCTGCGTCAAGCCAAAGGGTGTCCCGGCCCCTGAATCGTCCATCCCGTTGCGCGTCCTGCTGGTGGAGGACGAGCGGGTGAACATGCTCATGGCCCGGCGGCTGCTCGAAAACCTGGGCCACACCGTGACCTGCGCCGAAAACGGCGAGAAATGCCTCCAGGTGCTGCGCGGCGAGCGGTTTGATGTCATTCTCATGGACATTCAGATGCCGGTCATGAACGGCATGGAAGTGACGCACCTCATCAGAAATTCCGAGGACTTCCGCCATGTGGCCGACATCCCCATCGTCGCCCTGACCGCCCACGCCACCCGCCGCGACCGCGAGGCGGCCCTCAAGGCCGGGATGAACGAATACATCAGCAAGCCCTTTGAAAAGGAACATCTCGAAGCCACCCTGCAACGGTTTGCGGGCCGGTGATCCGTCCCGTTCGCATCCTCACTCCTTCTTGCCCTGCCCCGGCCCATCTGCTACCACTCGATTGCCCATGCAAGCGAGAAAACCATGATCCTCCCTCTGCGTCCTTCCGTCCCGGTCCTGTGCTACCACAATGTCAGCGAGGTGGACGGCCACACGCCCGCGCGCTTTTGCGAGCATCTCGACGCCATTGCCGACGCCGGGTACCGCACCCTTTCGGCCAGCGAGCTGCTGGCCGTGACGCGGGGCGAACTGAAGCCGCCGCCCAAGGGCGTGGTCCTGACCTTTGACGACGGTCATGTGAGCAACTGGCTGACCGTGGTGCCGGAGCTTGAGCGGCGGGACATGGCCGGCACCTTCTTCATCCTGACCGATTTCACGGACCCCGGCGCGGCACGCTGTTGTGCCGACGCCCCGGCCATGCGGCCCATGCCCGAGGCGCTCAAGGCCGCCCTGCAGGGCGGCGATCACTCCCAGTTCGTCAACGAGGGCGAGGTGCGGGCCATGCTCGACAGAGGCATGGAGGTCTTTTCCCACGGCTGCCGCCACCAGGGCGCGTTCCGCTCCCTGCGCCCCCTGGCCCGCATGGGCGAGGCCCTGGCCCGCTGGCCCGCCTGGTCCATCTATCCGGGCTTTGACCCGGACTGGCCCACCTTCGAGGACGGCAGCGGCTATGTTTACGACGGCTTCTGGCCGCGTATCGACCATGCCGGGCAAGTGCGCATGGTCCAGCGGTCCACGGCCGAGCGGCTCGCCTTCTGCCGCGAGGATTTCGCCCGCAGTTGTGCCCGCATCCGTGAGTTGAACGGGCTGAAAACGCAACTTTTCTGCTGGCCCTGGGGCCATTTCTGCGACGATGCCGAGGCCGAGCTGAAGCGGGCCGGATACGCCGGGGCCTTCACCCTGGAGCGGTGGGTCAACGCGCGCGGGACCGATCCCTTCCGCCTCAACCGCATCGGCGTGGGGCGGCCCAAGACCGGCGACTGGGTCCAGGCCCGGCTGCGCATGTACGGCTCCGACCCCACGGCCCGCGTCTTCTTCAAATTTTGGCGCAAGCGGCCCGAGATCAAACGGGTGCTCTACGTCTCGGACTCCCTGCGCCTGTCCGGCGGCAGCCGCCAGATGCTCAACAACATAGCGGCCATGCGGGCCATGGGCGTGGACGCCTGCGCCGTGCTCGACCCGGCCTCGCCCCTGGTGGGCGCGCTGGAGGGGAGCGGGGCCAGGGTCTTTCCCTTTGCCCGGTTCAAGGAGTATCTGGCCGCCGGATCGTTCCTGAAGCAACTGGTCCGCGACCAGGGCATCGACGTGGTCCACACCTTCCACAACCGGGCCTACAAGATGGGCGCGCTGGCCCGGCTCATGGGCGCGAAGTTCCGGCTGTTCATCAACCGGGGCGTCATCTCGCGGCCCAACGCCATCTTCTTTCTCTGGGCGGCCCTGGCCCACGGCGTGGTCTGCAACTCGGCCAAGTGCGCCGAGGTCCTGCGCGGACACCGGGTGGGGGAGGGACGCCTGAGCGTGGTCTACAACGCCTATTGCGGCCCGGATTTTGGCGAGCCAAAACCGCGCCGGAAGCGGGGGGCGCGGCTGATCTACGTGGGCAACGGTGCGCCCATCAAGGGATTCGACGTGTTCCTGCGCGCCGCGGCCCGGTTCTGCGAGACCGGCGATTACCGCGATGTGGAATTTGCCGTGGTGGGCGTGCGGCCCGACGAGATGGACCGCTACGACGCCATCCTCACCCCGGCGGTGCGCGAGCGGCTGCATGTGACCGGGGAGCTGGCCCACGAGGCGGTGCTGGACGAACTGCGCTTCTCGGACGTGCTGTGCGTGACCTCGCGTCTGGAGAGCCTGCCCAACACCCTGCTCGAAGCCTTTGACCTCGGCCTGCCTGCCGTGGGCACCAGGGTGGGCGGGGTGCCCGAGCTGGTGGTGGACGGGGTCAGCGGGTACCTATGCGAGAGCGGCGACCACGAATGCCTGGCCGCCAAGATGCGGCTGCTGGTGGAAGACCCGGCGGCCCGGTTCGCCATGGGCCGGGCGGGCCGCGCCGTGGTCCGCACCCTGCTCACGCCCGAGGCCAAGGGGCGCGCCCTGATGCGCGTCTACATGGGCGAGCGGCTGCGCGACCCGCTGCCCGTGGCCGAGCTGGCCCGGTCCCTGTCCCCGCTGGACCCGGAAACCCTGTTCGGCGGGAACTCCCATGACTGATTTCGACCCGGCCACCCGGCCCATTGTCTCGTTCTGGGGCGTGCTGCCCGAACCGTTGCGCCACAAGCTGCTGCTCGGATTCACCGGCAGGCTCCACCTGCTCGACATGGCGGGCTGGTGCCTGCGCAGCAATGATCCGGGCCTTGGCCCGGTGGCTGCCGGGGCCATTCAGACGGCCTTTGGCGAAAATCCCCTGGACGGGGGTATGGCCGGAGAGCTGGCCGCCCTGGCCCCGCTGCGCGACCTGTTGCCAGAGACCACGCGCCTCTCCCTGGCCGCCCTGGCCGCCAACTGGCGCAGGCCGGACAGCTCCGGATATTATGAGCGGCTGCTGGCCCGGCGCGATTTCGAGAAGATCCTGGATTTCATCGAAAAGTCCGTGGCCCGCGAGCCGGACAACCTCTATTGGCGCGAGCAGGCCGTGACCATGGGGTTGATCGGCAACGCGCCCGACCGGGCCGAGTCCCTGGCCCTGGACGGTTTTCCTTCCCTGCCGGCCCTGGCGGGCGTCAGGGATTGCGTGGCCGCACGCCTCTATGCCGTGCGCGGGCGCGGTGCGGACGCGGCCCGGCTCTTCCAGCGCACAGGCGATGTCTTTGGACCGGCCTTTGGCTCCCTGAATGCCGGGCTGTGCATGCTCGGCGAGGGCGACCGCGCCTCGGCCCATCTCCTGCTCCTCGACGCCGTGCGCCGCGCGCCCTGGAACACCAGCCTGCTGCTGCGCGCGCACGACCTGCTGGCCGGACACAGCGAGGAGCAGCGCAGCCTGGGCGGCTCCACCGCCATTCTGCTCTATTCGTGGAACAAGGGCGTGGAACTGGACGCCACCCTGCGCTCGCTCATGCAATCCGAGCTGGCCGGGTCGTCGCTCTTTGTCCTGGACAACGGCTCCACCGACGACACGCCCCAGGTGCTCCGGTCTTGGCAGGGGCGGTTCGACGCCCGGCTCGGATCGGGCCGGTTCACGGTCATCACCCTGCCGGTGAACATCGGCGCGCCCGCCGCACGCAACTGGCTCATGCGCCTTGAGGCGGTGGGGCGGCACGACTATGCCTGCTATCTCGACGACGACGTGGAGGTGCCGACCGACTGGCTGCTGCGTCTTGGCGCGGCGGCCCATCACTATCCGGACGCGGGCGTGTGGGGGTGCAAGGTGGTGGACCATGCCAATCCGGCCCTGATCCAGAGCGCGGACAGCCACCTGCTGGTGGAGCCGGACGCAGGCCCGCTCGACCTGTCGCGCATGGCCCCCAACCCCTTCCGGCTCTCGGACCTGCACATCCAGACCCTGGACAGCGGGCTGTTCGACATCCTGCGTCCCTGTGCCTCGGTCACGGGCTGCTGCCACCTCTTCCGCATCCGGACCCTGCTCGAAACCGGGGATTTCGCCATCCACCTCTCACCCTCCCAGTACGATGACATGGAGCGCGATCTGCGGCTGTGCGAGGCCGGGAAGTTCCCTGTCTACCAGGGGCACCTGACCGTGCGCCACAAGAAGCGCACGGGCGCGGCCTCGCGCGTGTCGGGTCAGGAGGAGGGCAACGCCCTGGGCAACCGGTACAAGATGCAGACCATGCACGACCGCGACGCCCTGCTGGCCGCCATGCGCGCCGAGCGCGACCTGCTCGACGCCGACCTGCGGCGCAAGCTCGGGCTGGTGGAACGGGCCGTGCTCGACTGAGCCGGGCCAGGGCCTACTGGGCCGGGCTCCCTTGTCACTTCTGCTTGCGGGTGCCCTCGTAGAGCTCGTATTCGAGCAGGCGGCATTCGATCTTGGCGTTGTAGAGGATGTGCCTGCGCTTGGCCTTGAGGCCCACGCACTTGGACAGGGCGGGGTTGCCGGTGAAGATGAACCCCTTCTTGCCCCCGCACCGCTGCTTGAAGAAATCCCCGATGGCCTGGTAGACCGGCTCCAGCGCCTTGGCGTCGCCCATCCGCTCGCCGTATTCCGGGTTGAGCATGACCACGCCCGGTCCGTCCGGCACCTCGGTCTGGCTGAAATCGCAGACCGCGAACTCGATGAAATCCCCCACCCCTGCGTTGCGGGCGTTGTCGCGCGCCGCCTCGATGGCCGTCGGATCATGGTCCGTGGCGATGATGCGTCCGCCGAAATCCGGGGTCTCTGCATCCTCGGCCTCGTTGGTCAGCCGCTCCCACAGGGCGGGATCGTATCCGGGCAGGCGCATGAAGGCGAAGTCGTCGCGCAGCAGGCCGGGCGCGCCGTGCATGGCCATGAGCGCAGCCTCGATGGCCAGGGTGCCGGACCCGCACATGGGCGCGATGAAGTGGCCGCCCTGCGCGGCCAGCTCTGGCCAGTCCGAGGCCATGACGCAGGCGGCGGCCAGGGTCTCCTGCATGGGTGCGGTGTGAGGCCGCTTGCGATAGCCCCGGCGCGGCAGCGGCTCGCCCGTGGTGTCGAGATAAAGGGTGGCCAGCCGTCCCCGCCAGTGGAGGAAGAGGCAGACCCCGCGCGTTTCCGGCCCGGAATCCGGGCGGCTGCCGAACCGCTCCATGAACCGGTCGGCCACCGCGTCCTTGACCCGCACGGAGGCGAATCGCGAGTCCGTGACCGCGGTGTCGCGGATGGAGGCGTCCACCCGGAAGTAGCCGTCCTTGCGGATGTGCTCCTCCCAGGGGATGGATCTGACCGCTCGGTACAGCTCGTCCGGGCCTGGGGCATCGAACCGTTTCAACTCGTAAAGCACCCGGTGGCCGGTGCGCACCTGCAGGTTGAGGCGCATGCAGTCCTCAAGGGTGCCGCTGCCCAGCGCCCCCGCTTCGAGAATCTCGCCGCTGGTCAGGCCCAGGCCGGCCAGTTCGGTTGCCAGGAATCCGGACATGCCCTTGGGGCAGGTCACGAGGATGGGGGCTGTATCGGAAAATTTGGTCATGGTGTACCTGGGCGTGAAAGGGTGGTGTTACAGGGGACGCAGATCCCACTCGCTGACCGGGTCAGGCGCGGGTTCTACGGTATGGATCGGGTGGGGCGTGGGGATGTCGGCCTTCGGTTTGGGCCTGCCAAGGGCCAGGATGAAGGCCAGGCCCACCGGGGCGGCCATGGCCGGGTCGTAGAGCAGGGGGGTGGACATGCCCTGGGCGAACAGGGCCGCGGTCAACCCCGCGCCCAGCCGGGTGGGGCGGCGCAGGAGCATGGGAAGGAGCGTTGCCAGCACGAGCACGGGCGCGGCAAGGCCCCAGGCCAGCACCGAGCGCAGCCAGAAGGACGGAACCTGCGAGACCGAAACCCCGAACAGGGTCGAGGTGCCCGTGGCCGTCTCCCACACGGCGGTCATGCCCTCCGGGAACTCGATGGGCAGGGGGACGGACAGGGAAAAGCCGGTCAGGAGCGTGGCCGGGTCCGTGCCCCACAGCCTGAGGGCTTCGATCCACAGCCAGGAATCCACGAAGCGGGCCGAGTCCGAGGCGGTGAGCGGGAGCAGGAATGTCCCGGCCAGCAGGGCGGCGCACGCGCCGCTGTACAGGGCGCGCCGTCCGAGGCTCCCCCGGCCAAAGCACAAGACGACCCAGGCCCCGGCAAAGAGTCCGGGCCGAGACAGGCAGGCGAGCAGGCCGAGCATGACCAGCCCGCGCCACAGAGGGCGCCCCTGATCCGGCTCGCGCATGCCGCGCTCGCCCTGGCCCGGCCTGAGCCCGGCGCACAGGGAGACGAGGAGCAGCCCGGCCAGCACGTCCGCATTGCCGATCAGGCGCACGGCGGGCACGGCTCGGAACATGGCTGCCTCGATGGCAAGGTCGATGATGCACAGCGCGCCCAGGAACGCGCCGAAGCGTTGCAGGTCGGCCCGGTCCGGCAGCCCGCAGGTGGCACCCCACAGGACGCACAGCAGCAGCATGACCAGCGGGGAGAGCTCGCGCAGATGGGGCAGGGCCGGGGCCAGGGCAGCCACCAGTCCCGGCGCGTAAGAAGCAAGCCCGGCAGCGAAGAGCGCGAAGAGCGCGGCGTTGAACACGCGCCCGGTGCGCGCGGGTGCGCCGGGGAAAGGGCGGAACATGGCGGTCAGCGTGCCGATGGCGGCCAGGATCAGCCAGGGAAGGAACAGGGATACATCGACCGACATCCCGGCCAGGCCGGTGAAGGCCATGGCCAGCGGGACCGCCCCGTAGGAGAC
The DNA here is from genome assembly GCF_000176915.2 of Pseudodesulfovibrio aespoeensis Aspo-2. Classification (NCBI taxonomy): domain Bacteria; kingdom Pseudomonadati; phylum Thermodesulfobacteriota; class Desulfovibrionia; order Desulfovibrionales; family Desulfovibrionaceae; genus Pseudodesulfovibrio; species Pseudodesulfovibrio aespoeensis. Next base: position 590,953 of record NC_014844.1, read on the forward strand.
GGCCAGGGGCAGTCCGGTCAATCCGGTCCGTCCGGGCTGTTGCGCTCGCGTGCTGTGCATCAGGGTTGTCGAATACCCCGTTGCCGCACCAAGGTAAAGGCGTGAGCCGCCCGGCCAGCGGCGCGCACGCACGGTTGCCGTTTAATTTTCTCAAGTATTTCAAGATAAATTTTTCAACTTTCTGCTTTTCCTGGATAAAAAAGTCGCGCAAAATGAACATAATAACAGTTTGTTTTTATTGAGTTTTGTCGGGCATAAAAATGATTAATTTCTCAAGTGCTCTAAATGCTTCGTAAACATTGTCCGATAGGAAAAAAGAGTGTAGGGTGGCAATGCGTTATCCGGCTCATTGGGGAATGAGGGTGGTCAACGAAATACCTGTGGGGGTGACCATGAAAGGAAGCGCACGGGCCGTTTTGAGGAAAACGGCCATCATCATTCTGCTGGCGGTCGGCCTGTCCGGCCTGCCTGGCTGCGCGGTCGTGGGCCCGCTCTTAAGCGTTGGCGGCATGGCCGGTCTCGCGCCGCTTCAGTACGCCTCGTCGGTGTACACTGTGGGCGAGTTCACCTATGAGTACGCGGCCAACGACAAGGACCCCGGCGAGGTCATCCAGGCCAAGATCGACGGCGTGGTCACTGGCGACGCCTTTACCCTGCCTGATTCGGCCAGGGGCTACGACGCGCCCAAACGGTATGAGGCGCCACGGCCCATGCCCGACGCCATGCTGGCCCGTGTCGAGACCGGCCCGTCAGCCGGGGAACGGGACGTGGACAGTAATCCGAGCCTGTCGGCCAGCGCGCGCCAGAAGCGGGTCGAGCAACTGCTTGGCCGCCGCACGCTCCAGTTCGAGCGGCTGGAGACCCGGCGCATGGCCTTTCAGCAGTCCCGCTCCAGAGGGCGGCTGACCCTGCGCCAGACAGCCATGGCCTCGACCCCGAACCTCTTCCAGGGTGCCAAGGGCGAGACCACGTTGCGCTAGCAGGCTGTTGACAAACGGTGATCTGCTGCGTTGCTGCAAAAAGCTCAAATCCTCGCGTACAGGGAGTACGTTTCGGCCTTGAGCTTTTTTTGCGCCTAGCACTCGAACCTTTCTCAACAGCCTGTCAGAGCTGGCTTTGTCAATGCTCTGGGACGCCCTGCGGCGTCCCTCTTTCATGAAAAAAGACGGCCCGGACATGCGGGCGGCACAGGAGGACAGGCATGGCCGAGGCAGCCATCAGGCGCATGGCCCTGATCGGCGGGCGGATGGCGGCCCGGTTGGGAGCACAGGCAGGAACGCCCAGCAGGGAGAACTGACAGGCCCACACCAGTAACTGCCGACCTTGGCCGGGTATGCCGGACTGCCTGAGGCAGAGAAGGGGTGAACGGGTTTTGGGCTGCGCCCTGCCCCATCGGGCGGGCATATGCCGCCAGGACGACTACATCCCGGAGACGGCACCCTCCCTGTCGCGGAACAGGGGGAATATCTTGTCATAGCCCGAAACCTCGAACACTTCCTGGATGTAGTCCTTGACCCCACAGATGGCGACCCGGCCCGAGGACTTCTTGAGCCGCTGGTAGGCCAGCACCAGGATGCGCAATCCGGAGCTGTTGATATAGTCCAGCTCGGAGAAGTCGAAGAGCAGGCATTTTTCCCCGGCTTCGAGCAGGGCAAGGACCTTCTCCTCCATGGCCTGGGTGCCTTCGGCGTCGAGGTTGCCGTTCACGGTCAGAATGATGATTTCGTTTTCCTTGGATTCTATCAGTGCCACAGTAGACCTCCCTATGCGGGCTTTTCCCCTTCGGGGAAGCACTCGTTGCAGATGCGTTTCTTGAGCAGCAGGATGTTCCTGCCGTTTTCCCTTGCGTATTCGATCTGATCCATCATCCTCTTGACCAGGTGGATGCCCATGCCGCCGATGGGGCGCAGCCGATCCTCAAGAGGCACCTCCAGCTCAGGGTCCGGGGCTTCGAGGAGGTTGAACGGCTCGGCGTCGTCCTCGATGCGGATGGTGACACAGTCGCCGTCCAGGCTGATGGTCACGTCGATGGGGTGCTCGTCAAAGTCGGCATACCCGTAGTCGATGATGTTGGTGACCAGCTCGTCCAGGCACAGTGTCAGGTGGAACACGGCCTTGGGGGGCAGCCCGTGGGTCAGGCCGAATTGTTCAACCTCGGGCTGGAACCGCCTGAAGCAGTTCATTTTGTTTGTCATTCGAAAGGATGTGACGTATTTGGTCATGCCCTGTTCCATGCGCTGCCGTGCCGGTGTCCCATGGTCTCCGGGCGGACGCCCGACCCGCTGGTGTCCCGTTTCTCAGCCATTGAGTGTCTTCCTGATCACCACCACGGCCATGTCGTCCTCCTGGCCGCCGGCCTGATGCCGGGTGGCGGCCTGCATGAGCGCGGTCCGGATGTCTTCGGGACATTTATGAGCGTTCTCCCGGACTAAGGCAAGCACTCTCTGCTTGCCGAACATCTCTCCGGCCTCGTCGCGGGCCTCCCACACGCCGTCCGTCGCCAGGACGAGCAACTCGCCCTCCTCAAGCACGGTGTGCTCCTCCACATACACGAAATCGCTGGCAACCCCCAGGGGCAGGCCCGCGCCGTCCAGCTCGCCGAACTCGTCCCTGTCCGGCGAGTAGCGGATGGCCGGGTCGTGTCCGGCGCGCACCCAGCGGACCGAGCCCGAGCCGTCGAGCAGTTCCAGGTAGAACAGGGTCAGGAACCGTCCGGTGCCGTCCAGGTCGCGGGCGAGGCTGGCGTTGACCGTGGAGATTCGCGCCTCGGCGCTCATGGGTACCTCGGTCAGGCTGTGCATCTGGCCTCTGGCCGAGGCCATGATCAGGGCCGAGGGCACGCCGTGGCCCGACACGTCGCCCAGCAGCACGCCCAGGGCGCGGCCATGCTCCACTCTGGTGTCGAGGAAATCGTAGTAGTCGCCGCCGGTCTGGTCGCAGTAGACGATGCCTCCGGCGATCTCGTAGCCGGGCAGGGTCGGCACGCTGCCGGGCAGGAGCAGCCCCTGCACCTCCTCGGCCAGGGCCAGGTCGCGCGACAGGCGCACATGCTCGGCCAGCTTGGGCACCATGTTGTTGAAGGAGTCGGTCAGCACGTCGCGTTCGTCGCCGGTCCTGACGGTGTCCATTCTGGCCGAAAAGTCCCCACGCGACAGCCGCTCGGCGGCCTCGGTCATGCGGATGATGGGCCGGGTGATGGCCCTGGAGCCGAACCAGGCGATGAGCCCGGTGGCCACGAGCATGATGGCCGAGATGATGGCCGAGACCGACCTGATCCTGTTGAACATGGTGGTCAGCGATCCGGACACCTCGTCCGGGAGTCGGGCCACCACGCTCTCGGGCGCGATGAGCAGAAAACTGAAGTTCGGGTTGGAGGCAAAGGCCCAGACGCTGTCCTCGCCGTGGTAAGGCAACCGCATGGCCCCGCTGTCGGACGCGTCCATGGCGGCCAGCAGACGGGCAAACGCCTCGGAATCGTCCGAGGCCATCCGCTCCGGCTCGATGCCCGCCCGCCAGTGCTGGCTCTTCGTGGCCTCATAGGATTGCTGGGCCAGGATGAGCAGGCCGCCCCCGGGATCGCGTGCGACCATGAACGAGCGGGTGTCCTCGCTCCAGCGCGAGGTGATATCCGTCTCGTGCAGCACGGACTGGATGGGGATGTCGATGGCCGCCACCCCGGCGAATCCGCCGGAGGCGTCATGCACCGGATGGGCGATGGTGGCCATCACCTGTCGGGTGGTGGGGTCGATCTGGGGCAGGGTCCAGACGGCATGTCCACTGGCCTTGACGTTTTCATACCACGGCTGGTCGCGGTGGTCGTAGACCATGGGGAAACTGTCCAGGCCGGGATAGCGCACGAGCAGGCCGGATTCGAGCCCCACCTGGACCCAGGTGGCGCTGGAGTCCAGCTGGGCATAGACATCGGCAAAGGTGGGGAGCAGCCCGTGGAGTCGGTCCACCTGGGACAGGACCGACGTGTCGCGCACAAAGGGCGAGACGTGGAAGGTCTGGGCCTCGAAGTCCACGAGCAGCGAAATGGTCGCGCCGTGCATGATCTGCTTGTCGTAGCGGCCCTTGGGCGCGGTGATCTTTTGGGCCAGGGGCCAGGGGGAGGGGGGCCGGGCCGAGGTCAGGCTCTCCGGCTTGGTCTCGTCCAGCAGGCTCCCGGCTTGGCGGGCCAGCATCATGGTCCCGAGCCTGAGGGCCTGGCCGCGACCCTCCACGGTGCGCAGAATGGACATGGCGCTGTGCTGCAACTCGGCGGTGACGATGTCGAGCAGTTCGGTCCGGGTTCTGTCCGAGAGGGTCTCGGCCATGGTCGTGGCGGTGTGGCTGGTGACGGTGCGCGAGAGGAACAGCGGCAGCAGGCTGAACGCGACAAGCACGAGGAATATTTTTATGCGGATGGACAGGTTCATAAATCGTCACCTCGCCGGGCGGGCCTGGGCGGCGCGGAATCGCGCCCCTTGCCGCCGTGTGCGCCTATCCGAATATAGCACACTTTGCGCTTGGAAAAGAACTATATTCCGTTTATAGGTTTGTGGCGTTCAAATTCTTCCATCGCAGGGAACCTATCATGCCACATCCCAACGAAACCAAGCGGATCACCAAGACCTCCCTCTATTCCTGGGTCCTCTTCAGGAATCTCCACCTCCAGCTCATCGTGGTCGGCATTATCGTGGTCACGGTGGTCATGCGCGTGCTGCCGCTTGAGATGCAAAAGCGGATCATCAACGAAGCCATAGGCATGAAGGATCTGCACGCCCTGTACCTCTACTGCGGCCTGTACATAGGCACGGTCACCCTGGCGGGCATCCTCAAATATGTCATCAACCTGATGCAGAACTACATTGGCGAAAAAACGCTGATGACCGTGCGCGAGCGGCTCTACGAGCACCTGCTCTCCCTGCCCATCCAGTTCTACCGCCGCACCTCGCCGGGCAACGTCATCTCCTACATCATCACCGAGTTCATCCCGGTGGCCACCTTCATCGGTCAGGCCGTGGCCGTGCCCGCTGTCAACATTCTGACCTTCTTCGCCATGGCCGGGTACATGATCTACCTCAACCCGACCATCGGGATCATCTCCATCACCCTGTATCCCATCGAACTCATTCTCCTGCCGCGCATCCAGAAATATTTCCGCCGGGCCAACCGGCAGCGCATCAAGCACACCCAGCGCCTCTCCGGGCTGGTGGGCGAGGCAGTCACCGGCGTGCATGAGGTCCATTCCAACGCCTCCATTCCCCTTGAAAAGGCGCGGTTCAAGAATATCCTGACCAAGCTCTACAAGGCCACCCTGATGCAGAACGCGCTGCGGTTCGGCATCAAGTTCATCAACAACTTCTTCATGAGCCTTGGGCCGTTCATCCTTTTTCTCATCGGCGGCTACTACGCCATCAAGGGCCAATTCGACGTGGGCGCCATCGTCGCCTTCCTCTCGGCCTACGAGAAGCTCTACGACCCGTGGAAGGAGTTGATGGAGTTCTGGCAGGTCTATCAGGACAGCTCGGTGCGCTACAAGCAGATCATGCGCGCCTTTGACCACGCCCCGGAGTTCGCCCAGGCCGTGGAGGGCCGCGAACCCTACCGGCTCGACAACGACATCGAGGTGCGCGACCTTTCGTTCGTGGTCGGCGGCAACATCAAGCTGCTCGACCGGGTGTCGCTCTCGGTCAAGGGCGGCGAACACGTGGCCCTGGTTGGCTTCTCCGGCTCGGGCAAGTCCACCCTGGCCCTGTGCGTTGCCCAACTCTACAAGTACACCGGCGGCAGCATCCTGGTGGGCGGGCGCGAGGTCACGGAGCTGACCAAGCCCGATATCTCGTTCAACCTGGGCATGGTGGCCCAGCATCCCTTCATCTTCGACGGCACGGTGCGCGACAACCTGCTCTATTCCTGCCGCGCGCTGTCCATGCAGGGCGGCGGCTGTACCGAATCGGGCGGAGAGCCGGATCTCGATACCCTGATCAAGCTCACCCAGCAGGTGGGGCTGTTCACCGATATCCTCGCCTTTGCCCTGCGCGCCCGGCTGGGCGAGGAGGCGAAGAACCCCGGCCTGCGCGACATCATCGTGGCCTCGCGCCGCGAGTTCCAGCAGGGCGAGACCGGCATGTTTGCCGATGTGGCCGAACACATCGAATTCTTCGACCAGGGTACCTACAGCCGCTACATGACGGTGGTCGAAAACATCGCCTTTGGCGCGCCCGTCAAGGATGAATTCGACCAGGAACACCTGCCCATGCTGCCCTGGTTCATCGAGTTCCTGGAGAGCCACGGCCTCATGGCCCACCTCATGGTGCTGGGTGAAACCCTGGCCAGGGTCGTCACCGACGAGATGGGGCCCGAACCCGCCCACGATGCCTTTGCCGGCTGCCCCATCCCCGAGGCGCGCTACGGCGACTATCTGATGGTCGCCAACCGTCTCGATTCGGGCGAGCCGCTGAACAAGGAGGAGACCGGGCTGATCATCAGGCTGGCTCTCGGCTTCATCCCCGGCGTGCATCGGCAGATGGACCTGGACAAGGGGTTCGTCAGCCGCGTGGTCAATTCGCGCCGCGACTTCATCGCCCTGGCCGGGCAGGATTTCCCGGACGCCTTCAGCTTCTTCCTCGCCGACTCCTACATCGAGAGCCTCAACATCCAGGACAACATCCTCTTTGGTCGTGTGCGCACCGATTCGCCCGGAGCCGAGGACGAGATCAACCACCGCATCATGCAGGCCCTGATCATGCAAGGCGCGCTCGAACCCGTGGCCGAGATCGGCCTGGGATTTGAGGTGGGCTCCATGGGCGACCGCCTCTCGGGCGGACAGCGCCAGAAGATCGCCCTGGCGCGCACCTTCCTCAAGAGCCCGCCCGTGCTCATCCTCGACGAGGCCACTGCCGCTCTGGACAACAAGTCCCAGGGCCGGGTGCAGAACATCATCACCTCCAACCTCAAGGGCAAGTCCACCGTGCTCGCGGTCATCCACCGCCTGGACATGCTCCCCTATTACGACAAGGTCGTGGTGCTCAAGGCGGGAAAGATCGTGGAACAGGGACCATACGAGGAACTGCTCGAGCAAAAGGGCGCGCTCTACACCCTCATCCACGGCAGGGAAGAATAGCGGGCAGGATCGCCGGAAACGGTTTTTCCAAAAGGAAAGCAGTTGCAGCCGATTTTGCCCAGCTTGGCGAAATCGGCTGCTTTTTTGAGAAAATGCGCAATAAAATTCTTGGAATTTGAAAAAACAGCGTGGGAATTTCGCTTTACAGGGTGTTTTTTTGGATGTAGTCCCTGATCTCCCAATCGGGACTCTCTCCCTCTCATAGATACTCCGGCTCCGGGGATGGCCCCCGGAGCCGGGGGATCCGAAGGCGCTCGACAACGCTGCCAGCCTGAACAGCTTCTCCCACAGTACCTTTCAAGGAGGCGATCATGTCCGAACCCGCAGAAAAGGCCACCGAACTCTTTCGCCAGATGAACAAGAACCGCCGGGATGTCTTCAAGGCATACCAGGGGTTCACCGCCACCATCAAGAAGGGCAGCGCCATCGAGGACAAATATCAGTCCCTCATCCTCATCGCCTGCTCCATCCTCTCCCAATGCGACATGTGCATCTCGCTCCACGTGCAGAACGCCGCCACCCACGGTGCCAGCCGCGACGAAATCATCGACGCCGGACTCCTCGCAGTCGCCATGGGCGGCTCACCCAAGATGATGTACATGCGCTACGTCTACGAAGAAGTGGACAAACTCTTCGACTAACCCCCACGCACCAGCACATGAAACGGCTGGCCTGTCCACACGGACAGGCCAGCCGTTTCATATGGGAGGGGCTGGGTGTGGGTGGGAGATTCCGGGGGGAAAACTTTTGGAAATAGCCGCCACCTTGTGTGGGACTATCGGCTCTTGCCTTCTGTTTTCAACGGGTTGCGACCGATTGGTCGCAGCCCGTTGATCTTTGTGTGTGACTGCCGTGTGTGAATCTGTCAGGCAACCTGGCGACTTTGGGCTTCATAGATTGCCATGGCGTCCCGTTCCACGTTCCGCAGCTTTTCCAGATAGATCTCGGTGCTCCGTCGGTCGGCATGCCCCAGCAGATGCTGAATGCCCGAGATGAGCGCGCCGTTGTTGTCCATCACCGAAGCGCCCGATGCCCGGAATCGATGGAAGGAATAGTAGCCGACACCGGCTTTCTCGCATGCCGTCTTGAGCATGGAGTAGCGACCCTTGGTGTACGGCCCGACCACCATCCGTTTCTGCTTGTGGCTGTAGCTGCGGCACCAGAACACCCATTCCTTTTCAGGGTCGCGCCTGGCATACAGCTCACTGAGCACCTCGTAGAGCTTGTCGGTCATCGGTACCTGCCTGAGCACGGGCTTGCGGTCCTTGTTCTTGAAGGTCTTCAACTCCACGTACCGCTCTTCGAAGTTGACCCGCTTCCATTTCAGCCGATGCACCTCGACGCTTCGAGCCAGGGTCTCGCGGATCACCCACAGGTATGGCTGGTCTTCAGGTTTGGCCGCCGCAATGATCCGGTCCAGTGCCTGGGAATCCGGTGTCCGCTTCTTCTTCTCGGCCAAATGGCTTGGAAACGATTCTAGCCCGGCAAAGGGGTTGTCGGCGATGAACCGCTGTCCCCTTTTCATGGCCCAGGCGAATGTTGCCCGCAGTAGCAGCAGATCGGCATTGGCCGCCACGGGCGTCGACGACCTGGACCGGGACAGCAGGTAATCGTCAGCCATTCTGCTGGTGATGGTGCTGCACGGCACGTCGCCAAAGTGCCTGAGCAGCCGCTGGGCGGCGTAGCGGGTGTTCTTGTAATATTGGGTCGAAAAGCAGCGCTCCAGCAGCGCATCAAGTCGCCTGTTGAGCATGTCAAGCAAGTCCATGTCGTTCCTTTCGGCCATCCCGTCTGCCTTCGCCACCTCCTTTTTTCTTTGCGCCTGCGCCGCCTGCGCTTCGCGTTTTGTCCCAAACCACGCCTTGGTGTAGCGCTTGCCCTTCACCATGAAGTCGTACCGGAACCCTTTTCCGGCTTTGGAATAGATGGTCATAAATGTCCCTCCGGGAAGGGAAGAACCATGACCCACCGCGTTTGACGCCGCCGATGTCTTCGGCATGGCCGTAGACCCAGTCCACGCTTTTGCCCAGATAGTCTGCGACATCCTTCACGGTGAGTATGCTCAGTTCCGCTTCGTTGTCAAAGCCCACAATTCTTCCCCGGTCTTTTCATTGAATCTCTCGCCCTGTCCGCCGTGAGCCGACATGGATTGTCGCCCCACAGGTCAGTTTGACACTCCCGGAATATGAAAACGCAAGCTCGGCAAGGGGGAAAATTTCAGAAAGTGACATTTTTCCCGGTGGCACTCGGGCCTCCTTGCTTTCGAGTACCATTTTTGGTGCAGAGACTGGCACCATCGGTCTGATGCCAGAGCGCTGCCGGATTGAATGAACGAGTCAATCTCAACCGCTGCGCCTCGCAACCTCATCTGACGAAATCGACATTCGTTCCCAGGTAGCGGACCTCATTTGGCGACCTCACGCCCGAAAGGAAACCCCGCCGAAGCGGGGTTCTGTCAATGGCTGTTGCCAAGGCAGGCATCGGACACGTCACGGCGGGCGGGGGAATGGCCGGCAGTGACTTTGATGTCGTCACGGGCCGCCGGAAAAACTTCGGCGATGCACCCGTCACCCCTGCCATCGTCTTTCATTTGCCGGGCAACTGCCGCAAAATGCGTGCTCGTGATATTGGTCCATTTGCGAACACCCAAGCCCGCACGGCGAAGCCGCCTGGCAAAGGCCTTGGCGTTTTGGTGGGTCCTGTACTGTTTCGATTTGGGGCCGGACAGGGTTGCCCTGTTCGCGCACTTCATATGGATCTCCTTCCTGAAGTTCGGGGCAGCGCCCCGGGACAAAGCAGGTCGGACCTTCCCCGTTTGCCGGGGAATGACCTGCCTATGGCGCGAATGCGCCACACAACAACCGACACGAGACAAATCAATGTCCGTTTCCCACAGAAGAAAAAATCCTGAAAATCCAGTCAATAAGGGGTGCCACCACGCAGGCTCGTTCGTCCTGCGCATAAAGCGGTGGCCGTGGGGGAATTTTGACAACGGCAGATTTCTAGACATCTACCGTTTGTCCGGCGGGGGTGCTGTGTTCCAGCCTGGCGTTTGGATGTGAAACTGTGCCGTTTGGAAATGAACGGCAGCGAAGTGCTCGGTGTTACGGCATGTTAGTGCCACTTTAAGCGTTCATCAGTTTAGACTTCGTCAAAACTTATGAACGCGCCTTGGTTGCGTCATACCTCCTTTTGATTACGAAATTATCCAACGGATATGCCCTACCATATGACGCCGCAAAACCTTCGCGCAAGCTTCAGCGAAGGGATATTTCCCCCTCCCGCCGTTTTTTCCGCGAGCGTGACGCAAGCAGCCGCCGGGGCAAGGCCGAGCCCTTCGGGCGTCCGTCTTCGCCGGACGGCCTTGCCCCAGCGACTTTGCTTGCGTCGTCATCCACGCAGGCGACGGCGAGAGGGATGGCGGAGGCGGCTCCGGCTCAAGGGATTGAAGGGCGCATGCAAGCCAGCAGAGCTTGAAGTGGCTGAAAATCTTTGCGCTGATGCGGGATATGCAGGTGAGGGGCCGCGAAATGCTATCGAAAAAGCAGGGTATGCTCCGCATGTTCGGCCACGAGGAGAAGAGGTTGCGGAAAAAGAGCGCAACCCTGACTTCAAACCTCGGATGGGTCGTTGATGTGAGCCTGTCTTGGCTCAACCGTTTCAGATACTCTTGGTTAGATTTGATAACTTCTTTCATCTCACATGGCTTTGACTCATTTGGCTGCTGCTATCTTCACCTTGATAAAAACAGGAGTTATTGACGGATACATTCTAAAAATGATCTGCCATGATCGCTTGACAGTGCAACACCTTGTTGATAATGAAATTCAAAATCACGAAAGATGGGGGCTGTTTCCCATGCCTGGGCGCAGGCTTTGCTTTTCTTTTTGTTCTGCGGATTGTTCCTAAACGCCTTGTTGAGGCTGTGAGGTTTGTGCCATGTTCATGGATTTGGACCAGGGCGCGGGGGTCGGGGACCCCTCTCCCATGGTTGCCCGGCATCGGGAATATTACGGCAGCCTCGGTATGTTCGAGGAGATGCCCCGGCCTGCACAGCCGCTTTGCTCTGGCTGCCGCTGGGAGGTGGTCCAGGGGTTTGGCGCGGGATTCACCGAGGTGCTGCATCTTGGCAGCGGCCCCAACGTGGGTATATGCGGCTACAAGTTCGACACCGCACCGGAAGGTGACTACAGGAAGTATTGCTCATCCCTTCAGTTCAGCATCATGCTGACGGGATCATTCAGAATATCTTCCCTGGGCGACGGGAGGTCGGAGACCGTGCGCGCCGGTGATGTCTGGTTCTCTGCCGAAGGGGCGGAGGACGAGGTCCGTTGCACCCATCCCGCCGGTGAGCTCATCAGCGGCGTATCGGTCGAAGTGTCGAGGAGCATGCTGGACCATTGGCTCGGCACAGCCTCCTGCAAGCTCAGCCGGACTCTCGAACGGATGGTGGACAAGCGTCTCAGCCACAGGGAGTTCATGGTGTGCGGGTCGTTCCCCAGGATGCGCTGCCTGTCAGCCTGCCATCCACTCATGCAGGTTGCCCGCAGCCTGCTCATGACCGAGCATGACACCGTTTGCGGGCGCTTGATGTTCGAGTCGCGCGCCCTGGATTATCTGAGCCAGGCTCTTGCGCTTGATGGCTCTTTGCCGGAGCGCATGCAGGAAGACCGGTCGCAGCGACGGAAGGCCGTGGAGGCGGCGGTGGACATCCTTGACGAAGAGTGGGGCGCGCCGCCCACCATCTCCGCGTTGTCGCGCCGGGTCGGGGTCAACGAGTGCTACCTCAAGACGGATTTCCGTGAGCGCACCGGGCTGTCCATCGGCGAGTATGTCCGAAGAATCCGGATGGAAAGCGCCCTGGCCCTCATTGAGTCCAGTCGCTGCTCGGTGCTCCAGGCGGCCACCTTTGTCGGGTATTCCAATCCCAGCCATTTCAGCCGCGCGTTCAAGCGGTTCCACGGCTATCTGCCATCCTCCTGCCTCTGCCGATGAGGAGAAACGCCTCCCCCGGATATGGATCGCGAGGATCGGGGCGGGGCTGTTTTCTGAATCTTTCTTTCTGACCGTAGCTGCCTGCCCGTGAATCCCGGTGGAGTTTTTCCCGGTCGCGATTCAGTTATTACCGATCGGGGTGGAATTCCCGCCCTGGCCCCTGCATTGTCCTCGTGTTCCGCTCCAATGCGGCGATCAAAGCGGATCGGGGACGCCATGCCCGGCGTCTCCTTCTTTGCCAAGCGAGGTATTCAATGCGATCACAGGAAGATTGTTCGGGCTGCGGGCAGGAACATGTCGGTTCCGCCCGGCATCGGGAAGAACGGATTCCCGGCATTTGGGAGCTGATGCGCCCGGTGCGGGCGGGCATCCGCACGGCCATAGCCATGTCGGCCATTGGCTCGGTGGCCGGGTTGGCCGGAGTGGCCGCGCTGGCCCTGGTGGTCACGGCGTTGCTGGGTCACGATCCCCGGCTCTGGGTCTGGGTGTGCCTGTCCATCGGGCTGACCCTGGTCAGCATCCTGCTGCGGGTGCAGGCATTCACCGTCTCCCACCTGGCGGCCTTCAAGCTGGAGGTCAGGCTGCGTACCGGACTGACGGACCACCTGGCCCGGATTCCCCTGGGCTATCTTCTGGGGCAGGGGTCCGGGGTCATCACCAAGGTGGTGCAGGACGATGTCAAGAACCTGCACGCGTTCGTGGCGGACAGCACGCCGTTGTTGGGCCGGGGCGTGGCTACGCCCGTGGTCACGCTGGCCCTGCTGCTGGCCATAGACTGGCGGCTGGCGCTGGTGGCGCTCGGCGTGCTGCTGGTCGGCGCCCTGGCGGTGTGCCTGTGCATGCGCGGCAAGACCGAGCTGCAACGCCGCTATGACGCGGAGCGGGAACGGATCAACGGCACGGTGGTTGAGTTTGTCCAGGCCATGCCCGTGGTGCGGACCTTTGACGACGGCGCCGCCTCCTTTGGCCGCTACCAGGCCGCCCTGGACGGATTCAAGGCGACCATGTCCGAGTGGCTTCGGGTCTCCGGCACCAGCGGCAAGCTGGCCATCACGGTGCTTGCCCCTATGCCCACCCTGCTGGCCCTGACGCTGGGCGGGCTGATGCTCTACCACGGCGGTGATCTGGATTTCGCCTCCTGGGCCGCAGTCCTCCTGCTTGGAACAGGCATGGCCGAATCCCTGGCCCCGCTCATGTGGCTCAACTTCTTCATCCGCAAGGCCAACGCCAGCGCGCGCCGCATCCATGAGCTCATGGCCGTGCCCGAGCTGCCCGCCTCGGTCAGGGAGACCCTGCCGCAGGACGCGTCCGTGACCTTTGAGAACGTCAGCTTTGCCTACGAAGGCCGGGATGACGACGCCCTGATCGACATCGGCTTCACGGTGCCAACCGGGACCGTGACAGCCCTGGTCGGTCCGTCGGGCGCGGGCAAGAGCACGGTGGCGCGGCTGATCCCTCGTTTCTGGGACGTGCGCCGGGGCGCGGTACGGATCGGCGGGGCAGACGTGCGCGACATGACCCCGCAGACCCTGATGGGCAACGTCTCCTTCGTCTTTCAGGACGCATTTCTTTTCCACGACACCATTGCCGCCAACATCCGCATGGGCCGTCCCGACGCCTCCATGGAGGAGGTGGAACAGGCCGCCCGCGCCGCCCAGGCGCACGACTTCATCAGCGAACTGCCCAACGGATACGAGGCCATGGCCGGGGAGCGCGGCACCCGGCTCTCGGGCGGACAGCGCCAGCGCATCACCATCGCCCGCGCCATCCTGCAGGGTTGCCCTGTGGTGGTCCTG